>JAJPXL010000019.1:51471-57841 GCA_021205455.1 Clostridiales bacterium
GCCCAGCCGTCATCCAGCTCCTGCCGGGCGTCCGCCAGCTCCTGGGCGGCGTCGGCAAGCTCCTGCTCGGCCTCCGCCTTGCCGTCCTCATACTCGGCCCAGCCATCGTCCAGCTCCTGCCGGGCATCGGCCAGCTCCGTCTCCCCCTCTGTCCGAAGCTCCGTATAGCGCAGCAGGCCCCGCTCCGCTAACAGCGCTTCGATTTCCTCCTCCAGCGCATCCCGGGCAGCCTCGTATCCCTCCGAGTAGAGGGCGCCCGGCAAATCGCAGCACAGTAAAATCTCGTGATACGCTTCGGAGGAGAACGCCTCCTTCGGCAGATAGACAAACCCCGTCAGGGTACCGCTGCCCAGGGAGGTGCTGCCCCGGTCGGTGCTGATGTACCGGGAGGACTGCACCAGCCCCACGATGGTGGCCTCCGTCACGGCGAAGGTGTCCAGCGTGTCCTCGTCGTTGGAGGAGGAAAGTGTGATGGTTTTCCCGATGTCCTCCTCGGTGAAGGCCGCCGCATCCGCCACGCACTCGTCCTCGCTCTCCGGCAGGCGGCCCGCCGTCAGCTGAACCAGCGTGGTCTCCTCCGTCAGCGACAGGAACTCCAGCACAAGGGTATCCTCCTCCCCTCCACCTCAGCCAGGGCGTCCATGCTGTAGCCGCCCTCCGCCGCCGTGACGCCGTCCAGCGCGGCAAAGGCATCCACATCCTCCTCCGTCAGGCCCAGGGTGGAGAGGAGCTGAAAGTCGTAAAACTTCAGGCCGTCCAGATAGTCCTCCGCCGTGTTCCGCATGGCAGGCTCGGCGCTTTTCAGCCCCGTAAAGAAGCCCACCCCCAAGGCGATGATGGCGAGGATGGCAATATAACGGCCAAAGGTGGCTTTGATGGTGCGCAGTAGGGTCTTTCTGGTCAACGCTTTTTCCTCACCATTCAATTTGTTCTACAGGGGTGACATGGGCGTTTTGTTCCACAGAGGAAATCGTGCCGCTCTTCACACGAATGACCCGGTCCGCCATGGCGCAGAGGGCTTTATTGTGGGTGATGATCACCACGGTCATGCCGTTTTTGCGGCTGGTATCCTGGAGCAGCTTCAGGATGGCCTTGCCGGTCTGGTAGTCCAGCGCGCCGGTGGGCTCGTCGCACAGCAGCAGCTTGGGGTTCTTCGCCAGCGCCCTGGCAATGGCCACCCGCTGCTGCTCCCCGCCGGAGAGCTGGGCGGGGAAGTTCCCCAGCCGCTCCCCCAGGCCAACGCCCCGCAGCACCGTCTCCGGGTCCAGGGCGTCCCGGCAGAGCTGGGCGGCGATCTCCACATTCTCCAGGGCAGTCAGGTTGGGAATCAGATTGTAGAACTGAAACACGAAGCCCACATCCCGCCGGCGGTAGTCCGTCAGCTGGCGCTTGTGATAGGCGGACACCTCCGCGCCGTCCACCAGCACCTTGCCCCGGGTCAGGCTGTCCATGCCCCCCAGGATGTTCAATAGGGTGGTCTTGCCCGCGCCGGACTCCCCCACGATGACGCAAATCTCCCCCTGGGCGATGGTAAAGCTGACATCCTTCAGCGCCGTGACCGTGACCTCTCCGGAGTGGTATTCCTTCGTCACCTGTTCAAATACGATAAAGCGTTCCATCCTTCCGGCTCCTTTTTTCAGTGCAGCGGCTCATCCCAGCTCGTCGTCATCCGCGTCCATCGCCATCTGGCGGTCAAAACGCTCGTTGATGCGTTCGGTAAACTCCTGGGCGGCGTTGTAGCCCATCTTCTTGTGGCGGTTATTCAGCGCCGCCACCTCGATGATGACCGACAGGTTCCGGCCCGGCTTGATGGGGATGGTCAGGGTGGGCACCTCCACATCCAGGATGCTGGTGCGGAAATCGTCCAGCCCCAGCCGGTCATAGAGGATACCCTCCCTCCAGTTCTCCAGGTTGATGATCAGGTCGATCTCCTGGGAGTCCTTGACGGCGGACATACCAAACAGCTGACGCACGTCGATGACGCCGATGCCCCGCATCTCCATATAGTAGCGGATCAGCTCCGGCGCGGAGCCCACCAGTTGATTGGAGCGCACACGGCGAATCTCCACCGCGTCGTCCGCAATCAGCCTGTGCCCCCGCTTAATCAGCTCAATGGCCGCCTCGCTCTTGCCTACGCCGGACTCGCCCATGAGCAGCACCCCTTCGCCGTAAACCTCCACCAGCACGCCGTGGCGGGTGATGCGGGGGGACAGGTAAGTGCGCAGGGCGGAGGTCAGGTTAGACATGAATTCTCCCGTCTCCTGACTGGTGCGCAGCACGTTCCGGTCATACCGCTCCGCCGCCTCCAGGCACTCCGGGAAGGGCTCCATGCTCCTTGCGATAATCAGGGCGGGGATGGGGTGGGACAGCAAATCTTCAAAGCATTTCAGCCGCTCCTTGTGGGACATCAGCGCCAGATAGGTGTACTCCATGTTCCCCATCAGCTGGATGCGGTTGTCATCAAAGTAATCATAAAACCCTACCAGGGAGAGGCCGGGGCGGTTGACGCTGACGGAGCGCACCTTCTGCTTCTCATAGTCTGACCCCCGGTGCAAAACCTCCAGCTGGAACTCATCCGCCAGGCGATACAGCGGGTATGTGTATTGCTTGCTCATAGTCCACCCTCCCTGCATCGGCCGACGCCCTGGCGTTCCTCCGGGCGTGGCCTCTTACATATAACAACTTGCTTCATATAGTATAACGCCTTTCCCCACGTTTTGCAACCGTTAAGAACGGAAGATTCCCCTGGAGCTATCCTTCAAAATTTTTCAAAAAATTCCGGGAAAGGGGTTGATTTTATGCTTTCTATCTGGTATTATAATCAATGCTGTTTCATAAGATTTATCGCTTGCGTAAGCAGTGATCATAAATGCGAAGGAGGTCAGCAAAATGGCAAAATGCGATTTTTGTGGGAAAGGCGTCGCCTTTGGGATTCAGGTCTCTCACTCCCATCGTCGCTCCAACCGCACATGGAAGCCCAACGTGAAGCGCGTCAAGGCTATCGTGGGGGGCACTCCCACTCACGTATATGTCTGCTCCAGATGCCTCCGTTCCGGGAAAGTCACCCGTGCGTAATGCTTGAGCGTCTGCGCTCATGGAAAAAGGCCCGCTGTGCAGCGGGCCTTTTTCCTGTCCTTCGGCCTATTCAAACAGGTCGTTCTGCGCAAAGGTATTGCCGCCAAAGTCAAAGGCGTCCATGTTCTTGATTTGGAAGATGTCAAAGACGGCCTGCTCCAGCTCCTCGTCGTTCACTGGGACGTAGCCCTCCGCCTTCTGGGCGTCCTCACCGGCCAGGCGCAGGATGGCCACCTCGCCCGCATGGTCCTCCGCCGGGAGAAAGACGCCGAAGGCCTCCCCGTGATACTCCACCAGGTCCAGCATCTCATAGCGGACGCGGCGCCCGGCCTCGTCCTCCAGCTCCAGCACGACATAGTTGTCATCTGTATCAAACAGCATTGTGTTTTCCTCTCTTTCTAACCGTTTTGGGTGCGGCGGTAGCCCAGGTACCCTTCCAGAATCAGGGAAGCGGCCACCGCATCCACCTTCCCCTTCCGCTGCCTGCCCCGCCGTCCGTTTTCGGACAGGATTCGGTGGGCGTCCACCGTGGTCAGCCGCTCATCCCACAGATGGACCTCCATGCCGGTGGCCTCCTCCAACAGGGCGGCCAGCTGACGGCTCTTCTCCACCCGGGGGCCGCTGGTGTCGTTCATGTTTTTGGGCAGGCCCAGCACCAGCTCGTCCACCCCATGCTCCCGGATGATGTCCAGCAGCCGGGCCAGCACCTCCTCCTGCCGCCAGGAGTCAATGGTGGTCGTCCAGCCTGCCAGCATCCCAAACGGGTCGGAGATGGCCACGCCGGTGTGAGCGTCCCCGTAATCGATTGCCATAACGCGCATACTCTCACATCCTATCGTTTTGCATTGTACCATCTTTCTCCCCCGTTTGTCCACCCCTTTTCCGGTTTCCCTGGCCCCGCAACGGGCGGGGCATTTTTGATTTTTGCGAAAAAAGTGCTTGACAGCGTTTATCTGGCATGATATAGTAGTACTACCTGTGAGCAAGGGTTTTCTTTTTGTGCGCATTTTTACGCATGAGGGTGCCCTTGCGCGGCGTGTTTACCGCGCCATAGCAGGGAGGCAGCGTTTCTGCCGAACTCGATTTTGACTGTTTGTGCCGCAGAGGCTTTCTGCGGCGTTCGGGCTGGAAGTTCGGCGGTATTCCCTGTAACGGGTCAACCTGCCGGAGTTCCGGCTTTTTTGATCCAAACAGATTACGAAACCAAGGAGGTGCCGAAAATGGCAAAAGCGAAAGCTGGTGCACGGCAAAAGATCACCTTGCGGTGCTCCGAGTGCAAGCAGAGAAACTACAACACCATGAAGAACAAGAAGAACACTCCCGACCGTCTCAAGATGAGCAAGTACTGTCCCTTCTGCCGGAAGCACACCGAGCACGTTGAAGCGAAGTGAGCGACAACTGCGCAATTCACAAGAAAGGTGTATGAATATGGCGAAAAACGCAAAAAAAGCCAAGGGCGCATCCAGCCCTGAGGTCGCGGAAGAGACCAAAGCTGTGAACGAAACAGAAGCCGTGGAACCCGTGGAAGAACCCGCCAAAGGCAAGAAGAAGGCCGAAGGCGGCAAGAAGGACGCCAAGAGCGAGAAGAAGCCGAACTTCTTCGTCCGCACCGGCCGGAAAGCTATGGGCTGGCTCCATGATATGCGCGTAGAGCTGAAGAAGGTCCATTGGCCTACCAGGACGGAGCTGCTGAAGAACTGCCTGGTGGTGCTGGTCTGCATCCTGGCAGTGGGCATCTGCATCTGGGTCTTTGACGCGCTGGCCGCCGCCATCATCCGCGCCCTGGTCAACCTGTTCCAGGGCTGAGGTGACCGGTCATGCTTGATAATACGCAGATGGGGTTCGAAGCGAAGTGGTATGTGGTCCACACCTATTCCGGTTATGAGAATGCAGTGGCCAGCACGATCACCAAGTACGTCGACAACCGCGGGCTTCAGGACGTGATTCAAATGGTCTCCATCCCCATGGAAACCGTCACCGAAATCACGGACAACGGCCCGAAAACGGTGGAGCGCAAGGTCTTTCCCGGCTATGTGCTGGTCAAAATGGTGATGACCGATGAGACCTGGCACATCGTCCGCAACATCCGGGGCGTGACCGGCTTCGTGGGTGAGGGCAACAACGCCATCCCCCTGACCGATGATGAAATCGCCGCCCTGGGGGTGGACAAGAAGGAAATCACCGTGGCCTATGAGGTGGGCAACACTGTCCGCATCACCGACGGCCCGCTGAACACCTTCATCGGCGTGGTCGACGAACTTGACATCAGCAAAGGCAAAGTCCGCGTGAACGTTTCCATGTTCGGCCGGGAGACCCCGGTGGAACTGGATTTGAATCAGGTTGAGCTCGTCAATCCGGACTGAGGCTCAAACAACTATTTTATTTAACAATTCTAGGAGGTGTTCTTCGTGGCAAAAGCGAAGAAAATTACTGGCTATGTAAAGCTGCAGATTCCCGCAGGCAAGGCAACTCCCGCCCCCCCTGTCGGCCCCGCACTGGGCCAGCACGGTGTCAATATTGCCGCCTTTACAAAGGAATTTAACGAGCGTACCAAGAAGGATATGGGCCTGATCATCCCTGTGGTGATCACCGTCTATGCCGACCGTTCTTTCACGTTCGTGACCAAGACCCCCCCTGCTGCTGTGCTGATTAAAAAGGCCTGCAACATCGAAACCGCTTCCGGTGAGCCGAACAAAAAGAAGGTCGCCGTCCTGTCCAAGGCGGATTTGCAGAAAATCGCCGAGACCAAGATGCCCGACCTGAACGCTGCCTCCCTGGAGGCCGCCATGTCCATGATCGCCGGCACTGCGCGCTCCATGGGCGTGACGATTGGCGACTAAGGAGGTTGTAACTATGGGTAAAAAATATGAAGATAGCCTGAAGCTGATCGAAAAAGGCAATCTGTACGATACCAACGAGGCCCTGGATCTGGTGGTCAAGACCTCCAAGGCAAAGTTTGACGAGACCGTGGAGCTCCACGTCAAGCTGGGCGTAGACGGCCGTCACGCCGACCAGCAGGTCCGCGGCGCCATCGTCCTGCCCAACGGCACCGGCAAGAACGCCCGCGTCCTGGTCTTCGCCAAGGGCGCTCAGGCGGAGGCCGCCAAGGCCGCCGGCGCGGACTATGTGGGCGAGATGGACCTGGTGGAGAAGATTCAGAAGGAAAACTGGTTCGACTTCGACGTGGTCATCGCCACCCCCGACATGATGCGCTTTGTGGGCCGTCTCGGTAAGGTGCTGGGCCCCAAGGGCCTGATGCCCTCCCCCAAGTCCGGCACCGTCACCCCCGACGCCG
>JAJPXL010000001.1 GCA_021205455.1 Clostridiales bacterium
CTACCGGCTCAGATGGGCCGGTAGTTTTTTACGCCAGTAGGTTTGACGCTTACGGGAGTTGTGTCGTTTCGGTCAGTCCACCCAGACCTTGCCGATGTCAGTGCGATACTGCATATCCTTCCAGGTGATGGGCTTGGCGGCGGCGTAGGCGTTGGCCACGGCCTCCTGCAAGGTGTCGCCCCGGGCGGTGACCCCCAGCACACGACCGCCGCTCGTCAGGTAGGCCCCGTCCGGGCCAAATTTCGTGCCTGCGTGGAACACATACGCGCCCTCCACCTGGTCCAGGCCGGAGATGACGTTGCCCTTCTCGTAGCTCAGAGGGTAGCCGCCGGAGGCCAGCACCAGGCAGCAGGCCGCCCCGTCCTTCCAGCGGATGTCGATTTGGTCCAGCGTCCCGTCGATGCAGGCGTTGAAGATGTCAAACAGGTCGCTGCGTAGCAGATACAGCAGGGGCTGGGTCTCCGGGTCGCCGAAGCGGGCGTTGTACTCCACCACCTTGGGGCCGTCAGGGGTCAGCATCAGGCCGAAGTACAGCACGCCGTGGAAGGGGCGGCCCTCCGCCTTCATGGCCTGGATGGTGGGCTGGAAAATCTCCGCCATGCAGCGCTGGGCAATCTCCGGCGTGTAGTTGGGGGAGGGGACGAAGGCACCCATGCCGCCGGTATTGGGGCCCTGGTTGCCGTCAAAGGCCCGCTTGTGGTCCTGGGAGGACAGCATGGGGACGACGTGCTCCCCGTCCGCGAAGGCCAGCACCGTCACCTCCGGGCCGGTCATGCACTCCTCGATGACCACGGTGGAGCCGGACGCGCCGAACTTGCCGTCCTCCATCATCTCCCGGACGGCCTGCTTGGCCTCGTCCACCGTGGCGGCCACGGTGACGCCCTTCCCCAGAGCCAGGCCGTCCGCCTTCACCACGATGGGCGCGCCCTGGGCGTCGATGTAGTCCAGCGCAGCCTGCTCCTCGGTGAAGGTCTGGTATTTCGCGGTGGGGATGTGGTACTTCGCCATCAGATCCTTGGAGAAGGACTTGGACGCCTCGATAATGGCGGCGTTCTTCCGGGGGCCGAAGGCGCGGATACCGGCCTCCTCCATGGCGTCCACCATGCCCAGGGCCAGGGGGTCGTCCGGGGCCACCATGACGAAGTCCATGGCGTTCTCCCTGGCCCATTGCACCATCCCCGCCACGTCTGTGGCCCCGATGGGGACGCAGGTGGCCAGCTGGGCGATGCCCGCATTGCCCGGGGCGCAGTACAGCTCCGTCACCTTGGGGGACTGAGCCAGCTTCCAGCAGATGGCGTGTTCGCGGCCACCGCCGCCGACGACTAATACTTTCATAGTTCACAGCTCCTTTTTATGGTATCCATTGATTCCATGTGATAGCGTTACTGCACGCTGACCGTTCCGGCCAGCACCTGCTTATAATCCTCGTAGTTTTTCTCCAGCAGGGAGGGGGTATCCAGCCCGTAGGGGCACTTGCCCTTGCACCGGCCGCAGTGGAGGCACTGCTCAATGCGCTTCATCTTCTCCTGCCACTCTGGCGTCAGCCAGGACTGGGCGGGGGCCCGCCGCAGCATCAGGGACATCCGGGCGCAGCTGTTGATCTCGATGCCCACCGGGCAGGGCATACAATAGCCGCAGCCCCGGCAGAACTCGCCCCGCAGCTGCTCCCGGTCCCGGTCAATGACTGCCTGAAGCTCCGGTGTCAGCGATGGGGGATTGTCGATGTAGGAGAGGAACTCGTCCAGCTCCCCCTCCCGCTGCACGCCCCAGATGGGCAGCACGTTGTCGAACTGGGCCTCAAAGGCGTAAGCGGCGGCGGAGTTGGTGATCAGGCCGCCGGACAGGGCCTTCATGGCGATGAAGCCCATGTTTTTCTCCCGGCACAGCGCCACCAGCTCCAGCTCCTGTTCCCCGGAGATGTAGGAGAAGGGGAATTGCAGCGTCTCATAGAGTCCGGAGGCGATGGCCTCCCGGGCCACCGCCAGGCGGTGGTTGGTGATGCCGATGTGGCGCACCATCCCTTTGGCTTTGGCCTCCAGCATGGCCTCATAGACGCCGGTGCCGTCCCCCGGCCTGGGGCACCAGGCCGGATTGTGGAACTGGTAGAGGTCGATGTAATCGGTGCGCAGGTTGTGCAGGGAGGTGTCCAAATCCCGCCAGAAGTCCTCCGCCGTCTCGGCGGCGGTTTTCGTAGCGAGGTACACCTGGCTCCGGATGCCCTCCAGCGCCTCCCCCAGCTTGCATTCGCTGTCGGTATAGAATCGGGCGGTGTCGAAGAAGCGGATACCGCCGTCGTAAGCCCGGCGAATCAGCCGGACAGCGTCCTCCTGGGAGATGCGCTGAATGGGCAGCGCGCCGAAGCCGTTCCTGTTGACGGTGATGCCGGTGCCGCCCAGCGTGACCATATCCATAGCGTTCCCTCCGTTCAGAATAAAGGCAACGCGCCTGCCGGAGAAAATGCGGCAGGCACGGTTTGTCATTAGTGATGGAACAACCGCATCCCGGTGAAGCACATGGTAATCCCGTGGCGGTTGCAGGCGTCTATCACGTTATCGTCCCGGATGGAGCCGCCCGGCTCGGCGATGTACTGCACGCCGGACTTGAAGGCCCGCTCCACATTGTCGCCAAAGGGGAAGAAGGCGTCGCTGCCGCAGGCCACGCCGGAGAGCTGCGCCACCCAGGCCTTTTTCTCCGCCTCGGTCAGGGGCTCCGGCTTGACCTTGAAGCTCTGCTGCCACACGCCGTCGGCCAGAATGTCCTCATATTCGTTGGAGGTATAGACGTCGATGGCATTGTCCCGGTCGGGGCGGCGGATACCGTCCACGAATTGCAGCCCCAGCACCTTGGGATGCTGGCGCATCCACCAGTTGTTGGCCTTGTCCCCGGCCAGGCGGGTGCAGTGGATGCGGCTCTGCTGGCCCGCCCCCACGCCGATGGTCTGGCCGTCCTTGACGTAGCAGACGGAGTTGGACTGGGTGTATTTCAGGGTGATGAGGGAGAGAATCAGGTCAGTCCTGGCGCTGTCGGGCAAATCCTTGTTCTCGGTGACGATGTTGGACAGCATGGCATCGTCGATGGTCAGGAAGCTGTGGCCCTGCTCAAAGACGACGCCGAAGATCTCCCGCCGCTCCTGGGCCTTGGGCACATAGTTGGGGTCGATCTGAATGACGTTATAGTTGCCCTTCTTCTTGCTTTTCAGGATGGCCAGGGCCTCGTCGGTGTAGCCGGGGGCGATGATGCCGTCGGAGACCTCGCCCTTTAAATAGGCGGCGGTGGAGGCGTCGCAGATGTCGGACAGGGCGGCCCAGTCGCCGTAGGAGCAGAGCCGGTCGGCCCCTCTGGCCCGGATATAGGCGGAGGCGATGGGGGAGACCTCGGCGTCCTCCGCCACGAAGTAGATGTGCCGGTCAATGTCCGTCAGCGGCTTGGCCACGGCTGCTCCGGCGGGGGAGACGTGCTTAAAGGACGCGGCGGCGGGCAGGCCGGTGGAGGCTTTCAGCTCGCTGACCAGCTGCCAGGAGTTGAAGGCGTCCATGAAGTTGATATAGCCGGGACGGCCGTTCAGCACGGTGATGGGCAGGTCGCCGCCGTCCGCCATGTAGATTTTCGAGGGCTTTTGGTTGGGGTTCAAGCCGTATTTCAGTTCCAGTTCCTTCATCTTTATACACACGACCTTTCAAGCGTTCACGTTTTTGATGACATCCTGGGTCTCGCCGGTAGCCAGGTCAAGATAGCGGACGAACAGGCTGACCTTGTTATCCTTGTTCAGGCTGCTCCACACCAGCTCGGCAAAGGCTTCCGCAGTTGGCGCGTCGATGCCCACCAGCTCCGGCTCCCCTTCAAAGGAGGGCAGGGGGTCGCCGTCCCCCATGTAGGTGTGGATGAAGTGGCCGTACCCGGCCACGGGGGCGTCGTACTCATAGAAGTACCGGCAGGTCTGGGACGGGTCGCCCTCAAAGCTCTTGAGGATGGACAGGTTGTAGCTGCCGTCCGGCTTCACTACGCCGGAGATGCGGGGGGTGTAGTTGGGGGCGTCCGGCTCAAAGGTGCGCTGAAGCAGGGCGTGGCGGTAGCACTGGCCCTCCCGGAAGGCGTCCCGGATGGTGTCCGTCTGGTCGCCGTTGGTGACGATGGTCTTGCCCCCATAGACCCGGACGGGGTGATAGATGATGAGGCTGGGGTCGGTCATTTTGGAGGGGTCAAAGGCCTCGGTGCGGATGCCGTCCTCGGTGACGGTAAAGACGCGGTTGCGGCTGTTGACGCTGCGGCCCATGATGAAGTAGGCGATGACCGCCTTGGCCCCGTCCGCGCTGCGGCCCAGGACGATGCCCCGGCCGGGATAGGAATTTGTTTGCAGAAGCTCTGCCAGATTCAAAACCTTCATAGGTGTTCCACCCTTTCTTTACTCTGCGATATGGACGATGCGGCCCTCTACGGAGAGCTTCCCGTCGCAAAAGAGCTGCACCGCTTTCGGCAGCAGCTTCCATTCACATTCCTCCATGATGCGCCGCTGTAAGGTCTCCGGCGTGTCCTCCGGCAGCACATCCACCGCCTTTTGCAGGATGATGGGGCCGCCGTCGCAGACGGCGGAGACAAAATGCACCGTAGCGCCGGACACCTTCACGCCGTAGGCCAGCGCCTTCTCGTGGACGTGGAGACCGTAGCACCCCTCCCCGCAGAAGGAGGGGATCAGGGCGGGGTGGATGTTGATGATGGCGTTGGGGTAGGCGTCCACCAGCTCCGGGGTCAGGACGTACATGAACCCGGCCAGGACGATGAGGCCGATGCCCAGGTCCTTCAGCCGGAGGGCCAGGGCGGCGGTCATCTCCTGATTGGAGGCGTACTCCTTTCGGTTCACCACATAGGTGGGGATACCGGCCCGCTTTGCCCGCTCCAGGGCGTAGGCGGTGGGGGAGGAGGACACCACCGCGGCCAGCTTCCCGTTGGGGAACATCCCGGCGGCTTCGGCGTCGATGAGGGCCTGCAAATTGGTGCCGCCGCCGGACACCAGTACGGCAATCTTCACCATCAGTACATCACCTCGACGGCGTTGCAGCCGTTGTCGATGTGGCCGATGATGAAGGCGTGCTCCCCTGCGCGCACCACGGTTTCCAGCGCCAGTCTGGCCTGCGCCCTGGGGACGGCGATGACCATGCCGATACCCATGTTAAAGGTGTTGTACATATCCCGGGTGGGGATGCTGCCCGCCTTCTGGATGAGGTCGAAAATGGGGGGACAGGGGAAGGAATTGGTGTCGATGACGGCGGTGAGCCCCTCCTTCATCATCCGGGGGACGTTCTCATAGAAGCCGCCGCCGGTGATGTGGCTGACGCCGTGGATGTCCACCCCCGCAGCCATGAGCTGGCGGATGGCGTTGACATAGATGCGGGTGGGCTTCAGCAGCTCCTCGCCGATGGTGCAGCCCAGGGCGTCGGAGTAGTCGGCGTAATGATGCTCCACATCCAGCACCTTCCGCACCAGGGAGAAGCCGTTGGAGTGGACGCCGCTGGAGGTCAGGCCCAGGAGGACATCCCCGGGGGCCATATGGTCATGGGTGATGACCTTCTCCCGGTCCACGATGCCCACGGAGAAGCCGGCCAAATCGTACTCGTCCTCCGGGTAGAAGCCGGGCATTTCGGCGGTCTCTCCGCCGATCAGGGCGCAGCCCGCCATGCGGCAGCCGTCGGTGATGCCCTTCACAATGGCCTCGATGCGGGCGGGGACATTCTTGCCGCAGGCAATGTAATCCAGGAAGAACATGGGCATGGCGCCGCCGCAGATAATATCGTTGACGCACATGGCCACGCAGTCGATACCCACCGTGTCATGCTTGTCCATCAGGAAGGCGATTTTCAGCTTGGTGCCCACACCGTCGGTGCCGGAGACCAGCATGGGGGTTTTCATCCCTGTCAGGTCGGGCTGGAACAGGCCGCCGAAGTCCCCAATGCTGCCCACCACGCCCTTGATATAGGTGGACTCCACCAGCGGGCGGATGCGGTCCACCGCCTCATAACCGGCTGTGACATCTACACCGGCGGCGGCGTAGGAGTCAGATTTACTGTTTGCAATCATAACTTTTGTCCCTCCTGGAAGTGAAGATGTGGCACCGGCAAAATATAGTTGCCGGTGAAACAGGCGTCGCAGTAATTCAGATTCAGCTTTTCCGACAGGTGCTGCAGCCCCTCCAGGGGCATATATTGCAGGGAGTCCGCCCCGATCAGGCGGCAGACCTCCTCCTCGGTCCGGTCATAGGCGGCCAGCTGCTCCCCACTGGGGATGGCCGTGCCGTAGTAGCAGGGGTGGCGGAAGGGGGGCGCGGTGACCTTCATATGCACCTCTTTCGCGCCTGCGTCCCGGAGGAGCTGCACGATGCGGGCGCTGGTCTTGCCCCGGACGATGGAATCATCCACCAGAATGACCCGCTTCCCCTTCACCACGCTGCTGTTGGCGTTCAGCTTGATGCGCAGGGCGTTGCGGCGCTCCCAGGTGCTGCTCTGGATGAAGGTGCGGGCGATATAGCGGTTCTTCACCAGGCCGATGCCGTAGGGGATGCCGGATTCCCTGGCGTAGCCCAGGGCGGCGGCCAGCCCGGAGTCGGGCACGCCGATGACCAGGTCGCCGTCCACCGTGCTGTTGCGGGCCAGGTAGCGCCCGGCCTCCTCCCGCACCGCGCCGATGGTGGTGCCGTCGATGACGGAGTCCTGGCGGGCAAAGTAAATCAGCTCAAACATACAAAGGGCGCTCTTCGCCGCCTTGACCCGGCAGAACTGGGAGGTCAGCGACCCGTTCCGGATGGAGATTAGCTCACCGGGATGCACGTCTCGAATCAGCTCGCCCCCCAATGCGTCAATGGCGGCGGACTCGCTGGAAAAGACATAGCTGTCCCCTACACGGCCCAGGCAGAGGGGGCGAAAGCCGTTGGGATCCCGGAAGGCCACCATTTCGTCCTGGCTCATGACCACCACGGAGTACGCGCCGATCATATACTCCATGGCGTTGATGACAGCGTCCTCCAGGGTGTTGGTGCGCAGATGCTCCCGAACGATGAGATAGGTGATGATCTCCGCATCGTTGGTGGTTTGGAAGATGGCCCCCCGGCTCTCCATCTCAATTTTCAGCTGCAAGCTGTTGACCAGCTTGCCGTTGTAGCACAGCGCCAGGGAACCGGCGGTCCGGTGCACCACGATGGGCTGGGCGTTCAGCGGGTTCACATCGGCGGTGTTGCTGGCGTGGCGGACATGGCCGATGGCTGCGCTGGCACCCACCAGCCGGTCCAGCGCCTTCCGGGAAAAGACCTCCGGCACCAGCCCCTGATCCTTATGGAGCCGAATGGTGCCGTCAATGCAGGCGGCGATGCCGCAGGAATCCTGCCCCCGGTGCTGGAGGGTGTAGAGGGCGTTATAGGTGTCATAAACCGGTTCGCGGCTGTCCTGAGCCGTGTCGGCCAGGGTGGAAGGGGCCTTGACAATGCCAAAGACGCCGCACTCCTCGTGCAGCTCCCCGGACGGGTCAAGGGACAGGGATGGTGTATCCATAGTCACACTCCTGACGGTCAAACTTGAGGGAAGCTCATTGCAGCTCCGCCTGGACCTTCGCGTCCTTGGCTCGCACCCCTTCTGCCATTTCGTCCTTATAGGCGGCCAGCCTGGCGGCCAGCGCATCGTCCTGAATGGCCAGCATCTGGGCGGCCAGAATGGCGGCGTTGGCGGCCCCGTTAACGCCTACGGTGGCGACAGGGATGCCGGTGGGCATCTGAACGATGGAGAGCAGGCTGTCCAGCCCGCCCATCATGCTGGTCTTGATGGGCACGCCGATGACGGGCAGGGTGGTGTAAGCGGCCAGCACGCCGCCCAGGTGGGCGGCCTTGCCCGCCCCGGCGATGATGACGCCGAAGCCGTTCTCTTTGGCGTGGGAGGCAAACGCTTCCGCGTCGGAGGGCGTGCGGTGGGCGGAGATGACCCGCACCTCATAGGGGATACCAAATTCCTTCAGTTTGTTGACGGCGTCCAGCATGACGCTGAGATCGCTGTCAGAACCCATAACAACTGCGACTTTCAAAGACATTCAGCTTTACCTCCCAGTAAAAGAAACAGCAAGCAGAAGCATCTAAGTCTGCCTGCTGCACGGATTGCGGGGCCGCATCAGGCCCTAAAAACAAAAGAAAAAGCAGGATGAACGAACTGAACCAACACACGCCCTCCTTCTCTGATAAGTTCATTTTAGCGGATTTAAAAGCTGTTTTCAAGTGAAAACAAGGCGGAAAAGGGAACTTTGTCGCCTTCCACAATGGAGCCGCAGAAAAAGAATTTATCTTTGTGAATCCGACCAGAACTTTTGTTATAGCAGCGCGGTCCCGTGTAAAATGCGATGACACTGGGCCAGGCGCTCCGACCAGGACGCCTCCCGGGCGTAATCCCTACGGGTGCGGGGCAGCGTTTCCCCCGTCTCCGCCAGGGCCCGGCGGCAGGCGTCCAGAAATTCGATGTCAAAGTGGGCGGGGTAGACCACGTCCGCATACTGATCCAGCTCCGGCCCCGCCGTCAGGGTGACGATGGGCCTGCCGGTCTGCAGGTAGGCGTAGAAGGCCTCCGGCAGGACGCTTTCCTCCGCCTCAGACCCGGACAGGGAGAGGCAGACATCAAAGTGGCCCAGGTAGTGGGGCAGGGAGACGTAGGACTTCTCCCCCAAAACATGGACGTTGGGCAGCGGCGCCAGCGCGTCATAGCCGCGGGCGTAGCGGGAGACGCCGCCCACCAGCACAAAGCTCCAGTCAGGCTGGGCCTTGGCGGCGTAAATCAGCGGGGCCAGATTCGTCTCCCGCCCACAGCTGCCCAGCATACCGAGGATGGGATGGGGGATGGCGGCCAGGTCGTGGGGAGTGCGCAGGCCGTCGCCGCCGCTCTGGGCAAAGAGGCTGTCGTCGAAGCCGTTGGGCACCAGCGCCAGGTTGTGACAGACCGGGGAAAGCTGCTCCTCCAGCAGGGGAGAGGCGGCAAAGACTACATCCGCCCCGTCGCACAGCGCCGCCTCCCACTCGTCGGGGACCAGGCCGTCCCAGCTGCGGTCACAGTCGTAGACCAGGCCGCTGTGGGGGATGTCCTGATAGAAGCCGGCGCAGGCGGGGGAGGAGCACCACAGCAGCGGCTCCTCCCAGCCGTATTGGGCGATGGCGGAGCGGATAAAGCTGCCGATGCGCTTGCACTCGCCCGGCGCGCGGGTTTCATAGTCCTCCGCCACGGAGACGGAGCAGGGGAGGGTGAACAGCGTGACCCGCTTGTCCAGCCGGCGGCCCTCCCTGGGGTGCCGCCATTTGCGCTCCCCCCAGTCGAAGCGGCCGATGGCCGGTTCAAAGACCATCAGCTCCACCTGCTCCAGGGAGCCGGGCAGGCGGCGCAGCCGGGAAGGAAACTGCTGCCATCTGTAATTGGGAATGGAAACGATTTGCACCATGGGAACCTCCCTGGCGGCGGCTGCCGCCGAACGTGCGGAGTAGCGTGATTGCCTTTATTGTATCACATAGTTCACTAGTTTGCCACCGTTTTTTCCGGGTTTTGCCGTGATTCCGCCGATTATCTTCCAATCCGAATGGAAGGGGCTGGCAATGCTGCCGTTTTGTGGTATACTGGGGTTATAACGATAGGAGGTATACCGTTATGAGACTGAAAACGAATATTGATTATAAGAAATTCCTGGCCAGCGTACGCGGCTGCAAGGGCGAGGTGTACTATGACACTGTGGAGGGCGATCGGCTGAACCTGAAATCCACCCTGTCGGAGTACCTGTTCGCCACCGCCGCCGTGACCTCGGATTTCATTGAAAACGGCGGTGTCTTCTGCCAACAGGAAGAGGACTACGCGCTGCTGGCAGACTTCATCGAGGCGGAAGCGTAAAGGCGCGGCAGCAAAATTGATGCGGAAAGGAACGTGACGGCGTGGCCCTCTGGTTTGAGCAGTTGGAAGGGCAGCTTTTGCTGCTGATACAGGACCTGCGCTGTGAGCCGCTGTCCGCCGTGCTGGTACCGCTGACCCGCCTGGGGGAGTACGGCGCGATTTGGATCGCCTGCTCCCTGGTGATGCTGTGTTTCCGGCGCACCCGGCGGGCGAGGGTCGCGGGGCTGGCAGCCCTGCTGATCGGCCAGTTAGTCAACGGCCAACTGCTGAAAAACCTGGTCTGCCGCGCCAGGCCCTTCACCCAAATCCAGGGGCTTTGGACGCTGGTGGAAGCGCCGACGGACTACTCCTTCCCATCGGGGCACAGCTGCGCCGCCTTTGCCGCGGCGGTGGCCTGGTGGCGGACGCTGGACATCCGCTGGCTGAAACGCCTGCTGCTGACTGCGGCGGTGCTGATGGCGCTGTCCCGGCTCTATGTGGGGGTACACTACCCCTCCGACATCCTGGGCGGCGCGGCGGTGGGGAGCCTGATTGCCGTCCTGGTGTGCCGGGCGCTGGAGTGGCTGGAGCGACGCAGGCGCGGCACGCTGCCCCCGGAAGCAGCGTGAACATACAGGCCGGAAGGAACCCTCCTTCCGGCCTGCGCTGCGCTGTCACTCGGTTTTGGAGTAAACGAAAACCGGATACGGTGACAGAAAATCCCCTGAATTTATCTCGACAAATTTGCAAAAACTGTTGACTTCAACGCAAATAATGGCAAGCTTGTTGACTGCGAAACATTTTAATGTCAACAGTCCGTTGACTTTGACTGCCTTTGTCCATTATAATGAAACAACAGAATGATGTCAACCATTTGCTCAGTGGGAAGTCCATCGGACGGACGCGACCACATCAGATAAGGAGGCTGTTATGACCTTACAGGAAGCGATGCAGGCACGGCATACCGTGCGCAAATACAAAAAAGAGCCGCTGTCGGCGGACGTGATTCGTCAGCTGAACGAGCGGATCCAGGCCCAAAATGAGCAGTACGGCCTGAACATCCAGCTCGTCACGGAAAACACGGACGCGCTGCCGGGAATCATTGGCATGACCATGACCAAGGGCGTGCGCAATTACATGATCCTCGCCGGGCCGGACACGCCGGATGTGGACGAGAAGCTGGGGTACAGCAGCGCCGATCTGATGCTCTATGCTCAGACGCTGGGTCTGAACACCTGGTGGGTCGGCGGAATGTACAGCCACAAGGGGGCCAGGAAAAACTCCACCGCAGGGGACAGCGCCAAAATCATCGGCGTCGTCATTGTGGGCTATGGAGAGACCCAGGGCGTTCCTCACAAATCCAAAGCGGCGGAGGCGGTCGCCTCCTACGAGGGCAGCGCCCCGGAGTGGTTCCAGGCAGGCGTTGCTGCGGCGCTGTTGGCGCCCACCGCGATGAACCACCAGTCCTTCACCATCAAGGGCGCAGGCAATCAGGTGTCCATGACCTATGCCAGCGGCTCCTTCTCCGGCGCTGATTTGGGCCTTTGCAAGTACCACTTTGAGCTTGGCGCGGGGAAAGAGAACTTCCAGTGGTGCTGATGCCGCCTGGAGGTGTTCGTGATGCTGATCCGCATTTTCAGAGCCTGGCTCAAGTGGCGGAAGGATTGGGATTCCCTGTGTAACTGCTGCGGGAAGTGCTGCTATATCCGCTCCGTGGGGCCGGACGGGCAGGTCGTTATCCACTATAACAGCCCCTGCGAGCATTTGGACACGGAAACGCACCTGTGCCGGGTCTTTGACGACCGCTTCCGCAAGTGCGACCACTGCGGCAAAGTGAACCTGTTCACGGCGTTATTCAATCCCACCCTGCCGAAGGACTGCACCTATGTGCAGACCTTCCGTTTGTGGGACAAGCGGGGGCCGGACCAGGAACAGTGATGCGACAAAAGGAATATGCCGAGCGGCAGAGCTCGGCCGGATGGGAAACGTTCGGCAGGCCGTCACAACTGTGTGGCGGCCTGCCGCTTTTTCCTGCCCGGCGGGGGCGCCGTGAACAAATGCAGCCTGCGCTCCCGGTTGTATCCGTGCTTCTGCAACCTCGGATGTACACATTCTGCCGCTTGCAATTAAAGCCATTTTATGGTAAACTGCCCATAAGGTTATCGGTAAGAGATCAGGCTCCCCGGAGGGGAACCTGGGGCATTTTGCGCCCAATCAGTTGCCAAAACGGGCAAGGACAGAGGTGTGCTATGGGGGACAATATATACAGGAAAATCCTGGACGCGCTGGCCCAGGGCGAGGGCGTCGCGCTGCGCACAGAGCTGAACGGTGAGGATGGCACGGTATCAGAGGATATGGTGCGCACCCTTGCGCCGATACCGCTGGCAAAGACTCCGGAGGGCTTTGACAGCATCGGCCCCACGCTGACGCAGGCAGAGGGGCGCGCCATCCTCTGTGAGCCGGTGCTGCCCAGGGAGCGGCTCATCGTCCTGGGCGGCGGGCACATCGCCCTCCCCCTGTGCGAATTTGCGGCGAAATGCGGCTTCTGCGTCACCGTTGCGGACGACCGGCCCGCCTTCGCCAACCGGGAGCGGTTCCCCTGGGCGCAGGAGGTGCTGTGTGACAGCTTTGAATCCGCCATCGCCCGGCTGAATATCACCCCTTACGATTATGTGGTCATCATCACCCGGGGCCACACCCACGATGCGGATTGCCTGCGGGCCATCCTGCCGGGGCAGCGCCCCGCGTACCTCGGCATGATCGGTTCCCGGCGGAGGGTGAAGGGCCTGCTGGCCATGCTGGCGGAGGAGGGTTACAGTCAGGAGCGCATCGACCAGATCTGCACCCCCATCGGCCTGAAAATCGGCGCTGTCACCCCGGAGGAGATCGCGGTTTCCATCCTGTCGGAGCTGATTCTGTACAGGCGCGTACCGGAAAAGGCTGCGGGCTACCCCAGGTATGTCAACAGCTCCGACCTGGATTTGGAGCTGCTGGACTATCTGGCCTCCAACCATGAGTCGAAGGCCATCGTCACCGTCATGCAGACCAGGGGTTCCACCCCCAGAGGGGCGGGCGCGAAGATGGCGGTCAGCCCGAAGGGGGACATCACCGGCAGCATCGGCGGCGGGTGCAGCGAGGGGGCCGTCATCCGGGACGCCATTGACATCATCGGCACCGGCGCCTACAAGACCATGCTGATTGACATGACCGGCGATGTGGCGGAGTCCGAAGGGATGGTCTGCGGCGGCACAATGCTGGTTTTGATTGAGGACGGGTCTGAGCGGTGAGCGCCTTCATCTATGCGGACAACGCGGCCACCACCAGGATTTCTGAGGAAGTGCTGGAGGCCATGCTGCCCTATCTGCGGGAGGAGTATGGCAACGCCTCTGCCCTCTACCGCCTGGGCCGCAGCGCCCACAGCGCGCTGGAGCAGGCCCGCAGGCAGCTGGCGGAGCTGCTGGGGGCCAGCCCCATGGAGCTGTTCTTCACCTCCGGCGGCACCGAGAGCAACAACTGGGCGCTGAAGGGGACGGTTCACCGCCTGGCCCGGCAGGGGAAGCGGCACATCGTCGTCAGCGCGGTGGAGCATCACTCCGTCCTCCACGCAGCCGCCGCGCTGGAGCGGGAGGGCTGCGCCGTCACCTACCTGCCGGTGGACGCCCTGGGGCGGGTCTCCCCCCAGACGGTGGAGGACGCCCTGCGGCCGGACACGGCCCTGGTGTCCGTCATGTACGCCAACAACGAAATCGGCACCATACAGCCTGTGGCGGAGATCGGTGCAGTGTGCCGCGCCCACGGCGTGCTGTTCCACACCGACGCGGTGCAGGCGGCGGGCGCGCTGCCTGTACGGGTGCAGGAGCAGAACATCGACCTGCTCTCCCTCTCCGCCCACAAGTTTTGCGGCCCCAAAGGGGTGGGCCTGCTCTATTGCAGGCGGGACGCCTGTCCCGCGGCGCTGCTGGACGGCGGCGCGCAGGAGCGGGGCCACCGGGCGGGTACGGAGAACGTGGCCCTGGCCGTCGGCATGGCCAGGGCGCTGGAGCTGGCCTGCCAGGACCGGGAGGCGAAGAACGCCGCCGTTGCCGCCCTGCGGGACGAGGTGCAGAGCGGGCTGCTCCGGATTCCCGGCAGCCGCCTGAACGGCGATCCGAACGGCCGCCTGCCGGGGACGCTGAACGTCTCCTTCGCCGGGGTGGACGGTCAATCTCTCCTGTTCCGGCTGGATTTGGCTGGGCTGGCGGCATCCTCCGGCTCGGCCTGCGCCTCTGGCTCCCTGTCCCCCAGCCACGTCTTGCTGGCGCTGGGGGTACCCTACGAGCTGGCCCACGGCTCCCTGCGTATCTCGCTGGGCCAGTACAACACGAGGGAGGACGCTTCGGCCATCGTCCGCATTGTGACGGACACGGTGGCGGAGCTGCGGGGCGAGCGGTAACGCCGCCTGCGATAAAAACGGGGAGGAACCGCCTCCCGGATTGGAGTATCCTATGGCACAAACGAACACGGCCACCCTGACCTGCCCGATCTGCAAAAAGGACCACGAGGTCCCCATCTGGCGCAAAATCGACGTGCAGAAGCAGCCGGAGGCCAAGCAGGCCCTGCTGGAGGGCACCTTCTTTGACTTTTCCTGCCCGGACTGCGGCTATGCGTCCCGGCTGCACTACGGCAGCCTGTATGTGGACGCCGCGCTGCGGGAGCTGATTTATATCTCCGGGAAAGCGGACGAGGCCGTGGCCGATTCCGAACGGGCCGCCGCGCAGCTGGCCCAGGACGTTCCCTTTTACCACAGGGGGGACAGCCTGCTGCGCATCGTCCCCTCTGCGGAGAATTTGAAGGAGAAGCTGCTGATTTTCGAGAACGGCCTGGACGACCGGCTGGTAGAGATGTGCAAGGGGGTCGCCCTGTCCCAGTTCCCCGGCGAGGAGGACTACTACGTCACCGACATCCACTATGACGTGATCGGTGAGCAGGAGCTGCTGCGCCTGACCTGTTCGGACGAGACGGAGCAGTATGTGCTGGACTTCGCGGGGCTGTATGAGCAGCTCTACGGGCAGTTCGGCGCGCTGCTGCCGCCGCTGCGGGGCAGCGGCTTCACGCGGGTGGATTTGGACTATGCCGCCGAGCTGATGCGGGGGATGCAGGAGGAATGAACCGATGACAAGGATGTACATTGTTTACACGCTGCGCCAGGGCACGGACATCCGAAGGGCGCTGGAGCTGCTGCAAAAGACCCAGGACGACCTGCCGGAGGGAGCCTTCCAGCAGCTGTGCCTGCGCAACGAGAAGGGCATGGCGGAAATGCTGCAATGGATGCCCTTTGGGGACGTGGTGCAGATCCTGGACTTCCCCCACGCCTGGCAGGCCGCAGAGTTTGAGGACAGCCCGGCCGGGAGAGCCCAGGCCCAGCGGACGAAGGGGCTGTTCTCCAACATTGCGGCGGACAGCTGCCAGCTGACAGAGTAAACGCCATGCCGCCGGAGGATACCGGGGAAAAGAGGACTTAGCATGAAACAGGATGCCGGTGCAAATCCAAATTGGCACGCCCTGGGGCAAATCATACTGCCGCAGCGCAGCGCGGAGCAGTTCCGGCGGATGGGAACCCCCGTCACCCTCGCCAGGAATCAAACCCTGTACAAGGCGGGCGATGTACCGGACAGCTGCTATTATGTCTGCCAGGGCCGCATCATGGCCTTCGAGAACACCCCCGCCGGCGGCGAGCATATTTTCAGCGTGAATGAGCCGGGGGAGCTTATCCTGGTGCCCGCCATGGTGGTGACCCATCCGCTGGTGCTGAACTTCAAGGCGCCAGAGGCGACAGAGCTGATTCGCATCCGAAGGGAAACCTTGTTCCAGGCCATGACGGATGACCCGGAGTTCTCCGCCCAGCTGGTCTATGCCCTGTCCATGCGGCTGATCGACACGATTGAGCAGTCCCGGGAGCGGGGGAGCTACAGCGTGCCCTGGCGGGTGTGCAACCTGCTGCTGATTATGGCGGAGCGGTATGGCGTGTCCTATGACGGCAAGGTGCTGATTCAGGAAAAGCTGAGCCAGCAAACCATGGCCAATGAGCTGCACGCCAACCGGGTGACGGTGGCCCGCGCCATTCGGGAGCTGAAGGATTACGGCCTGGTGGAGTACATCAACGGCTATTACTGCGTCCGGGACGTGGAGCGGCTAAAAAAACATATGGACTACCTGGAGGTTCTTCCAGGCACAGAATAGGAGAGACAGTATCATGGAACATCAAAGCTATCAGAACCCACCGGTTCCGGCAGGCTTCACCGCCGCAGGCGGCAGCTGGGACACCGGCTTCCTCATCCGCCGGGAGGCGGACGGCAGCGAGCTGGTATGGGTGCCTGTGCTGGCGCTGGAGGAGTCCGGCACGCTGGCAGGCAGGGCGCAGCCCTTCGGCACCCGGGCGTATGGCTACAGCGGAGGCGTCAAGGCGGAGCTGCCCGAGGCGCTGCGCCTCCAGGCCGACAGTGTGGAAAAATACGGCGGCTTCTACCTGACCCGCTACTGCCTGTCCAGGGGGAAGGACGGCGGGCTGCACTCTGTTCCCGGCGTCATGCCCCTCACCAATATCAATCAGTTTGACGCGGAACGGGCGGCCCGCACCTTCGCCTCCGGGGAAGGGTTTGCCAGTCATCTGCCCTATGCGGCGGAGATGGATTCCGCCCTGGCCTGGCTGGTGCAAAGCGGCGCGAAGCGGGCGGAGGACATCGCTGGCGCGGTGACGGTGCGCAATACCCGCGCCCATCAGGATGCCGTGACGGAGACGGGCAGTCAGCCGGAGCGCTACGCCCTGGGCTTCTACGATATGGCCGGTACGGTGGACGAGTGGACCCAGGAGCTGACGGACGGCGCGTACCTGTGGGGGTGCAACCCCTGCGCCTGGCCCACCACCTCCCGCTGCTACTTCGCACCCTACGCCTGCTATACCTACACCGGCCTGCGGGCGGCGCTGTACCTGGCCTGACGCGGCTTGGAATAGAAACAGAAAGTTTATTTGTAGTCCTTGCTACAACGGTAGCGGGGACTACTTTTCTTTGCCCGGCTCATGGACTATAATGAAAGTGTAAAAGTGCGGACGCAATGTTTGTTAATTTTAGACAAATATCAGGAGGTAAGAACATGGTATTACCAAAATTTGAATACCTGACCCCCAACACGCTGGAAGAAGCGACGATGCTGCTTTCCGAGCTGGGTTCAGGTGCGAAAATCATGGCCGGAGGAACTGACATCATCCCGCCCATGCGGGACAAGGTGCTGAAAGCCGACTATCTCATCGACATCAAGCACATCCCCGGCCTGGAGTACATCACCTACGACGAAGCGGAGGGCCTGAAAATCGGCGCGCTGACCAAGCTGTACGATATTCAGACCTCCAAGCTGGTCAAGGAGAAGAACCCCTCCGTGGCCCAGGCCGCCAAGTATGTGGCCTCCACCCAGATTCGCAACAAGGGCACCATGGTGGGCAACATTTGCAACGCCTCCCCGTCCTGCGACACCGCCCCCATCCTGATTGCCCAGAACGCGGCGGTGCAGGTACACGGCCCGGAAAATGACCGGGTCATTCCCGCCGGTTCCTTCTTCAAGGGCGTGAAAAAGACCTGGCTGGAGCCTAACGAAATCGTCACCGGCCTGGTCATCCCGCCCCTGGGCGAGGGCGAGTGCGCCGCCTATATCAAGCACTCCGTCCGCAAGGCCATGGACCTGGCCATCGTGGGCGTGGCGGCCTGGCTGAAGATGGACGGCGCGGTGTGCGTAGACGCCCGCATCGTCCTGGGCGCGGTGGCCATCACCCCGGTGCGGGCCCCCTCCGCTGAGAAGGTGCTGATTGGCAAGGAACTGACGGACGACGTCATCGCCGAGGCCGGCATTGCCGCCATGAGCGACTGCAAGCCCATCTCCGATGTGCGTGCGTCTGCCGAGTATCGGCACGACATGGTGCGCGTCTTTACGAAGCGGGCCGTCAAGAAGGCCCTGGAAGGCTATGGTGAGGAGGATCACATCTGATGAAGAAGATTTTGAGCTTTACGCTGAACGGGGAGCCGGTGCAGGTCATCTGCGAGGATAACCGCTCCCTGCTGGATTTGATTCGGGACGATTTGGGTCTGACCGGCACCAAAAAGGGCTGCGAGGAGGCGGAGTGCGGCGCCTGCACCGTCATGATCGACGGCCGCCCGGTGAACAGCTGCGCCACCCTGGCCCGTGAGGTGGAGGGCTGCGACGTGGTCACGGTGGAGGGCATCGCCCAGAACGGGATGCTCCACCCGATTCAGAAGCAGTTCATTGAGAAGTGGGCCTTCCAGTGCGGCTACTGCACGCCGGGCATGATCATGTCCGCCAAGGCGCTGCTGGACAAGAATCCCCACCCCACCGAGCTGGAGATTCGGGAGGCCATCGAGGGGAACCTGTGCCGCTGCACCGGCTACGTCAAAATCGTCGAGGCAATCAAGGCCGCTTCCGAAGAAATGGAACAGGAAGGATGGGGTGAAAACGTACAATGAACAGATTTGCCGATAAAGAATACTTCCGCAAGCCGGAGGACTTCCGTTTAATCAGCTCCACCGAAAGCAAATACACCCATGTGGACGCCTATGAAAAGGTGACCGGCAAGGCAAAGTACGCCGGCGACTTCATGGCCCCCGATATGCTGGTGGCCAAGGTGAAGCACAGCCCCTATGCCAGAGCGAAGATTCTGTCCATCGACACCAGCCGCGCCGAGGCCATGCCCGGCGTGAAGGGCGTCCTGACGGGGAAGGACTTCCCCGTCCGCATCACGGAGGACATTGAGATCCTCTGCCAGGGGCAGGTCCGCATGGTGGGCGACCCCGTGGTGGCCGTCTGCGCCATCGATGAGGAGACCGCCGAGAACGCCCTGGATCTGATCGACGTGGAATACGAGCCCATGCAGGCCGTCCTCGACCCCTTGGAGGCGCTGAAGGACGGCGCGCCCGACGTGCAGGGCTACGGCTATGACAACCACAACATCGGCCCCACCTGCCACCAGGTAGGCACCAACGACGGCAAGGACATCGACGAGGAGTTCGCCAAGGCGGCCTATGTGCAGCACGCGGACTTCAAGACCCACCGCATTCAGCACGCCCCCATCGAGCCCCACGCCACCTTCGCCAGCTACGACCCGGAGAAGGACGAGTGGACGGTGTACCAGTCCACTACCATGAGCTTTGGCGACCAGTTCTGGCTGGCCCACGGCTTCCAGAAGGACGTCAGCCACTTCCATGTGATTCGCCCCTATGTGGGCGGCGCGTTCGGCAGCAAGTCCAACTGGCCCTATTCCGAGTTCATCGCCTGCGAGTTCGCCCGGCGCACCCTGCGCCCGGTCCGCTTCGTCCAGACCCGGGAAGAGGAGTTCCAGACCATGCACGGCCGTCACCCCTTCCTGATTCACATCGACACCGCCTTTGACGAAAACGGCAAAATCCTGGCCAAGAAGGCCGACCAGATTCTGGACGGCGGCGCTTACGGTGTCAGCCACTCCCAGTTCGCCGCGGTGAACCTGAGCGCGTTGTGGTGCGCCTTCCCTTATAAAATCGACGCCATCAACTTCCGCTCCCGCCGCGTCCTGACCAACACCGCAGAGGGCGGCGCCATGCGGGGCTACACCGCCTGCCAGGTGCAGTTCGCCCACGACCTGAATATGCAGTACGCCTCGGAGGCCATGGGCATCGACCCCATTGAGTTCCGGAAAATCAGCGCCATGGAGCCGGGCTATCACTCCCCCGCCGGTCTGGTCGTCACCAGCTGCGCCTTCAAGCAGACGCTGGACGACGCCGCCGAGTTTATGCACTGGGAGGAGCGGAAGCACACCATGAAGCGGGGCGAGGGCATCGGCTTCGCCGGCACCGCGTTCGTCTCCGGCACCGCCTCCCCGGTGCTGGACTCCCCCAACCAGGCGCAGACCAACGCCACGGTGCGGGTAGACCTCCACGGTGTCGTCTCCCTGTACTCCAACTGCCATGACAACGGCCAGGGCGCGGACACCGTCATGACCGCCATCGTGGCCGAGGAGCTGGGCCTCGACATGAACGAGGTCAAGCTGATTCAGCCCTCCACCTTTGACGCGGGCTACGACTCCGGCGCTTACGGCAGCCGCGTCACCTTCCTGGGCGGCAACGCGGTGCGCCGCGCCGCCGTGGACGCCAAGCGTCAGGTGCTGGAGGTCATCGGCGCGAAGTGGAGCGTGGAACCCCACCTGCTGGACATCGTGGACCACAAGGTCATCTGCCGCGACCTGGGCAAGACCAACCTGGAGATGTCCTGGAAGGACGCCGTCTACGCCACCATGACCACCAAGGGCGGCGACGAGGTCGTCGGCATCGGCTCCTACTATCACCGCACCAACAACCAGCAGTTCCAGGGCAAGCCCTCCAACTATGCCCCCTCCTACGTCTTCTCTACCGGCGCTTGCCATTTGACGGTGGATGAGGAGACCGGCCAAATCGACATTGACGAGTTCTTCTTCGCCCACGACTGCGGCCGCGCCCTGAACAAGCGGGCCGTGGAGGCCCAGTTGGAAGGCTCCATCTACTCCGGCCTGGGCTACGCGGTCTATGAGGAGCTGAAGCTGAAGGACGGCCGTATGCTGAACCCCAACTTCCGGGATTACCGCATGGTCACCGCGCTGGATATGCCCCACATCACCACCAAGTTCGACTATCCCCCCGACCCCGAAGGCCCCTTCGGCGCGAAGGAGTGCGGCGAAGGCACCACCGCCCCCATTGCGCCGGCCATCGCCAACGCCATCCACATGGCCACCGGCCTGCACATCACCGAGCTGCCTCTGGACCCCGAGCGCATCTGGCGGCTCCTCCAGCAGCAGAAGGCCGAGCAGGCGGCTGCAAACGCATAAGAACGGCATAACGGCAAACGTTCCGCAGGGGATGCACCCTTGCGGAACGTTTCCCATGGTTACGATTCGAAACAGGAGAACGCAAAATGTCGGAAGCTAGAAAAAACGATCTGATTTACACCATTATCGGCGTTGCCATCATGGTGCCGATTATGACGACGTTCAACAAGTACCTGGTCTATTCCCAGTGGATGGAATATCCTCTCACCACGCCTGCCTTCTGGCAGCAGGTAGGCATCGGCATCTGCCAGCGCCTGCCGGTGGTCTTCCCGCTGCAATTCTTCGTGGTGCAGAACTATGCCGCAAGAAAGACGGAAGAACACACCCACCCGGACGACAGCTGGGTGGTCAAGTCCATCATCCGCGTCGGCTTTTCCATCCTGATTCTGTGCCCTGTGCTGAGCCTGTACTCCAACCTGATTCTGGTGATAGAGGGCAACATCACCAGCGTGGCAGGGTTTATCAACAACTGGATTCCCAAGATGGTGCAGAACTGGTGCTTTGCCTACTTCGCCCAGGTGTTTGTGGCGGGGCCGCTGAATAAGCACCTGTTCGGCCTCTACATGAAGCATAAGATGGCGAAAGCAGCGAAGTGACACCTCCCTCGCAATATTGCCGCAAAAAAGCAGCGTTTCCGTTTATATGAGCGGAAACGCTGCTTTTTGTTCGGTTTAGGGCTGCTGCCTGTGCCAGCGCAGCAGCGCCTCAAAGTCCTGGGGGGTGTCGGCATCCAGGGCGATGCCGCCGTCCGGCACCGCTACGTCCCGGATAACGGCGCCGCTGCACTCGATGGCACCCCGCAGTCCGCCGCCACCGCTGTAGCGCTCCAACTCCGGAAGCAGCGCCATGTTCAGCACCACAGGATGCCCTGGCTTACCCTGGTATACCGGGCGAATGAAGTCCCCTGTCTCCCGGAGCAGAGCGTCCACCGTCTCCTGGGAGACCAGGGGCACGTCCGCCGGAGAAATCAATACACGCTGGCAGCGCCCTTTTAGTGCACTTAGCCCCAGTCGGAGGGAATCCAGCTGCTGGGTGTGGGCGTATTCTGGATTGTAGACAAAGGCGACCGGAAGGCCGTACAAATGTGCCTCAATGTCCTCATGCCGGTAACCGGTGACGACCACGATGGGCTCCGCTCCGGCGGAGAACATCGTGTCATAGACGTGGCGAATCATGCTGACTCCGTCGATTTGGAGCAGCGGCTTGTACGCCCCCATACGGGAGGACAGCCCCGCCGCCAAAATGACCGCGCCGACCTGCTGCATGGAACATCCCTCCTAACTGTAAAACAGCAAAATGTTGGCGGGGGCCACCCCAAGCTCCCCCGGGTAGGGGGTGGGGATGCGGTCCTTCGGCACCCGCCACCAGACGGAGGGGCTGTCCGGCCGCTGATTGGGAAAGCGGAACTCCAGGATGAACTCAAAGGGCTCCTCCATCCCGCCCACAAAGGTCACTGGCTGCCGGTTCTGGGGTGAGCGTGGGTTGAAGTAGTGGGCGCGGATGCCGATTGCCGTCAGGCCTTCCCGGACGGGCTGGGCCGTGGTGAAGCGCACCCCCCACTCCGGCACCTCCACCTCGTACTCCCCGGCCTTCCGCGCCTCAGCGATGTTCTTGCAGCCCGTCAGGGCGGCGGCGCGGCGATCCCCGGGGTCGGCGAACAGCTTTTTCGTGTCCTGGAGGGCCAGCAGGTGCCCCTCGTCCATGACGGCGATGCGGCTGCACAGGTGGTACGCCTCGTCCCGGCTGTGGGTGACCAGCAGGACATCCTTGCCGAATTGCTTCAGCAGCTCCTGCATCTCCAGCTGAAGCCGCTCCCGCAGGTGGGAGTCCAGGGCGGAGAAGGGCTCGTCCAGCATCAGCAGCCGGGGCTGATTCACCAGGATGCGGGCCAGCGCCACCCGCTGGGCCTGCCCGCCGGAGAGCTGGGCGGGGCGGTGGTTCACCAGCGGCTCCAGCTGGAGGAAGGACAGCATCTGCTGCAAGGCCGCCTCCCGCCTGGCTTTGTCCTTCTCGCGGTGCAGGCCGCACAGGATGTTCTGCCGCACCGTCATGTTGGGGAACAGGGCGTAGTTCTGAAAGAGGTACCCCACCTGCCGCTTCTGCGGGGGCAGGTCGATGTGCTTTTCCGAGTCGAAGAACACCGTGTCGTCCAGGACGATGCGGCCTCTGTCCGGCCGCTCGATGCCCGCGATACACTTTAGCGTATAGCTCTTCCCGCAGCCGGACGCGCCTAGCAGCCCCAGCACGCCGCCCTCCGTCTCGAAGGATACGTCCAGGGTGAAGTCGCCAAGCTGCTTGTAAATGCTGACAGAAAGGCTCATTTGCGCACCACCTTCTTCTGACGGGTCTCCAGCAGGTTGACAAAGAGCAGTACCACCGTACTGATGACCACGTCGACCATCACCCACCGGAAAGCGCCGGCCTCGTCGTTGGTGCGCCAGAGCTGGTAGACGGTGGTGGCGATGGTGGCCGTCTTGCCCGGCGTGTAGCCAATCAGCATACTGGTGGCGCCGTACTCGCCCAGCGCCCGGGCGAAGGCCAGCACCACCCCCGCCAGAATCCCCTGACGGCAGGTTGGCATACGAATGTGCCAGAAAATGTAGGTGTTGGACAGCCCCAGGGTCTGGCCGGAGTAGGCCAGCGTCTCGTCAAAGCTCTCGAACGCGCCCCGGGCGGTGCGGTACATCAGGGGGAAGGCTACCACCGCCGCCGCCAGGATGCCGCCGTACCAGGTCATGACGAATTTGATGCCAAACTGGGCCAGAAACTGCCCCAGCGGCCGCTTTGTGCCAAAGAGCAGCAACAGAAAATAGCCGCAGACAGTGGGGGGCAGCACCATGGGCAGCGTCAGCACCACGTCCAGCAGCCCCTTCACCGCCCGGGGCAGCTTCGCCGCATAGTAGGCGAAAAAAATGCCGAGGAAAAAGACCAGCACGCAGCTGATGGCGGCAATGCGCACCGAGTTCCACAGGGGATACCAATCCATTTTGGCCGTTCCTCCTCCTTGTGTCAGGTTCCGGCTGTCGGCAGGGCGCCGGCTGGCCGGATAGGGCGCAGGCCGACCGGGGCAACATGACCCCCGTCGGCCTGCTTGAAGGTTACATTACGCGACAGGCGCGAAGCCCACGCTCTCAAAGACAGCCATGGCCTCGTCCGTGGTCAGGTAGTCCAGGAACTCCTGGGCGGCCTCCTGGTTGGCGCTGGTCTTCAGCACGGCGGCGGGATAGATGACCTGGCCGCACATATCCGCGGTGGCATAGTCCACGATCTCCAGCCCGGCGGAGTAGGCGTCGGTGCAGTAGATAACACCGCAGTCCACGCTGGCCTCAGAGACCTGGGTGGTGACTTCCTTCACGTTGGTGCCGCAGGTGATGCAGCCCGCGTTGGCAAGCTCGTCCTCGTCCAGGCCGTAGTAGGCCAGAATCTTCTGGGTGTACTGGCCCACCGGCACGTCCTCGTTGCCCATGGCCATAAAGACGCTGCCCTCGGCCAGCTTCTCCGCCAGGTCGTCAAAGCTCTCGATACCGGCGGGGTTGCCCTCCGGCACGCAGAGGGTGACCTTGTTCTCCAGCAAGTCGATGCGGCTCTCCTCCAGCACGAAGTCCAGCCCGTCGGTGTTCACCTCGGCGTTGGCGGTGATGTCCAGCTGGTCCATCTGCTTCTGCCCGGCGGAGATGAACAGGTCGCACTCCGCGCCCTCCTCGATTTGGGTTTTCAGGGTGCCGGAGGAGTCGAAGTTATAGGTGATGGTGACGCCCTCGTGGGCAGCCTCGTAGGTGTCCTTGATTTCGGTCAGCGTCTCCGTCATGGAGGCGGCGGCAAAGACGATCAGCTCCACCTCTTCGACCTCCTCTGCTTCTGCGTCGGCGGCGCTGCTCTCCGCACCGGCTTCGCTGGCGGCGGCGCTCTCGGCGCTGGCTTCGGAGGCGCTGGCGGCGCTGCTTTCCGCGCTGCCGGTGCTGCTGTCGCCGCTGTCACCGCTGTCGCTGCTGCTGGAGCAGGCGACTGCGCCGCAGGCCAGGGCCAGGGCCAGCAGCAGGGCAAGGGCTTTCTTCAGGTTGTGTTTCATGGTACAACTTCTCCTTTCATCCCGTGTTTCAGGGATGGTTTATTTTTATCGGCGTGATTTACACGCGGATAAACGAGGGGAATCAACGGGCGCAGTCCTGCACCTCATTGCGCAGCAGGCCCATGCCGTGGGGGATGGCGTCCAGAAAGACGTCCATGCTCTCCATGCAGGCCTTCGGGCTGCCCGGAAGGTTGATGATCAGCGTCTTGCCCCGAATGACGGACACCGCCCGGGACAGCATGGCGTGCTTTGTAATCGCCAGGGAGGCGGCGCGGATGGCCTCCGCGATGCCGGGAACCTGCCGGTCGGCCACGGCCAGGGTGGCTTCCGGCGTGGTGTCCCTGGGGCCAAAGCCGGTGCCGCCGGTGGTCAAAATCAGGTCCAGCTGCCGCTGGTCGGACAGGCGCATCAGCTGCCTTTTCAGGGCGGCGGGGTCGTCCGCCAGCAGAAGCTGCTCCACCACCTCGTAGCCGTTCTCTTTCAGCCGCGCCGCGATGGCGGGGCCGCTTTTGTCCTCCCGCTCACCACGGGCACCCTTATCGCTGAGGGTGATAACGGCGGCCTGCCAGGGGCGGGGCGCGGTGCGGGGGGCAATCACCATCTCATCCCCCACCGTGATGGTACCTGGCTCCAGCACACGGGCAAAGACGCCCTCCCGGGGCATGATGCAGTCGCCCATCTTTTTGTAAATCTCGCAGTGGCTGTGGCAGTCCTTCCCGATTTGGGTCATCTCCAGCAGCACGTCCCCGCACCGCAGCAGGGTGCCCACGGGGAGGGCGCGGAAGTCGAACCCCTCCACCACCAGATTCTCCCCAAACGCACCGGGAGCAACATTCGCGCCCCGCCGGTTAAAGGCTTCGATTTTGTCGGCGCTGAGCAGGCTGACCTGGCGGTGCCAGTTGCCTGCGTGGGCGTCCCCCCGGATGCCCCAGTCCACCGCGAAGTAGCCGCTGTCCACCTTTTTCTTCTGCGTGCCGCGCACCGCGCTGGTGCAGACGGCAATCACCTTTCCCATGACGTTATCCTCCAATTTGGCTCATGCCCTTTTGCTCGGTGATGTCCTCCCGCCGGGCAAAGCAGTGCGCCCGGGGCTTGGCGAAAATGGCCTGGCGCAGCGCCTCCCGCAGCGCCGCGTCGGAGCCGCCGCCGCGCAAAATCGCCTTCAAATCCGTGCTTGTCTCATAGCACAGGCAGGGCTTCAGCAGGCCCGTGCTGGTCAGCCGGACCCGGTTGCACGCGACGCAGAAGGTGTGGCTCACCGCGTCGATGAGCCCGATGCGCCCCAGCAGGGACGCGCTGGCGTAGTAGTGGGCCGGGCCGTTGCCCCGCCTTTCGGAGACGGGGGCCAGGTCGGGCCAGCGGCCTTGCAGTGTTTCCAGCGCCCAGTCAGGGGAGAAGCCGGCGGCGGACGCGCCATAGCCGATGGGCATCAGCTCGATGAAGCGCACGTCCACCGGAAGGCGCTGGGCGATGGCGGCCAGCGCAGGCAGCTCGTCCCGGTTCTCCTCCAGCAGCACCACGTTGACCTTGGTGCGCATCCCATGCGCCACGCACCGCTCCAGCAGCGCCGTCAGTTGGGGCAGCGCCTGCCCGTGGTAGCCGGTCAGACGGCAATATTTTTCGTTGTCCACGGTGTCCAGACTGATGTTGACCGCGTCCAGTCCGACGGCCACCAGCGCCTCCAGCTGCTTGCTCAGCAGCAGCCCGTTGGTGGTCATGGTGACCTGCTCCACCCCGGGGAGGGCTTTCAGCCGCCCCACAAAGTCCACACAGCCTTTGCGCACCAGCGGTTCGCCGCCGGTGACTTTGAACTTCGTCACCCCCAGCGCCACCGCCTGGGCGGCCACCCGCAGCAGCTCCTCATAGGTCAGAATCTCGCTGTGGGGCGTCAGGGTCACGCCGTCCGGCATACAGTATTGGCACCGCAGGTTGCACCGGTCGGTGACAGAGATGCGCATATAGTCGATGGCGCGTCCGTATTGGTCGGTCATTTCGTCCCTTCCTCTGCGGCAAAGCGGAAGTCACCGCTCTTGCCGCCGTGTTTTTCCACCAGATGAATTTCGCCCAGAACCATGTGCTTGTCCACAGCCTTGCACATATCGTACACCGTCAGCAGCGTCACGGAGACGCCGGTCAGCGCCTCCATCTCCACCCCCGTCACCCCCTGGCAGGAGACGGTGCAGGTGGCCTCAATGCCGCAGCACTCCGGCAGCAGGCGGAAGGTGACGGCGCTCTTGGTCAGCGCCAGGGAGTGGCACAGGGGAATCAGGTCTGACGTGTGCTTGGTGGCCATGATGCCGGCCACCTGGGCGACGCCCAGCACGTCGCCCTTCTTCGCCCTGCCGTCCCGGACGGCGGCAAAGCAGGCTTCGCTCATGGTAATGCGGCCTGTGGCGACGGCGGTGCGGGCGGTCGCCGCCTTTCCGCTGACATCCACCATAATTGCGTTTCCGTTTGCGTCCATATGGGTAAACTCCATAGGGGATACTCCTTCTTCTGTGAAACCGTCAAACGCCCTTCCCGAAGCCGCAGTTGGGGAAGTGGCACACCTTGCAGTTCAGGCACAATCCGCCGTTGCCCAGCCCAGCCAGATAGTCCGCCGTGACGGGAACGTCCGCCAGCAGCCAGGGCAGCACCAGGTCGAAGATGGTGCGGTTGGCGTACATCACGCAGCCGGGCAGGCCGCAAATCGGCCTGCCGTCCGGAGCGTAGGCCATCAGGAACATGGCACCGGGCAGCACCGGCGCGCCGTAGGAGACGACGGTGGCCCCCGTGTTTTTGATGGCGAGGGGGGTCTTGTCGTCCGGGTCCACGCTCATGCCGCCGGTACACAGCACCAGCTCGCAGCCCTGTGCCAGCATTTGCTCGATGGCGGCGGTGATTTTTTCGTGGTCGTCGTTCAGAATCTCATGGGCGACCAACTCGCAGCCGTACTCCGCCATCTTCTCCTGAATGACCGGGGTGAAGGTGTCCTGAATCCGGCCATAGTAGACCTCATTGCCGGTGGTGACGACGCCGTACTTCTTCGCCTTCAGCGGGCAGAGCCGGAGCAGCGGCGCATCCCCGGCGGCCTGCTGCGCTGCCTCCATCTTCTCCTTCTCAATGACCAGGGGGATGACTCTGGTGCCGCACAGCTTGTCCCCCTTCTTCACGACGAACCCGGAGGAGCGGGTGGCGATCATCATCTCGCCCAGGCTGTTGACCGCCCGCAGGTGTTCCAGGTCCACCAGCAGCAGGCCGTCCACATCGGCGATCAGCTCGATTTTGCCCTCCTTCGCCGGGGAGGCGTGCATATGCTCCCCCTGGCAGATGGCGCGGAGGATGTCGGCGGCCTCGTCCTCATGGAGCATGGTCTCGTCGTTCTCCCAGATGTAAACGTTGTCCTTGCCCACGCTGAGGAGGACGGGGATGTCCTCCTCGGTGATGATATGTCCCTTGCGGAATACGGCGTCCTTGGTGACGCCCTTGATGATTTGGGTGATGTCGTGGCAGAGCACCTGCCCGACGGCATCCTCGGTTTTCATCAGCTTCATGGTCTTGCCCTCCTATGTGCAACTGTATTTCTGTTCCAGATGAATGGTGGCGTCGTAGCGCCGCTGCCAGGCCGCCAGGGCGTCCGGCGTCGTGCAGCGCAGGCGGGACGCGGCAAAGCGTTCGGAGGCAGCCACCGGCGCTGTGCCGGAAATCTGCTTGTCCGCCAGGTAGAGCAGCTCCGCCTCCGGCGACGCGTCCGGCTCCAGGTCGTGATGCTGCCGAATCAGCGCCGCCACCTGGGGATACCCGGCCTTCGTCAGCAGGGCGGCGCCCTCCCGGGGATGGGTGCGGCCTGCCTCCCGGCAGATGTCGTGCAGGCGGCAGGCGCAGGCCAGCAGGCCGCTGTCCACCTCTGCGCCGCTGCCCGCCGCCAGACGCAGGGCTTCCCCGGCCACGGCCTCGCCGTGGGCGATGACGGCGGGAGGCGTTTTCGCACGCGCCAACAGTGCGCGGCATTCCAGAGGCCCCGGATAAGGCCGCGGCTTTTGCCCGACGGACAGCGCCTGAAACCCAGCGCCGTCCCAAACCACTGTGCTGATGCCGCCGCAGGGCTGGGGCAGGGAAAACAGCTCGTCCAGGTCGAGCCCCAGCAGTGTGGCGAGCCAGGCGCGGGTCAGACCGCTGTGGGTGACCACGGCGCAGTCTCCGCCCGATTCGGCGGCGATGTGCTCCATTGCCCCGGCCATCCGTCGGGCGGCGTCGGCAAAGGACTCCCCGCCGGGCGGGGGAACGGTGCTCAGGTGCGAACCCCGGGCGGCGTACACCTCCGGCCACCGCTGACGAATTTCAGAAAAGGGCAGCCCTTCCCACTCCCCCACGGAGACCTCCCACAGGTCGGGGCAGACGTGAACCGGCATCCCCCGGTGGGGGAGGCGCTCCGCCGTCTCTGCGCACCGGCGGGCCGGGCTGGTATAAATCGCGGTGATGGGCTTTTCCGCAAGCCAGACGCCCAGGGCGTCAGCCTGCTCCAGCCCCACCTCATCCAGGGGGAGGTCGGTGCGGCTGATGCAGCGGTGGGCGTCCACCTGCCCTGCCGGTTCCCCATGGCGCAGGAGATAGAAAGTGCGCGTCATGGCGTTTTCTCCTGCACTGGGAAGGAGAAGTCCTCCTCAAACTGCCGGGCGGCGTACTGCTGCACAGCCGCCTCAAAGTCGGTAAACTGCTGCAGCAGCGCTTCTCCCGCTGCCGTCAGGTGGGCACTGCCGCCGCCGGGGCCGCCCTGAGTGCGGTGGACGATTTGCAGATGCAGCTGCTGCTCGATGCCCCGCAGCATTGCCCGCCCCTTGGAGTAGGAGAGGGTCATCTCCGTGCAGGCGCGGTGGATAGAGCCGTACTGAGCGATGCCCCGCAGCAGCTCCGCCGTGCCTGGGCCAAACACCAGCTGCCCTCCGACTGCAAGCCGCACTTGAATATTGGGATGGAAAGCGGGGGCGTCGGGGGCAAATGACGAATCCATGTAGACTCCTTTCTGGTGGGGAAGGCATCCTGCCGAACGAATGTTTTTTCAAAAGCACTCCTTAGCCTGATTAAACCACCAAAACGGGAAAAGGCAAAGTAGCGTGAGCTACAACGCCCGCGCCGCGGGAAAATAGTTTCCGCGGCGCAGAGACGCCTTTCCCTGAAAATTCCCCCTTGACAGCGGCGCAAAACATGGTAAAATGATAACGATAAACTGGCGTTGACGGAACGAGACGGGGCAGCCTGGCCCAAAGCGAGTGGAGGACGGTGGAAGCTCTATGACCCAGACCCTGTTCAGCCACTTCGTTTGCCGTCCGGGAAGACCGGAACGCCCCATCCCCGTTACAGGATGAACTGAGCGGTGCGCTTTGCGCATCATCAGGGTGGTACCGTGGAATTTTTCCGCCCCTGAGTGAATCAGGGGCGTTTTTCTTTTGTACCACAGAATTTGCGTGTAGTTTAGTTGGAGGTTTGCGTTTATGAAACCATTTAGTGTCAATGAGCTGCGGGAGATGTACCTGCAATTCTTCGAGAGCAAGGGCCACCTGCGGCTGCCCAGCTTTTCCCTGGTGCCGCAGCACGACAAGTCCCTGCTGCTCATCAATGCGGGTATGTCCCCCATGAAGCCCTGGTTCACCGGGGATGAGATTCCCCCCTGCCGCCGGGTCACCACCTGCCAGAAGTGCATCCGCACCGGAGACATTGAGAACATCGGCAAAACTGCCCGCCACGGCACCTATTTTGAGATGCTGGGCAACTTCTCCTTTGGCGACTATTTCAAGAGCGAGGCCATCCACTGGGCCTGGGAGTTCCTGACCTCCCCGGACTGGGTGGGCATCGACCCGGACCGGCTGTATCCCTCCGTCTACCTGGACGACGATGAGGCGTATCGCATCTGGAATGAGGAGATGGGGATTCCCAAGGAGCGCATCTTCAAGTTCGGCAAGGAGGACAACTTCTGGGAGCACGGCTCCGGCCCCTGCGGCCCCTGCTCGGAAATTTACTATGACCGGGGCGAGGAATACGGCTGCGGCAAGCCGGGCTGCACCGTGGGCTGCGACTGCGACCGCTATATGGAGGTCTGGAACATCGTCTTCTCCCAGTTCGACAACGACGGCCACGACAACTATACCGAGCTGAAGCAGAAGAATATCGACACCGGCATGGGCCTGGAGCGTCTGGCCGTGGTCTGCCAGGGGGTGAACAGCCTGTTCGACACGGACACGGTCATGCACATCACCAACAAGGTGTCTGAAATCACCGGCGCCCACTATGGCGAGAGCGAGAAGAAGGACGTCTCCCTCCGCATCATCACCGACCATATCCGCTCCGCCACCATGATGATCTCCGACGGCGTCCTGCCCAGCAACGAGGGCCGGGGCTATGTCCTCCGCCGCCTGCTGCGTCGGGCCGCCCGCCATGGCCGGCTGCTGGGGGTGACGAAGCCCTTCCTGTATGAGGTCTGCGACATGGTCATCGAGGTCAACAAGTGCGAATACACCGACCTGGTCTCCCGCCGGGACTACATTGTCCGCATCATCAAGATGGAGGAGGAGAGCTTTGGCCGCACCATCGACTCCGGCCTGAAAATTTTCGCGGAGATGCTGAGCGCCCACAAGGCCAAGGGAGAGACGGTGTTCTCCGGCGCGGACGCCTTCAAGCTGTATGACACCTACGGGTTCCCCATTGACCTGACCATTGAGATGTGCGAGGACGAGGGCATGACTGTGGACGAAACGGCCTTTGCCGCCGAGATGGAGGCCCAGAAGGTGCGGGCCAGGGAGGCCCGGAAGGCTCTGGGCGACCTGGGCTGGGAGCGCATCGACCTGGGCGACATCGACAAGAACCCCACCACCTTCCTGGGCTATACCGACAGCGCCGACACCGCCAGGGTGCTGGCCATCGTGGAGGACGATGAGGTGGCCGGTACCATCCGGGAGGGCCAGGAGGGCATCCTGGTGCTGGATCAGACCCCGTTCTATGCGGAGATGGGCGGCCAGGTCGGCGACCAGGGCGTCATCACCCGGGGCGAGGCCTCCTTCGTGGTCACGGACACCAAGAAGACCAAGGCAGGCAAATACCTTCACTATGGCAGAATGACCGCCGGGGCCATCAGCGTGGACGATGAGGTGGTGGCCACCATTGACACGGACCGCCGGGCCGCCATCAGCCGCGCCCACTCCGCCACCCACCTGATGCAGGCCGCTTTGCAGCAGGTGCTGGGCGACCATGTGCAGCAGGCAGGCTCCCTGGTGGAGCCGGACTACCTCCGCTTTGACTTCACCCACTTCTCCGCTATCACGCCGGAGGAGCTGGTACAGATCGAATCCATCGTCAACGACGCGATTCTGGCGGATATGCCCATCGTGACGAAGGAAATGCCCATCGAGGAGGCCAAAAAGCTGGGGGCCATGGCGCTGTTCTCCGAGAAGTACGGCGACATCGTCCGGGTGGTCAATATGGGCGACGGCTACTCCATCGAGTTCTGCGGCGGCACCCACCTGAGCAATACGGCGAAAATCGGCTCCTTCCACATCACCAGCGAAGGCTCCATCGCCTCCGGCGTCCGCCGCATTGAGGCCACGGTGGGCAAGCGGAATATCGACAAGCTGCTGGAGCTGGTGCGGGAGTTCACGGACGCCGCCGCCCAGTTCAAGGTCAAGCCTGACGAGCTGAGCCAGCGCATTGACGCCCAGCTCAGCGAGATGCGGGAGCTGAGGAAGCAAATCGACCAGTATAAGGATAAGGAGGCGCTGGGCGAGGCCCGGAGCTTCCTGGCTGCCGCCAAGGATGTGGGCAGCGTGAAGGTGCTGACCGCCAACCTGGGGGCCGTCGAAGTGTCCAACCTGCGCAAGATGGGCGACTTCCTGCGGGACAGGCAGTCCAACGTGGTGGCGGTGCTGACCGCCGTGAACGGGGAGAAGATCTCCTTCCTGTGCGTCTGCGGCAAGGACGCGGTAAAAGTCGGCATCAAAGCGGACGATGTCATTAAGACCGTGACCAAAATCTGCGGCGGCAGCGGCGGCGGCAAGCCGGATTCCGCCATGGGCGGCGGCAAGGATAAGCTGAAAATCGACGATGCCCTGGCCGCGGTGGACGATTTCGTGTCGGAAAAGCTGGGGCTGTAAGCCCCGGCAGAAATGCAGCATGATAGAAAGGAGCAGTAAGATGGATTGTCTGTTTTGTGCCATCGCCAACGGCGAAATTCCCTCCAACAAGGTGTATGAGGATGACCAGTGCCTGGCCTTCTACGACCTGGACCCCCAGGCCCCGGTACACTTCCTGGTGATTCCAAAGACGCACATCGAGTCCGTCGGCGCAATCACGCCGGAGAACTCCGCAGTGGTGGCCCACTGTTTTGAAGTGATTGCCCAGTGCGCCAAACAGCTGGGCTTCACCGACTTCCGGGTGGTGTCCAACTGCGGTGAGCAGGCAGGGCAGAGCGTAAAGCATCTGCACTTCCACGTCCTGGCCGGACGGGATATGACCTGGCCTCCGGGCTGAGAAACGATTACGGCGATATGCCCCTCACGGGCATATCGCCGTTTTTTGTTCCCGTAAATCGAAAAAGGCCCCCAGAAGGAATTGCTCGAAACGATTCTGGGGCAAATACGCTTGTTTTGTCCTGGGAAAACCATCGCCTCCCTGAATCAGCTACAGACTCGTTATTTAGACGACGGCTATCGCCTGTATGATTATATTGAGGGGAACATCCTGCAGACCAGAAAACTCAACCGGGAAATCAACAGAACTTACCCCGTGACGGAGACGGTGAACGGAAAGACGGAGTATTTTCTCCCGGTGGAGAAGTTTGCCACGCTGCTGAAGCAGCGCTATGCCGGGCAGGCGCCTCTGCGGCGATAAAGGCAAGAAAACCGTTGACAAACCGGAAGGTTGTGCTATAATAACTACAATATGAAAAGGCGAAGATGGAGAAGGGGAAGCATCCCTTCCGCACACCAGAGAGAGGCCGTGACGCGCTGAGAGCGGCCTTTGCGGAACCGTTTCCTTACCACTCCGGAGCTGCGCACGAACGGGCGGGAGGCCGTCCGGTAAGTGCCGCCGACGGCTGCCGCGTTAGGGCAGATAATGAGTGAAACATCAAGGTGGAACCGTGCATTTGCACCCTTGGGCGGCGTATGGCCGCTCAGGGGTGTTTTTTCATTGCGGAAAGGAGCAAACGAACCATGAAAGTAATTTACAATGACGGCACAGTGAAGGAGTGCGCACCGGAGGAGGAGCTGCACATCATCCGCCACTCCGCAGCCCACATTATGGCCCAGGCAGTGAAGCGCCTCTACCCTCAGGCGAAAATGGCCTTTGGCCCCGCCACGGAGAAGGGCTTCTACTATGACATCGACCTGGGGGACGCCACCCTCAGCGACAGCGACCTGGAGACTATCGAGGCCGAGATGAAGAAGATCACCAAGGCCAACCTGCCCTTCAAGTCCTTCATCCTCCCCAGGGAGGAGGCTGTTGCCCTGATGCAGGAGCGGGGCGAGGACTACAAGGTGGAGCATATTGCCGACCTGCCGGAGGATGCCGTCATCAGCTTCTTCCAGCAGGGGGAGTATATTGATATGTGCGTCGGCCCCCACCTGACCTATACGAAAGCGCTGAAAGCCTTCAAGCTGACCAAGGTCTCCGGCGCCTACTGGCGGGGGGACGAGCACAACAAGATGCTGACCCGCATCAACGGCATCGCCTTCCACAACCAGACGGAGCTGGACGAGTATCTGAAGCTGCTGGAGGAGGCCAAGAAGCGGGACCACCGGAAGATCGGCAAGGAAATGGGCCTCTTTATGATGTGCGACGAAGGCCCCGGCTTCCCCTTCTTCCTGCCCAACGGCATGATCATCAAGAACCAGCTGATCGACTACTGGCGGGAGATTCACACCCGGGACGGCTATGTGGAGGTCTCCACCCCCATGATCATGAACCGCCGCCTGTGGGAGACCTCCGGCCACTGGGATCATTACAAGGACAATATGTACGCCACCAAAATCGACGATGAGGACTACTGCATCAAGCCCATGAACTGCCCCGGCGGCGTCATGGTCTACCGCAGCCAGCCCCACAGCTACCGCGACCTGCCCCTGCGCATCGGTGAGCTGGGCCTGGTTCACCGCCACGAGAAGCGGGGCGAACTCCACGGCCTGTTCCGCGTCCGCTGCTTCACCCAAGACGACGCCCACATCTTCATGCGCCGGGATCAGATCACCGATGAAATCGCCGGTGTGGTTCACCTCATCAACGAGGTGTATGAGAAGTTCGGCTTCAAGTACTTTGTGGAGCTGTCCACCCGTCCCGAGGACAGCATGGGCTCCGATGAGGACTGGGAGGACGCCACCAACGGCCTGAAGAACGCCCTGGAGCAGCTGAATATGCCCTATATCATCAACGAGGGCGACGGCGCGTTCTACGGCCCCAAAATCGACTTCCACCTCCAGGACAGCCTGGGCCGCACCTGGCAGTGCGGCACCATCCAGCTGGACTTCCAGATGCCGCTGAACTTCGGCCTGGAGTATGTGGCGGAGAACGGAGAGCGGGAGCGCCCCATTATGATTCACCGGGTCTGCTTCGGCTCCATCGAGCGGTTCATCGGCATCCTGACGGAGCACTTCGCCGGGAAGTTCCCCACCTGGCTGGCCCCCACCCAGGTGAAGGTGCTGCCCGTCTCCGAGAAGAGCATGGACTATGCCGCCTCCGTCACCGACGCGCTGAAGGCCGCCCATATCCGGGTGGCCCTGGACAGCCGCAGCGAGAAAATCGGCTATAAGATTCGGGAGGCCCGCCAGATCGACCGGGTGCCCTATATGCTGATCATCGGCGCGAAGGAAGTGGAGAACGGCACCATCTCCGTCCGTGACCGGGCCACCGATAGCACCACAGAGATGAAGCTGGAGGAGTTCCAGGCCAAGTTGGAGCAGGAGATTGCGGAGAGAGTGTAAAGCACCCGCCTGCTGTAATCGGAAACGGGAAACCCAGTGCTGCGCGTACACCGCGCAGCGCCGGTTCCCGAAATAAGCCGGAAAAAGGGCTTGACAAAGCCGGAACCGCTGTTGTACAATACCTTTTAGTCATAGTAAGATTGGCTTTGACGGGGAAGAGTAGCATGGTCGCTTCTGCGCAGAGAGCCTCCGGTCGGTGTAAGGGGGCAGGCGGCGCCTTGTGAATACACCCCTGAGCTGCCGCCCCAACGGCGTGGATGCTCCACGCTCAGTAGATGCGGTCGGGCTGCGCCCGTTATTGCGCCGGAGTCCTGCGACTCCCTGAGGTTCGCCCCGTGAGGGGCTGACGCATCAGAGGTGGTACCGTGTATCAGGTTTGATATGCCCTCTGTCCGTTTGTTCGGGCGGAGGGCTTTTCTGCGCCCCGTCCGGCAGGCGATTCAATCAAGTTTGGAAAAGGAGAGATGCACTATGACACTGTACGATGAGCTGGTCGCCCGGGGCCTGATTGCCCAGGTGACCGATGAGGAAAAAGTGAAGGAAATGATCAACAGCGGCAAAGCCACCTTTTATATTGGCTTTGACCCCACGGCGGACTCCCTGCACGTTGGGCACTTCATGGCGCTGAGCCTGATGCGCCGGATGCAGCAGCACGGCAACCGCCCCATCGCCCTGCTGGGCGGCGGCACCGCCATGATCGGCGACCCCTCCGGCAAGAGCGATATGCGCCAGATGATGACGGCGGAGATGATTCAGCACAACGCCGACTGCTTCAAGGTGCAGATGAGCCGCTTCATCGACTTCTCTGACGGCAAGGCGCTGATGCTGAACAACGCCGACTGGCTGCTGAAGCTGAACTATGTGGATCTGCTGCGGGAGGTGGGCGCCTGCTTCTCCGTGAACAATATGCTGCGGGCGGAGTGCTATAAGCAGCGAATGGAGCGGGGGCTGAGCTTCCTGGAATTTAACTATATGATTATGCAGTCCTACGACTTCTATCACCTCTATCAGGAGTACGGCTGCAACTTCCAGTTCGGCGGGGACGACCAGTGGTCCAATATGCTGGGCGGCCGCGAGCTGATTCGCCGCAAGCTGGGCAAGGAGGACGCCGAGGCCATGACCATTACCCTGCTCCTGAACAGCGAGGGCAAGAAGATGGGCAAGACGGTGTCCGGCGCGGTCTGGCTGGACCCCAACAAGACCTCCCCCTATGAGTTTTACCAGTACTGGCGCAACGTGGACGATGCGGACGTTATCAAGTGCCTGAAAATGCTGACCGACGTGCCCCTGGAGCAGATTGCCGAGATGGAGACCTGGAAGGACAGCCAGCTGAACCAGGCCAAGGAGATTCTGGCTTATGAGCTGACCAGGCTGGTGCATGGCGACGAGGAGGCCAACAAGGCCCAGGCTGCCGCCCGCGCCATCTTCTCCGGCGGCGGCAACGGGGATATGCCCTCCACCACCCTTTCCGCAGAGGAGCTGACGGACGGGAAAATCAGCGTGCTGAAGCTGCTTGTGGCCGCCGGTATGGCCGCCTCCAACGGCGAGGCGAAGCGGCTGGTGAAGCAGGGCGGCGTCACCGTCAACGGGGAGAAGGTCACCGCCCTGGATGCGGCCTATGACGAGAGCCAGCTTACCGGCGACGGCCTTGTCATCCGCAAGGGGAAGAAGATTTTCCACCGGGTCACCCTCGCCTGAGGAAGGACAACCAAATGCGCAGCCTCCCGTCGGGTACGCCTTGCGGGAGGCTGTTTTGCCGGTTGATTTTCCGCTTGCAGGGAAGGGGAGGCCATGCTATAATACCAAAAAGAGGAAATAAGGTCTGTCGACAGGCGCATACGACACGGAAGGGGAGAGCCAACCATGAATGCAATGCTGGAAACCATCATGAGCCGCCGCTCTGTGCGGAAGTACAACTTTGATGAGGTGCCGGAGGAGCAGCTGATGGACATTCTGGAGGCCGGACGCTGGGCCCCCACCGGCGGGAACTGCCAGACGGTTCACTTCATGGTCATCACGGATGAGAAGGTGCGCAGCGAGCTGCGCGCCCGGGTGCAGTCCGCCTTCGCCCGGATGGAGCTGACGGACGACCTGTACGCCAGCATAAAAAACTCGATTCGGGCCTCCCGGCTGGGGACGTATGCCTTCGACTATAAAGCGCCGATTCTGGTGGTGGTGTCCAACCGGCGGGGGTACCCCAACGCCATGGCGGACTCGGCCTGTGCGCTGCAAAACATGATGCTGGAGGCCACCAGCCTGGGCATCGGCACCTGCTGGATCAACCAGCTCCACTGGCTGGACGAGCATCCCATGATTCGGGAGTATCTGGAGCCGCTGGGCCTCGGCGCGGACGAGACGATATGCGGCGCGTTGGCCATCGGCTGCTGCGACGGGGCGCAGGCGGCAAAGCCCCGCACCGGTATGAAGGTGGACTTCATCCGCTGAAATTTATAGGCAAGGTTCCCGCAGCGCAGCGGGAACAGGAAAGGCACTTGACAGACGCGCCTCCTGCGGGAGACAGGCACGGTTTGACAAGTGCCTTCCGTCGTGTGCCCGCGAGGCGAGAACTTCGTGCAAATAAGCGGTTGATAAAACGTCCTTTCTAGTGTATAATGAAGAAAATGTAAACTGGGTTTTTGCCGGGCTTTTTCGTCGGGTCGCCAATGGGGACCAGCGGCCCGAGGCCCGGTCCCGCTGTCCTCTTTTGCCGTTTTCAGGGGGACGATGGAGTGCGGGAGACGGAAAGCGGCAGAATGGAGCAACACAATGACCAGAACGACTGCCAGAGAAATCGCGGTCCACCTCGCCTACGAGCTGGGATTCAGCGGCCTGTCCGCCCAGCAGCTGCTGGACGATCAGCTGACAGAGGAAAACTTCGCCGCCCTCGCCATGGACGAGCCGCTGTATGCGGAGTACCCGGACGAGGCCCAGCTGGCTTATATCCGTCGGGTCGTCACCGGCGTGGGGGAGCATGGCTACGAGCTGGACTCCTACATCGCCCAGTACGCCATCGGCTGGAAGTTTGAGCGCATCCCACGGGTGGCGGCGGCCATCATGCGGGTGGCCATGTTTGAGGTGCTGTATATGCCGGACGTGCCCAATCGGGTCGCCATCAATGAGGCGGTGAACCTGGCCAAGCGCTACGAGGATGAAAAGGTGGTGGCCTTCCTCAACGGCGTGCTGGGGACGTTTGCCCGCAGCGAAGCGGCGGAGCCGCAGCGGCGATGAGCGTCTGTCTGGGCCTCGACACCAGCAACTATACCACCTCCGCTGCGGCGTACCGTCCCGACGGGACGGGACGGAATGAGGGCAGGCTTTTGACGGTGCCGGAGGGCGGCATGGGCCTGCGGCAGAGCGACGCCCTGTTCCAGCACGTGAAGCGCCTGCCCGACCGCATCCGGGCGCTGCGGGAGGCGGGCTGGCTGGAGGAGCCGATTATTGCCGTAGGGGCCAGCACCCGGCCCCGCAGCGTGGAGGGCTCCTATATGCCCTGCTTTTTGGCGGGGGAGTCTCAGGGGCGGAGCCTGGCGGCGGCGCTGGATGTGCCGTTTTACGGCTTCTCCCATCAGGAGGGGCACCTGGCGGCGGCCTGCTGGTCTGCCGGGCGGATGGAGCTGCTGGACCAGCCCTTTCTGGCCTGGCACCTGTCCGGCGGCACTACGGAGTTGCTGCTGGTGGAGCCGCAGGGGCGGAGCGTGGCGGCAGCCTGCATCGGCGGCACCACAGACCTGTCTGCCGGGCAGCTGATTGACCGCACCGGCAGGCTGCTGGAGCTTCCCTTCCCGGCAGGGAAGGGGCTGGACGCCCTCAGTCAGGCGTCCGACTGCCAGGCGTTTTTCCGGGTGAAGATAGGGCAGGACCTCCGGTTCTCCCTCTCCGGCATGGAGAATCAGGCGAAGGCCATGGCCCAACAGGGGCGGGAGCCCTGCGACATCGCCCGCTTTACCCTGCTGACCGTTGCCGAAACGGTGCGGCGTGTTACCAATCAGGCCATGGGCCGTTATCCGGGCCTCCCGGTGCTTTGCTCCGGCGGCGTGGCGTCCAACAGCCTGCTGCGGGCGGTGATGCAGGACGCCGTCTTTGCAGAGCCGCAGTATTCCACAGATAACGCGATGGGTATCGCAATCTTAACCAACCGACAGTTGAATGGGGACTGAACATGGCAGCACAGGAGATTTTTTCCGTCTCTCAAGTGAATCAATATATCAAGGGGATGCTGGACCAGGACAGGCTCCTTGGCAACATCTATATCCGGGGGGAGATTTCCAACTATAAGCGCTACCCCTCCGGGCACCACTACTTTTCCCTCAAGGATGAGGGCGGCGCGCTGAAATGCGTCATGTTCCGCTCCGCCGCCGCCCGCCTGCGGTTTCAGCCGGAGAGCGGCATGAAGGTGATTGCCTTTGGGCGGGTCACGGTGTACCCCCGGGACGGGGTCTATCAGCTCTATGTGGAGGCCCTCAGTCCGGACGGCATTGGCGAGCTGTATGTGGCCTTTGAGCAGCTGAAAGCCCGGCTGGAAGCGGAGGGGCTCTTTGCCGAGGCGCATAAGAAGCCGCTACCCGCCATTCCGGAGCGAATCGGCGTGGTCACCTCGGAGGCCGGGGCGGCGGTGCATGACATCATCCGCGTCCTGCGGGCCCGTTGGCCGCTGTGCGAGGTTCGGCTGCTGCCAGTGCGGGTACAGGGGGCGGAGGCCCCGGCGGAAATCGCCTCAGCCATCGCCTACGCCAACCGCTGGAAGGTGGCGGACGTGCTGATCGTAGGCCGCGGCGGCGGCAGTATGGAGGATTTATGGGCCTTCAACGATGAGCGGGTGGCCAGGGCCATCTACGCCTCGGAGCTTCCCATTATCTCCGCCGTGGGCCACGAGCCGGACGTGACCATCGCCGACTTCGTGGCGGACCGCCGGGCGGCCACCCCCTCCAACGGGGCGGAGCTGGCTGTGCCGGACTGGCAGGACGTTTACAGCGGCCTGACCCAGCTGGACGCGCGGCAGAGGCAGGCGCTGCTGCGGCGATTGCAGCAGGCGAAGGCGGCGGTAGACCGCTGCGAACGCTCCCAGGCGCTGCAAAATCCCTATCTGCTGCTGGAGAGCAAGCAGATGGAGCTGGACCGCCTGACGGAGCGGCTGGGCAGCGCTGCGGAAAAGGCGCTGAACCGGCAGCAGGTGCGTCTTGCCTCTCTGACCGCCGGGTTGGACGCCATGAGTCCGCTGAAGGTGCTGTCCCGGGGCTATTCCGTGACCCGGAACAAGGCGGGTGCGATGACCTCCATACGGGAGGCCACCGTGGGAGAGGAAATTGATACTATGCTATCGGATGGCACCCTCACCTCTGTGATAACGGCGGTGAGCGAGGGCCGGAAAGGAGCTGTCTGACTATGGCAGGCAAGAAGAAGACCTTTGAAGAATCCCTCCTCCGGCTGGAGGAGATCGTCACCGCGCTGGAGCGGGGTGACGCACCGCTGGAGCAGTCCATGGCCCTCTTTGAGGAGGGGACGAAGCTGGTGACCTCCTGCAAAAAGCAGCTGGACCAGGCTGAGCAGAAGGTGGTGCGCCTTTCCAAGGGGGAGGACGGCGCGCCGGTGGCTCAGCCGCTGGAAGGGACGGAATAACACATGACGTTTTTACAGGAGCTGCAAGATTGCCGGGCGCAGGTGGACAGCGCGCTGGCGGGTTATTTTCAGGCGGACGTGCCCCAGAAGTACCTGCTGGACGCCATGCGCTACAGCCTGCTGGCAGGCGGCAAGCGCGTCCGGGCGGTGCTGGTGCTGAAATTCTGCGAAGCGGCGGGCGGCGACGCCAGCGCGGCCATGCCGGTTGCCTGCGCAGTGGAAATGCTTCACACCTACTCCCTGATTCACGATGACCTGCCCTGCATGGATAACGACGATCTGCGGCGGGGCAAGCCCACCAATCACAGGGTCTATGGAGAGATGACCGCCACCCTGGCGGGGGACGCCCTGCAGGCGGGGGCCTTTGAGGCGATCCTCGCCGCCGACCTGCCGGCGGAAACGCGGGCGGAGTGCGCCCTGACGCTGGCCCAGGCGGTGGGTCCGCTGGGAATGTGCGGCGGCCAGCAGCTGGACAAGGAAGGGGAGAGCCAAACCTTCTCCCTGGAGCAGGTGACCTATATGAACAGCCTGAAGACCGGCTGCCTGCTGCGGGCCGCCTGTGAGATGGGCGTGCTGGCGGCGGGGCTGCCGAAGGGCAGCCCCCAGGCTGCGGCCGCCCGGGCCTACGCGGATGCCATCGGCCTGGCGTTCCAGATTCGCGACGATATGCTGAACGTGACCTCCACCGAGCAGGCGATGGGGAAGCCTGTGGGCAATGACGCTGCGCTGCGCAAATCCACCTATGTTTCGCTGCTGGGGCTGGAGGGCTGTCGGCAGCGCATGGCCCGGCTGACGGCGCAGGCGCAGGAGGCAATCGGCCCTGCGTTTGCCCATCCGGCGTTCTTACAGGAGCTGGCCGCCTATCTGTCGGAGCGGCAGATGTAAAAAAGAGGAAAAGGTGGGAAAACAGATGCTTCGAATCACATTTGGGAATCAAATTCTGGTGTTTTCTGTCCTATCATGGTTTCTTGCCCAGGTGACGAAGGGAATAATCCAGCTCATCACTGAAGGGAAATTCACACTCCGGCGCTGCCTGGCCAGCGGCGGGATGCCCAGTTCTCACTCGGCGATGGTGGCCTGCTGCGCGGCTACCACCGGGATTCTGTACGGGTTTGACTCCAGTATGTTCGCCATTGCCTGTGTGCTGGCCATTGTGGTGATGTACGATGCCTGCAACGTGCGGCGTCAGTCCGGCGAGCAGGCCAAGGTGATCAATCTGATCCTGCAAAACTGGAACAATATGACCCCGGAGCTGCAGGCGTTGCAGCTAAAGGTGCTGTTAGGCCATACACCTTTACAGGTAGTGTTCGGCGCGGTGATCGGGATTGTGGTCGCGATACTCGGAACCCGTTTTATCGCAATCTGATTGCGGCATGGCCGGTTGAGATAGAAAAATTAGGGAGGTTGTGACGCTTTGCAAAACGGAGACCGTTATGATTTGTCACAGTTGACAGACCAGGAAGGCGTGGCACTTTGTGAGGAATTAAGGAAAAAACTGATTGCGTCAGTATCGCAGACCGGCGGACATCTGGCGTCCAATTTGGGCGTGGTGGAGCTGACCGTGGCCCTCCATCGGGTGTACGATACATCGAAGGACCGCCTGGTCTTTGACGTGGGCCACCAATGTTATGTGCACAAGATTTTGACAGGCCGAGAGGCGGAGATGGACACCCTCCGCTCCTTCGGCGGCCTTTCCGGCTTCCCGAAGCCGAAGGAGAGCGTCCACGACGCCTTTATTGCTGGCCATGCCTCTAACTCGGTGTCTGTGGCGGTGGGGATGGCCCGCGCCCGCACCCTGCTCCATGAGGATTACAATGTCATTGCCCTGATTGGCGATGGTGCGCTCACTGGCGGGCTGGCCTATGAGGGGCTGTCCGACGCAGGCTCCAGCGGGGAGAATCTGCTGGTGATTTTGAACGACAATGGGATGTCCATCACCAAGAACGTGGGCGGCATCTCCAAGCTGCTGGCGCGGCACCATCTCCGCCCCCATTACCTGGCCCTGAAGCGGGGCTACCGCAACGTGATGATGAAAACGTCTGTGGGCACCAGCATTTACAACGTTTCTTCCAAAATCAAGAAGGAGGTCAAGGGGACGCTCCTGCCCTCCAGCTTCTTTGAGGACATGGGCTTCACCTATATCGGCCCGGTGGACGGGCACGATTTGTCGGAGCTGACCCGAATTTTGAAGTGGGCCAAGAGCGTCAGCGGGCCCGTGCTGCTCCATGTGCGCACTGTAAAGGGAAAAGGCTATCCACCGGCAGAACGCAACCCGGACCAGTTCCACGGCGTGGCGCCCTTTGATGTCGCCACCGGAGCGCCTCGCTGCCAGGGCGGTCCGGGCTTCTCCGCAGTGTTTGGCGAGGCGCTGTGCCAGCTGGCAGAGGAGGACGAGCGTATTTGCGCCGTCACAGCGGCCATGCAGTCCGGCACCGGCCTCAGCGCGTTTGCTCAGCGGTTCCCCCGGCGGTTCTTTGACGTGGGCATTGCGGAGGGCCACGCTGTGACCATGTGCGCCGGTATGGCCAGCCAGGGGCTGATTCCCGTGTTCGCCGTATACTCCACCTTTTTGCAGCGCTCGTTTGACATGATGATTCACGATATGGCCATCGAAGGGCTGCATATCGTGCTGTGCGTGGACCGTGCCGGACTGGTGGGGGAGGACGGCGAAACCCATCAGGGGATTTTTGACCTGTCCCTCCTGTCCACAGTGCCCGGCATGACGGTGCTCGCCCCCTCCAGCTTTGCGGAGCTGCGGGCCATGCTGCGTCAGGCGGTGCTGGAGGTGCCCGGCCCTGTGGCGGTGCGCTATCCCCGGGGTGGGGAGCAGGTGTTTCACGATGATGCCAGCGGTGAACCGGTGACGGTGCTGGAGGAGGGCGGCGATGTGACGCTGGTGTCCTACGGCATTATGATCGGCGAGGTGCTGAAAGCGTCCGAGCTGCTCCGGGAGGCGGGCTTTACGCCGGAGGTGATCAAGGTCAACCGGGTCGTCCCGCTGGACAGCGCAAAGATTCGCGCTTCTGCGGCGAAAACCGGCTGTGTGCTGATTTGCGAAGAGGAGACGGAGCCGAACTCCGTGGGCCAGTTTGTGGCCTCCGAGCTGGCCGCCGGAGAGATGAGGTGTAAGGTAAAATTGCTCAACACCGGCTCCGGCTTCGTGACCCACGGCTCTGTGCCGGAGCTGCGGGCCATGCTGGGTATCGACGCCACCCATATTGCGGCGGCGGCCAGGGAGGCGATGGAGCGTGGCTAAGAAGCGGTTGGATGTGCGCATGACGGAGCTGGGTCTGGCAGAGAGCCGCCAAAAGGCCCAGGCCATCATTATGAGCGGCCAGGTCTTTGTGGATGGGAAGCGGCTGGATAAGTGCGGCGCGCCGGTGGCTGAGGAGGCCGCCATTGAGATACACGGAAAGACCCTGCCCTACGTCAGCCGCGGGGGCCTGAAGCTGGAAAAGGCCATGAAAACCTTCCCCATCGACCTGCACGGCGTGACGGCGATGGACTGCGGGGCCTCCACCGGCGGCTTTACGGACTGTATGCTGCAAAACGGGGCGGCAAAGGTCTACGCCGTGGACGTGGGCTACGGCCAGCTGGACTGGAAGCTGCGGAACGACAGCCGGGTGGTCAACCTGGAGCGCACCAACGCCCGGTACCTGACCAAAGAGGACATTCCGGAGCCGCTGGAGTTTGTGTCTGTGGACGTCTCCTTCATCTCGCTGGGGCTGATTCTGCCGGCTCTGCGTCCGCTGCTGGCGGAGGATGCCCAGATGGTCTGCCTGGTGAAGCCCCAGTTCGAGGCAGGCCGGGAAAAGGTGGGCAAGAAGGGCGTCGTCCGGGACCCGAAGGTGCATATCGAGGTGCTGGAGCAGTTCCTGCGCCACGCGGCGCAGAGTGATTTGACCGTAAGGGGTCTTACCTTTTCGCCGGTGAAAGGCCCGGAGGGGAATATTGAATATCTGGGCTGGCTGTCTGCCGCAGGCGGAGAGGCGGCTGTCCCCGATTTGGAAGCGCTCGTTAGGGAATCTCATGCAGAATTGGAGAAGTAAACGGAAATGAAAGTTGTGCTCAGCCCCAACCCGTATCGGGACAAGGGATTGCGTGCGGTGCAGACCGCCGACAAAATTTTAAAGGAGTCCGGTGTGGAGACCAGCATCTGCCTCCCGTTCCGTCCGGATGAGGCCCTTGCCCTGCCGTCCAATGTGACGATAAAGGACATCCATACCGAAATCCGGAAGGCGGATCTGCTGATTTGCTTTGGCGGGGATGGCACGATTTTACATTCGGCTCGGCTGGTGCGGCCCTATAATATACCGATCCTCGGCGTCAATCTGGGCAGCGTGGGCTTTATGGCGGAGCTGGAGTGCAGCGAGTTGTCCATGCTCTCCAAGTTGGCGGAGAAGAAGTACACCTGTGAAAAGCGGATGATGCTGGATGTGCGGGTGCTTCGAGGGGGCCGCAGCATTTTCCGGGATACGGCGCTGAACGACGTGGTGGTAACGAAGGGAACGGTCGCCCGGGAAATTGACGTCACCGTCACGGCGGACCATGTGAAGATGTTCGGCTTTTCCGGAGACGGCGTCATCGTCTCTACGCCCACCGGCTCTACGGCCTACTCCATGTCGGCAGGCGGCCCCATTGTGGAGCCGACGGCGGAGAATATCATTGTGACGCCCATCTGCGCCCACGACCTGCGGGCCCGCTGCTGTGTGCTGGGGAAGGACCGCATCATTGGCGTGACGGTGAGCCACCTGGCCCGCAAAAATGCGTACCTCTCCGCTGACGGCGGCCGGGCCTTCCGGCTCAGCAGCGATGATACGGTGGAGCTGCGGATGTCCAACCAGTCCGTCCGGCTGGTGCGGCTGACGGACCGGAGCTTTTATGAAATTTTGAACCAAAAACTGGGTAAAGTGTAAGGGGTGAGCGTATGAAGGAGGAACGCCAGCGCATCCTGCTGGAACTCATCTCACAGGAGGAGATGGAAACCCAGGAGCAGCTGCTCCAGGCCCTGCTCCGGCGGGGCATCCGCTGCACCCAGGCCACCATTTCCAGAGACATTCGTGAGCTGCATCTGGTGAAGGGGCAGTCCGCCACAGGGCGGTACTGCTACGTCCTCCCCCCTGCGGAGGGGACGAGCAATCAGGACGTGCGGCTGAAGAACATCTTTCGGGAGTGTGTCATCTCCTTCGACGTGGCGCAGAACATTGTGGTGCTGAAATCCATGCCCGGCCTGGCTAACGCCGCCGCTGCCGCCCTGGACGGCATGAAAATCGAGGGGATGGTGGGCACCCTGGCGGGGGACGACACCGCCATTCTGATCATGCGAACCAATCAGGCCGCAGAGCGCTTTTGCAGTGAGCTGCGTCTGATGCTGAAATGATGATGAGGTAGCGCTATGCTGTCGATGCTGCACATTGAGAATATAGCGGTCATTGAGCAGGCCGAGATTCAGTTTGACGGCGGTTTTAACGTCCTGACCGGTGAGACCGGCGCGGGCAAATCCATTGTGGTGGACGCCATCGGCGCGGTGCTGGGGGGCCGCACCTCCCGGGACCTGATTCGCACCGGGGCGCAGTCTGCGCTGGTTAGCGCAGAGTTCGTCGACCTGCCCGACCTGGACTGGTTCCGGGAAAGCGGCATGGGGCCGGATGAGACCGGCAGCCTCCTGTTGGCCCGGGAGATTCGGGGGGACGGCAAAAATATCTGCCGCCTGAACGGCAGGCCACTGGCCCTGTCCCAGCTCCGGGAGCTGGGGCGGCAGCTTTTGAACATTCACGGCCAGCACGATGGGCAGCAGCTCCTGGACCCCGCCTGTCACCTGGACTATCTGGACAGCTTTGGAGAGACGCAGCCTCTGCTGGAGGCGTTCCAGACCTCCTATCGCAAGGTCTCCGAGCTGAAGCGGCAAATCGTCTCCCTGAAAATGGACGATACCGAGAAGGCCCGGCGCATCGACACCCTGACCTACCAAATCGACGAGCTGGAGCGGGCCAATTTGCAGCCGGGGGAGGAGGAAGCCCTGACGGAGCGACGGGACATCCTGCGCAACGCCGGAAAGCTGCTGGATGCCGTCGGGGCCGCCCACCGCGCGCTGTACGGCACTGACGATACCGACGGCGCGATTTCCCTGGTGATGACGGCGGAAAACCAGCTGCGGAGCATCGGCCGCTACAGTGAGCAGTTCAACACCCTGGCAGACCGGCTGGATGAGGTGCGCTACGCCCTGGATGATGTGGCGGAGCAGGTGCAGCGGGAGCGGGACGGTCTGGACTTCTCCGGCAGCGAGCTGGACGAGATCGAGTCCCGGCTGGACCTGATCTTCCGTCTGCGGAAGAAGTACGGCGCCACAGTGGAGGATATGCTGGCCTACCTGGACAGGTGCAAACGGGAGCTGGATGAAATCGAGTACTCCAGCGACCGGATGGAGCAGCTGAAAAAGCAGCTGGTGGTGCAGGTGCAGGAGGCCAGGGAGCGGGCTTCAGCCCTGTCCAAGGCCCGGAAGGCGGCGGCTGCCAGCTTGCAGCAGCGCATCCAAAAGGAGCTTGCCGACCTGGATATGCCCAGGGTGCGCTTCCAGGTGGAATTTTCCCCAAAGCAGGCGGACTTCCACATGGACCAGACGGGAATGGACGAGGTGCAGTTCCTGATGTCCGCCAACGTGGGGGAGGATTTGAAGCCCATCCAGAAAATCGCCTCCGGCGGCGAGCTGGCCCGCATCATGCTGGCGCTGAAAAACGTGCTGGCGGAGAACGAGTCCATCACCACCCTGGTGTTTGACGAGGTGGATACCGGCGTGTCCGGCCGGGCGGCCTCCAAGGTGGCCCAGAAGATGGCGGACTTGGCCCGGCATAAGCAGGTGCTGGCCGTGACCCATCTGCCCCAAATCGCCGCCATGGCGGACGTTCACTTCTCCGTGGAGAAGGGGGAGCGGAACGGGCGCACCTACACCCGTCTGGAGCGGCTGAACCGGGAGCAGCGGAAGCAGGAAATCGCCCGGCTCACCGGTGGGAGTATCGTGACGGAGGCCACGCTGAAAAGCGCGGAGGAGCTGCTGGATGAGAGCGAGCAGTATCGGGCGCGGCAGGCGGCCTGCTGACGCCGCGTGCCGCTGGACTTTCCGGCGCCGCTGTGTTATACTGCTGATAGCAAGTCTGACCGGAAAGGGGCGCTCGGTATGCGGGGAAAGCTGATTGTATTGGAAGGGACGGACGGCAGCGGGAAGTCCACCCAATTCGCCACGCTGTGTCGGCATTTGGAGGCGGAGGAGATTCCCTACCGCCATGTGGTGTTCCCCCGCTACAGGGAACCGTCCGCCGCCCTGGTGAACCTGTATCTGCAGGGGGCCTTCGGCAGCAGGCCGGGCGACGTGAACGCCTATGCCGCCTCCACCTTCTACGCGGTGGACCGCTACGCCTCCTACCGCCAGGACTGGGGCGAGTGGTACGAGGGGGGCGGGCTGGTGCTCTGCGACCGGTACACCACCTCCAATGCCATCCATCAGGCGTCCAAGCTGCCGGAGGAGGAGCAGACCGCCTTTTGGCGATGGCTGTATGAGTTTGAGTTCGACCGGCTCGGACTGCCCCGGCCCGACTTAGTGCTGTACCTGGATATGCCCACGGAGCAGTCGGTGCGCCTCCTGCGGAGCAGGGAGGCGGCCACCAACACGAAGGCCGACATCCACGAGCAGGACACGGCCTATCTGACCGCCTGCCGGGTGACGGCGCGGCGGGCGGCGGAAGCCCTGGGCTGGCGCAAAATCCCCTGCACCGCCGATGGGGCGCTCCGCTCCATTCAGGACATTCACGGGGAGATTTGGCAGGAAGTGGACGCCGCCCTGAACGGGTAACATCATCGTAATCAACGGAAGGAGCGTACAACTATGGTTTACATTTTACTGGCAGACGGATTTGAAACGGCGGAGGCCCTGTGCCCCTGCGATATGCTGCGGCGGGCCAACGTGCCGGTGCAGCTGGTGGGGGTCAACGGCCCCGTGGCCTGCTCCGGGCAGAAGGTCGCCGTCCAGACGGACATCACCCTGGAGGAGGTTTCTCTGGAGGAGATGGAGCTGCTGATGCTCCCCGGCGGCCTGGTGGGGGTGGACAATATCCTGGCCAGCGACGCCTCCATGGACCTGATTTGTAAGGCCGCAGCGGCGGGGAAGTATGTGGCTGCCATCTGCGCCGCGCCCACCATCCTGGGCAAGCTGGGTCTGCTGGAAGGGAAGCGGGCGGTCTGCTATCCCGGCATGGAGGGCGGCCTCACTGGGGCGCAGCCCTGTGTGGGGGAGTGCGTCGTCGTGGACGGAAACATCGTCACCGGCGAGGCGGCCGGGTCCTCGATTGCGTTCGGCTTGAAGCTGGTGGAGCTGCTCCGCGGCGCAGAGGCGGAGCGGAAGGTGCATCAGGGCATCCACTACCACGGCTAACGAAAGAAGCGGCGCCGCGCCGCGCACATGAAGGAGTACCCATACTATGGCAGATGACGAGCTGCGGAAGGAACAGGAAACGGAAGAGGAAGAGAAGTGGCCAACCTTTGACTGGAAGGAAGGGATTTTCTCCTCTCAGCAGAACGGTGAGGATGAGACAGACGCCACAAAAGTGATTAAGCAGGATGCGCCTCAGCCGGAGCCGGAACCGGAACAGCCGCGCAGGGAACCGAAAAAGAAGAAAAAGCATATGAGCGTGCAGGCTACCGTTCTGTCTGCGCTGGTGTACCTGCTGGGGGTGCTGCTCATCAGCTACGGCATTGCCACGGTGGGGTGGACCCTTGCCAATGACGTGCTGGCGCTGAACAAGGAGGAGCTGACCGCAACGATTACAATCGTCAGCGGCGAGTCCGTAGACGAAATCGCAGAGGATCTCCAGGAGGCGGGGCTAATCGAGTATCCGCTCCTGTTCAAGCTCTTTGCGGCCTTCACCGGCAAGGCGGAGGACGGCAAAATCGTCTCCGGCACCTATGAGCTGACCACGGATATGGACTATAGCGCCCTGCTGACCAGCATCGGCCCCCAGTCCCCGGTGCGCTCTGTGGTGACGGTCACCATTCCAGAGGGCTACACCATGGAGGAGATTTTTGCCCTGCTGGAGGAGAACGGGGTCTGCTCGGCGGAGGACCTGATGGAGGCCGCGGAGACGGAGGACTTCGATTATGACTTCCTGGACAACGTCTCCACCACGGGGGCCAGCAGGCTGGAGGGCTATCTGTTCCCGGATACCTATGAGTTCTATATGCAGGCGTCCGCCACCAGCGTCATCAATAAGCTGCTGTCCAACTTCGAGACCCGCTTTGACGAGGAAATGCAGGCCCGGATGGAGGAGCTGGACATGACGATGGAGGAGGTCATGATTGTGGCTTCCATCATTGAGAAGGAGACGGACGGCCAGGACCAGAAGGACATCGCCTCTGTCATCTACAACCGCCTCTCCGAGGATAATACGGAGACCAACGGCTACCTCCAGATGGACTCCACCATTCAATACCTGCTGGACGAGCGGAAGGAGACTTTGACGGCGGAGGACCTGGCCATTGACAGCCCCTATAACACCTACCTGTATCCCGGCCTGCCGGTGGGCTGCATCTGCTGCCCCGGCCTGGACGCCATTGAGGCGGCGCTGAACCCCAACGATACGGATTATTACTACTTCTATCTGGGCAATGACGGCTCCACCTACTTCTTCAGTGACTACACCTCCTTTATGCAGTTCCGGGAGGAGCAGATTGCCGAGACGGAAGCTGACAGCGAGGAGGAGGACACCACCTCTGCCGAGGAGGACGACGCTGCATGAGGCACGGAATCGAGCTGTTGGCCCCTGCCGGAGATATGGAGCGGCTTCATATGGCGGTGGCCTACGGCGCGGACGCGGTCTACCTGGCGGGCACTAGCTTTGGAATGCGGGCCTTTACGGGGAACTTCCAGCCCCCTGAGCTGTATGAGGCGGTGCGCTACTGTAAGGCGCACGATGTCGCCACCCATGTGACCATCAACACCATGCCCCGCAATGAGGAAATCACCCGGCTCCCCGCCTGGCTGGAGACGCTGGAGGATGCCGGGGTGACGGCGGTGATTGTGGCCGACCTGGGTGCCTTCCGGCTGGCGGAGCGGTACGCGCCCCATGTGCAGCGGCACATCTCCACACAGGCCAGCGTGTCCAACTATGTGACCGCCCAGGCGTGGTATGAGATGGGGGCCAGCCGGGTGATTCTGGCCCGGGAGCTTTCCCTGGCGGAGATTCGGGAGATACGCGCCCATGTGCCCAAAGAGCTGGAGCTGGAAGCCTTTGTCCACGGGGCCATGTGCGTCAGCTATTCCGGGCGGTGCCTGCTGTCCAACTATATGACCAACGATGCCCGGCGGGATTCCAGCCGGGGGGCCTGCGCCCAGCCCTGCCGCTACTCCTACGCCCTGATGGAGGAGAAGCGGCCTGGGGAGTATTTCCCCATTGAAGAGGACGGGAAGGGCAGCTATATCCTGTCCTCCCGGGATATGTGCATGATCGACCATGTGGGGGAGCTGATGGACGCCGGCCTGAATAGTCTGAAAATCGAGGGCCGGGCCAAGAGTGCCTACTACGCCGCCCTGGTCACCGGCGCTTACCGCCACGCCATCGATGCGGCGGCGGCAGGGGAGCCGCTGAACCCGGTCTGGCGGGACGAGGTGGAGAAGGTCAGCCACCGGCATTATTCCACCGGCTTCTACTACGGCGATCCGGGGCAGTACTACCAGGATGACCGCTATATGCGTAATTTCCAGGTGGTGGCCATCTGTCAGTCCTGCGACCCGGATGGCAGCGCCGTGTTCAGCCTGCGCAATAAGTACCATGCCGGGGAGCGGGTGGAGCTGATTGGCCCGGACATCCTGCCAATGGCGTTCACTGCCCCCGTGATGGAGACCATGGAGGGGGAGCTGCTGGAGGAGCCCCGCACCCCTCAGATGCTCTACCGGATGAAGCTGCCCCGGCAGGTTCCGCCCCTCTCCATTCTGCGGCGGGAAACGTGAATCGGAATCCATACCACAAACAAGGCCCTTTGGCACAGCGCCAAAGGGCCTTGTGAATGTCAGATTGATGGTTCCTGCTGATCCTCCTCTGCCAGCTCCGCCAGCAGCTTTTTGTCCTCCTTGGAGCTGAGGTCCAGCCTGGCATACAGGTCGGGCCGCCGCTCCCTGGTGCGGCGGAGGGATTCCTTCCGCCGCCAGCGCTCCACCTTCCCGTGGTCGCCGGACAGCAGGATCTGGGGCACCTCCCGCCCATGCCAGACCGCCGGGCGGGAATACTGGGGATACTCCAGCAGGTTGTCCCAGTGGCTCTCGTTCTCATAGCACTCCGGGGAGGACAGCACCCCCGGCACCATCCGACAGACCGCGTCCGCAATCGCCATGGCGGCGTACTCACCGCCGGTCAGCACGAAATCCCCCAGGCTCATCTCCTCGTCCACACACTCGTCCAGGAAGCGCTGGTCTACCCCCTCGTAGTGGCCGCAGACCAGAATCAGCCGGTCATAGGTGCGCACCAGCCGCTTGGCCTCCTGCTGGGTGAAGGTGACGCCGCAGGGTGACATGAAGATGGTGTGGACCCGCCGCCCGGCCTCCTGGCAGATGTGCTTCCAGCAGCGATACAGGGGGTCAGCCTGCAGGATGGCCCCGTGGCCGCCGCCGTAGGGGTAATCGTCCACCTGGTTTTGGCGGTTGGTGGTGTAGTCCCGAATCTGGTGGGACTGGATTCTGATGATGTCCCGCTCCTGGGCCCGACCCAGGATGGACTCGTTCATCATGTCGTCCACGCTGAGGGGGAACAGGGTCATAATGTCGATTTGCATGGCGTAGCCCATATTACTGCCCCAGCCCTTCCAAGATGGTCATCACAATCGCGCCGCGCCCGTCGTCGATCTCATGGACGAAGGCGGGCACGTCGGGAATCAGGTATTCCTTCCCGTCCAGCCCGGCCACCTGGTACACGTCCTGAGCAGGATACTCCAGCACGTCCGTCACCTTGCCGAACACCTCGCCGGTCTCTGCATTCACCGCGTCCATGCCGATGAGGTCTGCCACGAAATGCTCCCCCTCGTCAATGGGCAGGTCGGCGCGCCTGGCCTGCACCACCTTGTTTTTCAGGGGGAGGGCGTCGTCGATAGAGGAGATGCCCTCCAGCATCAGCAGGGCGTGATTCCCCTGCACCCGGGCAGAGCGGACGGTGTACGCCGCGCCGTTTACAAAGACGGTGTCCAGGGCGCGGAAGTCCGACGGGTCGTTCAGCCAGCTCTCCACCTTCAGCTCGCCGCGCACGCCGTGGGTGTTGATGATTTTGCCGATTTCCAGCGTTTCAGTTTTCATATTGCACAACTCCTTTTGGGGTTGGATTTCTCGGGAAAAAAGCAGAGCCACCAGTCGGCGGCCCTGCTTTGTGTGTCATTCCATGATCTCCACCGAGACCCTGGTGTTGTTCCGCTGGGCGAGGGAGCGCACCACCGTGCGAATCTCCTTGGCGATGCGGCCCTGACGGCCAATCACCTTGCCCATGTCCTCAGGGGCGACCCGAAGCTCCAGAACAACCTCACCGTCACAATCAACCTCGTTGACAGAAACCTGATCGGGATTGTCCACCAGATTTTTTGCGATATAGATCAAGAGCTCTTTCATGCTGATCGATCCCTCCAGGATTACAGTACGCCAGCCTGCTTGAGCAGACGCTTCACGGTGTCAGTGGGCTGTGCGCCGGTCTTAATCCAGGCCTGGGTGCGCTCAGCATCGACTTTGATTTCTGCCGGTTCCGTCAGGGGATTGTAAGTGCCCAGCTGCTCGATAAAGCGGCCGTCACGGGGATAGCGGGAGTCAGCCACCACGATACGATAGAAAGGGGCCTTCTTCGCGCCCATGCGGCGCAGTCTGATTTTCACCATTTATCATTCACCTCCAAAGATTATTCGCATTTATGATTAACACAATGGCTGTGCAAATCAGCAGGGGGATGGGTTTAGCGCTTCTTCTTGCGCTTGTTGCTCTTGCGCTGGCGGCCTGCGCTGTGCCCGCCGCCGCCAAAGCGGCCGTTGAGCAGACCTTCCATGCCGCTGGAGCCGCCGACAATGCCGGAGACATCGCCGCCGCTCATGGCCTGGCGCATGGCCTTGGGCATTTTGCCTCTGGTGAAGCGCTTGGTCAGCTGCTGCATCATCTCAAACTGCTTGAGCAGCTTGTTGACCTCCTGCACGGAGGTGCCGCTGCCGGCGGCGATACGCCGCTTGCGGGAGGCGTTCAGGATGGACGGGTCGTTTCGCTCCTTCTTGGTCATGGAGAGGATGATGGCCTCGGTCCGGTCAATGGCCTTCTCATCGATTTGGCTCTCGTCCACCTTGCCACTGAGGCCGGGCATACGGTTCAAAATGTCGCTCATGGAGCCCATTTTCTTGGTCTCCTGGAGCTGGTCGTAGAAGTCTTGGAGGGTGAAGCGATTCTTGCGAATCTTCTTCTCCATCTCCTCGGCCTTTTCCTGGTCGAGCTGGTCCTGGGCCTTTTCAATCAGGGTTAGCATATCGCCCATGCCCAGGATACGGCTGGCCATACGGTCCGGGTGGAACACCTCAATGGCGTCCAGCTTCTCACCCACGCCCACAAACTTGATGGACTTGCCGGTGGTGGCCCGAATGGACAGGGCCGCGCCGCCGCGGGCGTCGCCGTCCAGCTTGGTCAGCATGACGCCGGTAATGTCCAGGGCAGCGTCGAAGGCTTCTGCGGCCCGTACCGCGTCCTGCCCGATCATGGCGTCCACCACCAGCAGGATCTCATCCGGCGAGACGGCTTCCTTCATCCGCTTCAGCTCGTCCATCAACTCGTCGTCCACATGGAGGCGGCCGGCGGTGTCCAGGAAGACGATGTCATTGCCATGCGCTTTTGCGTGCTGTACGGCCGCCTTCGCGATTTCCACCGGGTCGCCCTGACCCTGCTCAAAGACGGGGATGTCCACCTGCTGGCCAACCACCTGCAGCTGCTGAATGGCGGCGGGACGGTACACGTCGCAGGCCACCAACAGGGGCCGCATCCCATTTTTCGAACGAATGTAGGCGGCCAGCTTGGCGGCGTTGGTGGTCTTGCCAGCGCCCTGTAAGCCCACCATCATCACCACGGTGGGGGATTTGGGCGCAATGTTCAGCCGGGCGGCTTCCCCGCCCATGAGGTTGACCAGCTCTTCATTGACGATTTTCACCACCATCTGGGCGGGCGTCAGGGAGGAAATCACATCCTGCCCCACGGCCCGCTCCGTCACGCGGTTGATAAAGTCCTTTACCACGGAATAGCTGACGTCGGCCTCCAGAAGGGCCAGCCGAATCTCCCGCATCGCCTCTCTGACATCGGTTTCCGTCAGGCGGCCTTTGCTGCGGAGCTTGCTGAATACGCTATTCAGTTTTTCTGTTAAACCTTCAAAAGCCATGAGGTTACTCCTTTAGTGCCTCTACCTTGGATTGGAGGGAACCGATGAGGTCTGCCAGGGGCTGGCTCCCAATGCTGGTATCGTTCAGGTCGGCGATTTGGCCAGCCAGGGCGCTGACCTCCTGCAAGCCGTGCTGCACCTCCAGGAACCGGGCGATGATGCTGGTCTTTTCCTCCATCTCCGTCAGAATCGCGTCCGCCCGGACGATGACATCCCGCACACCCTGCCGGGTGATGTTGGCGTTCTCCGCAATTTCCGCCAGAGACAGATCCTCATTATAGTAGAGGTCATAAAACTCTTTCTGGCGTTCGGTCAACAAGTCACCGTAAAAGTCAAAAAGCATGGTTTTCTGGAATGACTGATCCATGGTGTCCGCCGCCTTTCACGCCGATTTGTAAAGCTGCCTTGCTTTACAACGTGTTTATTATACCGTGAATCCGAAGCGTTGTCAAGTGTTTTTCCTTTCAAATTTGGCAAAAAATGCGGGCGCGGTGCATAACGGCGGGGAATCTGGAAAGACTTGTGGCAGGTATTTTCACCGATTCAGCCGCCCCAGGCGCTGCGGGCGGCAGCGAATCGAACCGGAGGAATGACAGATGACTAGAGAAGAGGCCCTTTGCGCAGGCAGGGTTGCCTGCGCCCGGTACCTGACGGACGAAGCCTGTCCGGCCAGGGAGACGGAGCGCTGGGCGCGCTCGGCGCTGCTGGCGCTCCGGGGGCAGATCGAACAGCTGGAGGGGGAGACCTCGGCGCGGGACCAGATCCCCTCCGCGGCGAGGTGGCTGCTGAATCATTTTTCCGTTTACCAGAGCCGGGCGTTGCTGGCGATGGAGGACTTTCAGGGCAGGGAGCGGCTGCCCGCCTGCTCCAGCCGGGGCGACCGGGCGCGGGTCATCCTGCTGGCCCAGCAGGCGGCGGAGATGGGCTGCGACGGTGACGGCTGCCTCGCCTTCTTTGAGGGGGTACAGGACGCCGCGCCCCTGTCGGAGGCGGAGTGTGCGCTGCTGGGCAGCGCCTTGCTGCTGGGGCTGCTGTCGGTGCTGCATCGGCTTTGCACCCAGGTGCGGGAGGCGGACTGGCGGCAGACAGATGCCCTTGCGGCTCTGGCCGAGGAGCTGCGTCGGGTCTTTACCCTGTTTCACGAGGTGGCCGCGCCGGAGTTCGCCCGCAGGCTGGCGAAGCTGAGCGTTGCGGAGCGGATGCTCCGCCAGGACCCGGCGGGGCTGTATCCGACCCTGGCGGAGGAGAGCCGCAGCGCCTGCCGCGCTGCCTTGGCCCGGACGGCGAAGCGCAAGCAGGTACGGGAGAGCGACTTTGCGGAGGAGCTGCTGGCCCAAGCCAGGCGGGAGGGCTGCTCTGTTGCGGAGCTGCTGTTTCCGGCCCCCAAAACAGGGGAGTGGTACCCGCTGACGGTCGCGGGCTGCTCCGCTGCGCTGGCGCTGCTGGCGCAGATTTTGCTGGGCCGGTGGTGGAGCGGATTGCTGCTGGTTCTGCCCATCTCGGAGCTGGTGAAGCAGTGCCTGGACTTCCTGCTGCTCCGGTGTGTGCCGGTGCGCCCGCTGCTGCGGCTGGCGCTGAAGGACGGCGTCCCGCCGGAGGGGCGTACCCTGTGCGTCATCCCCGCCCTGCTCTCCGGCCCGCAGGCGGGGGAGCGGCTTGCCAGAACGCTGGAATACCATGCGCTGGTGTCTAAGCGGGCGGGGAAGGAGATCCGTTACGGTATCCTGGCTGACCTGCCGGATTCCCGTTACGGGGAGGACGCACTGCGGCGGGACTGGGTCGATCAGGCGAAACAGGCCGTCGCCGCGCTGAACGGCAGATACGGTGGCGGCTTCTACCTGTTTTACCGGGAGCCGACCTATGCCCGGCGGGACAGCTGCTGGCGGGGGTGGG
>JAJPXL010000126.1 GCA_021205455.1 Clostridiales bacterium
GCTCCCAGGCGGCCTTGGTGGTGTAGCCCTCGATGGCGTGGGTCAGGGCGTCCATACCGGTGGCGGCGGTCAGGCCCTTGGGCATGGTGGACATCATGTCGGGGTCCACGATGGCGATGTCGGGAATGTCGTTCACGTCCACGCAGACGAACTTGCGCTTCTTCTGCACGTCGGTGATGACGTAGTTGATGGTGGCCTCAGCCGCGGTGCCGGCGGTGGTGGGGACGGCGATGGTGAACACGGTGCGGTTCTTGGTGGGTGCCACGCCCTCCAGGGAGCGAACGTCAGCGAACTCAGGGTTATTGATGATGATACCGATGGCCTTGCCGGTGTCCATGGAGGAGCCGCCGCCGATGGTGATCATGTAGTCCGCGCCGGAGGCCTTGTAGGCTTCCACACCGGACAGCACGTTCTCAATGGTGGGGTTGGGCTTGATATCGGAGTAGACCTCATAGGCCATGCCCGCCGCGTCCAGCAGCGCGGTCACCTTGGCGGTGACGCCGAACTTGACCAGGTCGGGGTCGGAGGCAATGAACGCCTTCTGGAAGCCCTTGCTCTGGATGATGCCGGGAATCTCCTGAATCGCGCCCTTGCCGTGATAGGAAATGCCGTTGAGTACAAAACGATTGACCATAGTGATTACATCCTTTCTGCTTTGTCAAAATACGGGGTTTATTTTTGTTTGGGGGGGGGAGGTGCCCTCCGAGCACACTTCTTTTAGTATGCTGTCTTTTATTATAGTAGCACACGGTGTGCCCCCTGTCAAGCAGAAAGCGCCGCTCTGCCGCAGAAATCGGCGGCCCGTCAATCCAGGTTCAGACGGGTATCCAGGATGTACCGGGTGATGAGGAAGAAAATCACGGTACCCGCCAGGTAAAGAGCCGCGCTCACCAGCTCCGCCCCTGCGATGGTTGGGACGGCCTCCGCCAGCGTGTCGTACTCCAGCAGCACATTCAGCAGATAGTCCTCGTTCATCAGGCCCAGTAAATTGCTCGCCAAATCCCCCAGGGTGGACAGCAGCATAGCGATGGCCAGGTAGGCCAGCGCGCTCATGCCGACCCGGTGATTGCTGGCCATGTGGCCGATGGCCTGGGCCAGATAGATCATCTGAATGTTGAACGCAACCGCCGCCAGCATCAGCAGCAGGGTCACAATCGTGATAATCGCCAGGTCGCCTGCCGTGGCTCCGCTCTCCTGGAACAGGTAGACGACAGCCTCCGCCAAATCTGACCAGGCCAGTTCCCTTCCCACCACCAGGACAAAGGCCAGCACACCGACCACGCCGCTGACCACCATGACCACCAGCGCCGCCAGCCCTTTGGACAGAATCAGCGCGCCGGTCTTCACTGGCAGGGTGAACATCAGATAGCCTTCGCTTTTCAGCAGACCGTTGTAGAACCGCTGCACAATCAGCACGATGCAGAGGACGACCATGGCAATCAGCACCCCCACCAGCGCCATCAACAGCAGGCCAAAGGTCACATTGCTGTCCAAATCCATGGAGATGGCAAAGCCATTCAGCGCCGCTAATACCAGCACAATGCCCCAGAGGGGCAGGAAGTTGCGCATCATGTAGCGCAGCTCCAGCTTACACAATTTTCCAAACATAACGCTTCCCCCTCTCTCAAATCATGCGGAACATGGCCCGGAACAGCTCGTCCACGCTTATGCCTTCCCGCTCCCGGATGTTGTCCACCGTGTCGTAGAGGACGATGCGCCCCTCCTGGAGGAATACGGCCTCGTCCAGCACCCGCTCCACGTCGGCAATCAGGTGGGTGGAAATCAGGACGGTACCCTCCGGGTTGTAGTTGGACAGAATCGTATCCATAATGTAGTCCCGGGCGGCGGGGTCCACCCCGGCGATGGGCTCGTCCAGCAGGTAGAGCTTGGCCTGGCGGCTCATCACCAGCACCAGCTGCATCTTCTCCAGGGTGCCCTTGCTCATGGTTTTGATGCTCATGTTGGGCGCAATGTGGAGGTTCTCGCACATGGCCTCCGCCCTGGCCCGGTCAAAGTCGGCGTAAAAGTCCTGGAACAGGTCCAGCACCTGCCCCACCTTCATCCACTCCGCCAGATAGGTGCGGTCCGGCAGGTAGCTGACGATGGATTTCGTATAAACACCCGGCGCTGTGCCGTCAATCTCCACCACGCCCGCGTCGGGCTGGAGCAGGCCGTTTAAGAGCTTAATCAGGGTCGTCTTGCCCGCCCCGTTGGGGCCCAGTAGGCCCACGATGCGGCCCGGCTGCAGGTCCAGATTCACATCCAAAAGGGCAGCCTGCCTGTCGTAGGATTTGGTCACGCCGGAAAGGTGTACCAGTTCATTCATAAGGATTCTCCTCCTTCAATTTTTGCTGCGCCTGAGCAGCGGTGTAGCCCAGCCGCTCCATGCCCCGGCAAAACTCCTCCATGAGTTGTGCCGCCAGCTGGCCGCGTACCTCCTCGATCTGTCGGGCATCGGATGTCACCAGCCGCCCGGCGGTCCGGTTGCTCTCCACCAGGCCGTCCTTTTCCAGCTCTGACAGGGCCCGCTGCATGGTGTTGGGGTTGACCCCCGCCTCCGCCGCCAGCTCCCGCACGGTGGGGAACCGGCTGCCCATGGGGTATTGGCCGGTGACGATGCGTCGGGTCAGCTCCTCCTTCAGCTGGAGCCAAATCGGGCGGTCCGATGATAGCTTCCATTCCATTGTCTCACCTCCTTATTGTATTAGGTTAATAATACAATAGCACACACGGTTCCCTTTGTCAATAGGAAATTGAAAAAATTTTGCCCGGGTGAAACCGTTGACTTTCCCCATCGGTGCGGGTATAGTGGAGGAAAGACCGCTTCCCGCAGGAGGTACCGCTATGAAGCCATTTGAGCGCCGACAGAAAGAAAGCCAGCCCGTGCTGGCCATCTGCTACGATTTTGACAAGACCCTGTCGCCGGACGATATGCAGGCCCAGGGCTACATCCAGTCAGTGGGCTACGACGTGGAGCAGTTCTGGGCGGAGACCAACGCCTTCGCCCAGAAGTACGATATGGACAGTAACCTGTCCTATATGTACAAGATGGTGCAAAAAGCCAGGGAGAAGCAGCTCCCCTTCACCCGCTCGTCCCTGATGGAGTACGGGGCAAAGGTGCAGCTTTTCCCCGGCGTGGAGGGCTGGTTCGACCGGATGCGGGCCTATGGGCAGGCCCAAGGGGTCATTGTGGAGCACTACATCATCTCCTCCGGGCTGAAGGAGATGATCGAGGGCTCCTCCATCGCCCGGCAGGGGGCGTTTGAGAAGATTTACGCCAGCTCCTTCTATTTTAATGAGCAGGGGGAGGCGGAGTGGCCCGCCCAGGCCATCAACTACACCAGCAAGACCCAGTTCCTGTTCCGCATCAAGAAGGGGGTGCTGGACGTGAACGACGCCGCTGTAAACGACTACTTCCCTCCGGAGGCGGTGCGGGTGCCCTTCCGCAACATGGTCTACATCGGGGACAGCGTCACCGACATCCCCTGCATGAAGCTGGTGAACTCCTATGGCGGCCACGCCATCGGCGTCTACGACCCGGACACCGGCGACCGGGCCAGGGTGTTCCGGATGATGGGGGACGACCGCATCCGCTACTTCGCCCCCGCCGACTATCGGGAAGGCACTCGGCTGGACGGCCTGATGAAGGCCATCATCCGCAAGACGGCGGCCTATGAGCCCCTGGAGGAGCAGCACTGGGAGGACGTGACTGCCTCCGCCGGGTCGCCTGCCGGGGTGTGAGGCCGCGTTGAAATGCGGGGCCATTTTTCAGGAACCGCTTGTCTCTTGGGAACAAATGTGCTATACTGTACCCGATGTGAATTTCCCGACCAGGATGAATTGAGAAGGAGTGCTTCGTTATGACCTACAAAGAGGAATTTATCACCTTCATGGTACGCTCCGGCGTGCTGACCTTCGGCGATTTTACCACAAAGAGCGGCCGCAAAACCCCTTACTTTATCAACACCGGCAACTATAAAACCGGCGCCCAGGCCGCCAAGCTGGGGGACTACTACGCCGCCTGCCTGAAGGAGAACCTGGGCCAGGAGGTCACCGCCCTGTTCGGTCCCGCCTACAAGGGCATCCCCCTGGTGGTCACCGCCTCCGCCAGCCTGTACCGCAACTATGGCATCGACCTGCCCTACTGCTTCAACCGCAAGGAGGCCAAGGACCACGGCGAGGGCGGCAGCATGGTGGGCTACAAGCCCCAGGACGGGGACGTGATCGCCATTGTGGAGGACGTAGTCACCGCCGGCACCGCCGTCCGGGAGAGCATCGAACTGTTCAAGCACGTTGCCGACGCGAAGCTGGCCTACCTGTTCGTCAGCGTGGACCGGATGGAGCGTGGCACCAGAGACTGCTCCACCCTGGACGAGCTGCGGCAGGACTACGGCATCAAGGTCTGCCCCATCGTCACCGTAAAGGAAATCATCGCCTTCCTCCACAACCGCCCCATCGACGGCAAGGTCTACATTGACGACGCCATGAAGGCCCGCATGGAGGCCTATCTGGCGCAGTACGGCGCAAAGGCGTAAGCTGCCCTTTGCACACTTCCGCACTTCACCACGGGAGGTGAATCCTCTTGCCCCCTTTCAAAGTACACGCCCCCTTTGAGCCCTCCGGCGACCAGCCGGAGGCCATTGCCGCCCTGGCCCAGGGGGTGGAGCTGGGGCTGGATGAGCAGACCCTGCTGGGCGTCACCGGCTCCGGCAAGACCTTCACCATGGCCAAGGTCATTGAGCAGGTGCAGCGCCCCACCCTGGTGCTGGCTCACAACAAGACCCTGGCCGCCCAGCTCTGCGCGGAGTTTAAGGAGTTCTTCCCGGAGAACGCGGTGGAGTACTTCGTCTCCTACTATGACTACTACCAGCCGGAGGCGTACATTCCCCACACCGACACCTTCATTGAAAAGGACGCCAGCGTCAACGACGAAATTGACCGCCTCCGCTCCTCCGCCACCTCCGCCCTGTTCGAGCGGGAGGACGTGATTGTGGTGGCCTCCGTCTCCTGCATCTACGGCCTGGGCGACCCCATTGACTACAAAAACATGGTCATCAGCCTCCGCACCGGCATGGAGTATGGCCGGGACGCTTTGCTGAGCAAGCTGATTGAGATACGCTACGAGCGCAACGACATCGCCTTTGAGCGCAATATGTTCCGCGTCCGGGGGGACACGGTGGAGATTTTCCCGGTGTACGCCAAGGACCACGCCATCCGCGTGGAGTTCTGGGGGGACGAAATCGACCGCATCAGCGAGGTCAACGTGGTCACCGGCACCCCCACCCGCATCCTGAACCATGTGGCCATCTACCCCGCCAGCCACTATGTCACCTCCAAGGAGAAGCTGGCGAAGGCGCTGGTGGAGATAGAGCGTGAGATGTGGGAGCGGGTAGCCTTTTTCGAGGCCCAGGGCAAGGCGGTGGAGGCCCAGCGCATCCGCCAGCGCACCCAGTACGACATGGAGATGATTCGGGAGCTGGGCTACTGCCAGGGCATCGAAAACTATTCCCGGGTGATTTCCGACCGGCCTGAAGGCTCCCCGCCCCTGACGCTGCTGGACTATTTCCCGAAGAATTTTCTGATGTTCATTGACGAGAGCCACGTCACCCTCCCCCAGGTGCGGGCCATGTACAACGGCGACCATCAGCGGAAAACCACCCTGGTGGACTACGGCTTCCGCCTGCCCTGCGCCTATGACAACCGCCCCCTGAAATTTGACGAGTTCCAGGAGCGCATCAACCAGGTGATTTACGTCTCCGCCACCCCCGGCAAGTACGAGCAGGAGCGCTCCGGCCAGGTGGTGGAGCAGCTCATCCGGCCCACCGGCCTGCTGGACCCGGAAATCGAGGTGCGCCCGGTGGAGGGCCAGATCGACGACCTGATCGGGGAAATCAACCTGCGCATCGAGCGGAAGGAGCGGGTGCTGGTCACCACCCTGACCATCAAAATGGCGGAGGACTTGACGGAATACCTCCGCTCCTCCGGCATCAAGGCGAAGTATATGCACCACTCCATTGAGACCATCGAGCGGACGGAGATGATACGCGACCTGCGGCTGGGCACCTTCGACGTGCTGGTGGGCATCAACCTGCTCCGGGAGGGGCTGGATATGCCGGAGGTCAGCCTGGTGGTCATTCTGGACGCGGACAAGGAGGGCTTCCTGCGCTCCGGCACCTCCCTGATTCAGACCATCGGCCGGGCCGCCCGGAACGCCCAGGGTAAGGTCATCCTCTACGCAGACACCGTCACCCCGTCCATGGCCTACGCCATGGATGAGACTGCCCGCCGCCGGGAGGCTCAGGACGCCTACAACAAGGCCCACGGCATCGTCCCCAAAACCATCAAAAAGGATGTTCGGGAGCTGCTGGAAATCTCCAAGGCGGTGGAGGACACCGACGATTTCAGCGGCAAGCAGATGACCCAGGCCGAGATAAAGGCCGCCATCGAGAAGCTGGAGAAGCAGATGCGCAAGGCCGCCCAGCAGCTGGAGTTCGAGCTGGCCGCCGCGCTGCGGGACCAAATCATCGAGCTGCGGGGGAAATTGAAGAAGAACTGACCCGCAAATCGGGCGCAGTAAGGAGCTTCACCATTCATGCAAGACCATATTTATGTGAAAGGCGCGCGCGCCAACAACCTGAAAAACGTGGATGTCTCCATCCCACGGGACAAGCTGGTGGTCATCACCGGCCTGTCAGGGAGCGGGAAATCCTCCCTGGCCTTTGACACCATCTACGCCGAGGGCCAGCGGCGGTATGTGGAGAGCCTGTCCTCCTACGCCCGGATGTTCCTGGGGCAGATGGACAAGCCGGATGTGGACTATATCGACGGCCTTTCCCCCGCCATCTCCATTGACCAGAAAACCACCTCCAAGAACCCCCGCTCCACTGTGGGCACGGTGACGGAGATTTACGACTACCTGCGCCTCTTCTGGAGCCGGGTGGGCACCCCCCACTGCCCCAAGTGCGGCAAGGAGATTCAGCAGCAGACCATTGACCAAATCGTGGACCAGGTGATGGCCCTGCCCGAGGCCACCCGCATCCAGGTCATGGCCCCCGTCATCCGGGGGAAGAAGGGGGAACACGCCAAGGTCTTTGAGGACGCCCGCAAATCCGGCTATGTCCGGGTGCGGGTGGACGGCAACCTGTACGACCTGTCCGAGGACATCCCACTGAACAAAAACCAGAAACACCATGTGGACATCATTGTGGACCGGCTGGTGGTGCGCCCGGACATCACCCAGCGGCTCACCGACTCCTGTGAGACCGCCAGCAAGCTGTCCGGCGGTCTGGTGGTGGTGGACCTGGTGCGGGAGGACAAAGACCTGACCTTCTCCCAGAACTACGCCTGTGAGGACTGCGGCATCTCCATCGAGGAGCTGTCTCCCCGGGCCTTCTCCTTCAACGCCCCCTATGGTGCCTGCCCCACCTGCTCCGGCCTGGGCAGCCAGCTGAAGGTGGACCCTGACCTGGTGATTCCCAACAAGGAGCTGTCCATCGCGGACGGCGCCATCCAGGCCACCGGCTGGAACAAGGTAAAGGGGGACTCCATCGCCAAAATGTATTTCGACGCCCTCAGCGAGGAGTATGACTTTGACCTGGCCACCCCGGTGAAGAAGCTGCCGAAGAACATCATGGACGTGGTGCTCTACGGTTCCAAGGGCAAAAAGCTGAAGCTCCACTACGACCACGCCCGGGGCAAGGGCACCCTGTTCCAGCCCTGGGAGGGCATCGTCCCCAACCTGGAGCGCCGGTATCAGGAGACCACCTCCGACGCCTCCAAGTCCGACATTGAGGACTGCATGAGCGAGTGCCCCTGCCCTGACTGCCAGGGTCGCCGCCTCAGGAAAGAGGTGCTGGCGGTAACGGTGGGCGGACTGAGCATCGACCAGTTCTGCGGCCTCCCCGTGAAGGAGGAGCTGCAATTTATGCAGGACCTGCATCTGACCCATCAGCAGCAGCTCATCGGCGCACAGATTTTGAAGGAGATTCAGACCCGTCTGGGCTTCCTGAACTCCGTAGGGCTGGGCTACCTGACCCTGTCCCGGAAGGCGGCCACCCTGTCCGGCGGCGAGAGCCAGCGCATCCGCCTGGCCACCCAAATCGGCAGCTCCCTGATGGGGGTGCTGTATATCCTGGACGAGCCCTCCATCGGCCTCCACCAGCGGGACAACGACCTGCTGCTGGGCACCATGAAGGACCTCCGGGACCTGGGCAACACCCTGCTGGTGGTGGAGCATGATGAGGACACCATGCGCTCCGCCGACTACCTCATCGACGTAGGGCCGGGGGCCGGTATCCACGGCGGCGAAATCGTGGCCGCCGGCACGGTGGACGAGGTGATGAACACCCCCGGCAGCCTGACCGGCGACTATCTGGCGGGACGGAAGAAAATCGCCCTCCCCGCCGCCCGCCGGCCCGGCAGCGGCAAATGGCTCACCGTCCGGGGGGCCACGGAGCACAACCTGAAGCATATCGATGTCAGCATCCCCCTGTCCACCTTCACCGTGGTCACCGGCGTATCCGGCAGCGGCAAGTCCACCCTGGTGAACGACATCATTCACCACCGCCTGGCGGCTGACCTGAACCGGGCCAAGTACCGCAGCGGGAAGCACGAGGCCATCGAGGGGGAGGAGTACCTGGACAAGGTCATCTGCATCGACCAGAGCCCCATCGGCCGCACCCCCAAAAGCAACCCCGCCACCTACACCGGCCTGTTCACCGACATCCGCGACCTGTTCGCCGCCACGCCGGATGCCAAGGCCCGGGGCTACAACGCCAGCCGCTTCTCCTTCAACGTGCGGGGCGGACGGTGCGAGGCCTGCCAGGGGGACGGACTGATTAAAATCGAGATGAACTTCCTGCCGGATGTATACGTCCCCTGCGAGGTCTGCAAGGGCAAGCGCTACAACCGGGAGACGCTGGAGGTGCGCTACAAGGGCAAAAACATCTATGAGGTGCTGGATATGACGGTGGAGGAGGCCATGGGCTTCTTCGAGGCCCTGCCCAAAATCCACCACCGGCTGGAGACCCTGTATGACGTGGGCCTGGGCTATATCAAGCTGGGCCAGCCCTCCACCACCCTGTCCGGCGGCGAGGCCCAGCGGGTGAAGCTGGCCACTGAGCTGTCCAAGCGCTCCACCGGCAGGACCTTCTACATTCTGGACGAACCCACCACCGGCCTCCACACCGACGATGTGCGCCGCCTCATCGACGTTTTGCAGCGGCTGGTGGACGCCGGGAACACGGTGCTTGTCATTGAGCACAACCTGAACGTCATCAAGTGCGCCGACTACCTCATCGACCTGGGGCCGGAGGGGGGCGACCAGGGGGGAGAAGTCGTCTGCACCGGCACGCCGGAGGAGGTGGCCGCCTGCCCGGCGTCCTTCACCGGGCAGTATCTGGCCCCCATCTTACAGCGGGACAGGGAGTAAGCTATGAATTATATGGAACAATTTCAGATGCAGCAAATCGGCCTGGCCTATGACGAATTCCGGCCGGAGTTTGCCGCCAGGCTGTTCCCCGGCGGGCTGGGGGAGGCCGCCGGGCTGGCAAAACGGCTGGCGCCCCTGTTCTTCCCCAACACCGACTGGGTGGCGGAGCATTATCAGACCTGCTTTCAGTTCTACAGCACCTACGCCCTGGACCGGCTGATGGGCTATGACGACGGCTATGCCGAGCAGGACTGCAAGAATAAGTTCACCGGCCTTTCTCCCCTGACGCTGCACTGCGCGGTGGAGCATTGCCAGGCCCAACTCCGCCGGGCCTTCCCCACCCTGTCCTGAGCGGCGCTAATAAGCGCGCTCCACTGGGCATCCGCATCACAGAAAGAAAGGATTCCTTGTTTATGATTGCTGCGATCCAGAGCCTGTGGGCTTGGTTCACCTCTACCATCGCCGGTAAGGTCCTCATCTCCTGCTTCGTCTCCATGCTGCCGGTGGTAGAGCTGCGGGGCGGCATCCCCATCGCGGTGGGGTTCGGGCTTGCGCCAAGGCTGGCCATCCCCATCTGCATCATCGGGAACTGCATCCCCATCATCCCCATTTTGATTCTGTTCCAGCGGGTGCTGCGGTGGATGCGCCACCGGGGCGGCGTGGTGGGCCGCTTCGCCCTGTGGCTTGAGCGCCACTGCACGAAGCACCGGGGCTTTCTGGACCGCTATGCGGGGGTCGCCCTGTTTGTCCTGACCGCCGTCCCGCTGCCCGGCACCGGCGCCTGGACCGCCTCCATGCTGGCCGCCCTGGCCGGGGTGCGCATCCGCAACGCCGCCCCCGCCATCACCCTGGGGGTGCTGGCCGCGGGGGCCATCGTCAGCGTTGTCAGCTACGGCGTGGCGTCGCTGTTTTGACTCCTTTCTGACCCTTCCATATCGGTTCTTCCAAAACACGCGCAATCTGCCCCCAGAGTGCATAGGATGCTTTGGGGGTGACGATTTATGCTGACTGCACTGCTGGCGCTGGGGACGGCCTTTGGCCTTTGCTGCCTGGTGTGGGTGATTTACGGCTGGCTGGTGCTGGGCGGGGCGCGGGGGAGCGGCGTCTCTGTCCGGCTCTCCGCCGCCGGGAACGGCGTGAAGGCCGAGGCCACGCTCCGCGCTCTGGGCTGGCTGGCCGCTACCGGCCTGCTGAACGCCCGCGTTGAAGTGACGGACGACGGCCTGACGGAGGAGGGGCGCGCCCGCCTGCTGCGGGCCGCCCGGGGGAAGCCCCACATATTGATACGAAGGCCGCAGCCGGATTCGGAACACCGCTGAATCTCCGGCGCGGCAGTTAGGATGGTGAACGCAATGGAGAATACGGAGCTGGAGCAGCTGGAGGGTACAGTCTCCGCCGTGATTTTTCAGAACCAGGAGAACGGCTACTCCGTGCTGCGGCTCAAGCCCGGCCGCGGGGAGGCGGTGACGGTGGTGGGCATCCTGCCGGGGGTCTGCACCGGGATGCACCTGCTGCTGGAGGGCAGCTGGCAGAGCCACCCCAGCTATGGCCGCCAGTTCCGGGCGGAGCGTGGGGAGCAGCAGCTCCCCACCGAAACGGACGCCATCCTGGCCTACCTCTCCGCCGGAGTCGTCAAGGGCATCGGCCCCAAGCTGGCCCAGGCGCTGGTCAGCGCCTTCGGCACCCAAACCTTTGAGGTGCTGGAGTCTCAGCCGGAAAAGCTGGCGGAGATCAAGGGGCTCTCCCTAAAAAAAGCCCGGGCCATCCAGGCGGAGTTCCTGCAAAAGGCGGGGATGCGCACTCTGCTGGAGTTCCTGTCTCAGCACGCCCTGCCCGCCGGGCTGGCCCTGCCCCTGTGGCACGACTACGGGCCAAAGGCCATTGAGATGGTACAGAGCGACCCCTACCTTCTGGTGGACCCGGAGTGGGGGGTGCGGTTTGCCGACGCCGACCGCCTGGCCGCCCAGCTGGGCATACAGGCGGACGACCCCCAGCGGGTGGAGGCGGGCATCCTCTACACCCTGACCCACAACCTGGACGTGGGCCATGTGTTCCTGCCCAAGGATAAGCTGCTGCCGGTGGCCGCTCGGCTGCTCCGCAGCAGCGAGGGCACGCCCTCCCTGGAGACGCTGGAGGAGGCTTTGGACGCTTTGCAGCTGCGAAACGAAATCGTCATTGATGAGGTCGCCGGCCTGACCGCTGTCTACCGTTCTGACCTCTATGAGGACGAGTGCTACATCGCCCTGCGCCTCAGGGAGATGCTGGGCCGGGAGCTGCTGCCCCCTGACAACGTGGAGGAGCTGATCGACCGGGTGGAGCAGCGGCAGCACCTGACCTACGCCCCCCAGCAGCGGGAGGCGGTGCGCCTGGCGGCCCGGAGCCAGGTCATGCTGCTCACCGGCGGCCCCGGCACCGGCAAAACCACCTCCCTCCGGGGGATTTTGGGCCTCTTTGAGGCCACCGGCGTGAAAACCGACCTGGCCGCCCCCACCGGACGGGCCGCCAAGCGGCTCAGCGACCTGTGCGGCGTAGAGGCCACCACCATCCACCGCCTGCTGGGGGCGGGATACGACCCGGCCAGCGGACAGCTGGCCTTCTCCAAGGACGAGGACGACCCGCTGGAGGCGGACGCGGTCATTGTAGATGAGATGTCCATGGTGGACATCCCCCTGATGGCCTCCCTGCTGCGGGCGCTGAAGGGGGACTGCCGCCTGGTGCTGGTGGGCGACCCGGACCAGCTCCCAAGTGTGGGGCCGGGGCAGCTCTTTGACCATCTGATCCGCTCCGGCAAGATCCCGTTAGTGCGGCTGACGGAAATCTTCCGCCAGGCCCGGGAATCCGCCATCGTGATGAACGCCCACGCGGTGGACCAGGGGGAGTGCCCCGACCTCCACAACCGGGGGAAGGACTTCTTCTTCCTCCGCAGGCCGGACCCGGAGCAGGCGGTGGAGACCATCGTGGACCTGTGCGTCCGGCGGCTGCCCCAGAATATGGGGATTCCCGCCGACCAGATTCAGGTCCTCTCCCCCACCCGAAAGTACATCGCCGGAACGGGCAACCTGAATGTGGCGCTCCAGGCGGCGCTGAATCCCCCGGGGGCGGACAAGCGGGAGAAGCAGTACGGCGGCTTCACCTTCCGGGAGGGGGACCGGGTCATGCAGATTCGGAACAATTACGACATCATGTGGCGGGAGCGCCAGGGCAGCAAGGGCGGCATGGGCATTTTCAACGGGGACATCGGCGTGATTGAATCCATCGGCAGCCGCACCGAGCTGATGACCATCAACTTTGAGGGCCGGATAGTGGACTATACCTCCGATATGCTGTCCGAGCTGGAACCGGCCTATGCCATGACAGTGCATAAGGCCCAGGGCAGCGAGTATCGGGCGGTCATTCTGGCCGCTGTCAACGGCGCGCCCAAGCTGCTGACCCGGGGCGTCCTCTACACCGCCATCACCCGGGCCAAGGACCTGCTCATCATCGTGGGGGAGGATGGCGTCATCGCCAAGATGGTGGCCAACGACCGACAGACCCGCCGGTACAGCGGCCTCCGGGCCAGGCTGATGGCGGAGGACGCCTGAACAAACGCGATTCCCCACCGGGGCCTGCGGTTTTGCAGCCTCCGGTAAGCGATACCAAAGAGAACCACTGCGGGAGGTGCTATTATGACAGAAGAAGAACATCAGCAGCTGCACGAGGCGGGCGTCGCCCACAAGCACGAACACACCAGCACCAAGGCGGTGCTGAACCGGCTCTCCCGGGCCATCGGCCATTTGGAGCACGTCCGGCAGATGGTGGAGGACGGGGAGGACTGCTCTGCGGTGCTGATTCAGCTGGCCGCCGTCCGCTCCGCCCTGACCAGCACCAGCCGGGTGATTTTGAAGGACCACATCGACCACTGCATCGTGGACGCTGTGGAGGAGGGCAATATGCAGGCCATCGAGGATTTGGAGAAGGCCATCGACCAGTTTATGAAATAGCCGCCTTTTCCCGCGCTCCATTTTTCAGAAACAGCTTGCAGTCTCCGGAAAATCCGTGTAGAATGGAATTATACATTACATAATAAGGTGATTTTCTGGAGGTAGCAGCATGAGCAATCAATCGAAGCAGCCCGGTTTTATGAAGGAGCGGCGCCGCATCCCGGAGGAGCAGCGGTGCCGTCAGAATCTCCCCCTCCCCTCCCAGGTGCAGACCAATCGGGTCTATCAGTCGGAGCCCATCTCCGAAACCTGCTGGGCCTATATGAAGCTCCTGCGGGAGCGGGACAAGACGAAAACGGTCTATGACATCGACCCCTATGTGGAGGTCTATCAGTTCCGCGAGAACATCTACGGCTTCCTGATGGAAAGTCTGGACGGCATGGGTGATGTCTGGATGTATCTGGTGGTGGGGCCGGAGCGGGCAATGCTGGTGGACACCGGCTTCGGCCTCGGCAACCTGAAGGGGCTGTGCGACAAACTCACCGGCGGCAAGGCGCTCTATGTGGTCAACACCCACTGCCATTTCGACCACGCCTACGGCAATTCCCAGTTTGACCGCATCTACTGCCACGAGTACGAGGTGCCCAGTATGCAGGCCCTGGACGAACATCTGTGGGATTACCTCTTTGAGGAGGGCACCGGCCGCTGCATCTGGACGGAATTTGACCGGTCTGACCTGATTGGCTTCCGGCCCTATGAAATCGTGGGCTGCCCGGACGGGTACACCTTCGACCTGGGCGGCGGACACGAGGTGGAGCTGGTTCACCTGGGGGGCCACACCCCCGGCCACGCCGGTTATCTGGACAAGAAGGACAAGGTGTTCTTCGCCGGTGACGACATCGTCAGTATGCGGGTGGGCGTCGGCAGCGGCAGGCCCGACGCGCCCTATAGCGAGTACGCCTCTGTGGCGACCATGGGGGCCGCCATGCAGCGCCTGGCCGCCCGGATGGACGAGTTTGACCATGTGTTCAGCGGGCACTTCATCACCGACTTGGAGAATGTGGCCGTTCAGCACATGGCGGACGCCTGCGCGCGGGCCCTGACCGACCCGGAGCACGGCTGGGTCAGCCGGGAGGAAACCCCTCGCGGCATCCAGTACCAGACGTATGTGGAGGGCCTGGGCACCCTGGCCTACAGTGACCGCACTTTGGGGAACCGCTGAACAAACGCTGCGTTTTCACACTTTCCTTCCAAAAAACACGGGAGGAACGCCCTGCATAGGCGTTCCTCCCGCTTTTTTACGTTTATAATAGGTACCAGTTCAAACGGCCATCTGAATTACAGAATCAACCGGGCACAGCCGTAGATTCCGGCGTCGTTCCCCAGTTCGGCCACCACCACCGGGGTAGACTTGGAGACGTGGAAGGCGTACCGCTCGAAATACTTCACGATGGCGTCGATCAGGACGGCCCCGGCCCGGCTCATGCCGCCGCCGATGACATAGACCTCCGGGTCCATGGTCACGCCCACGGCGCTCATGGCCCGGCCCAGATACTCGCCGCAGCGGTCCACGATGCTCAGGGCCACTTCGTCCCCCTCGCGGGCGGCGTCGCAGATTTCCTTGGCGGAGAAGTCCTCCATCTCCCGGAGCATGGAGGGGCTTTCCGACGCCTCCAGCATCAGCTTGCCCATCCGCACAATGCCCGTGGCGGAGGCGTACTGCTCCAGGCAGCCATAGTTGCCGCAGGCGCAGGGCACCGTCTCCGACGGGTTGACGCACATATGGCCCACCTCGCCGCCGGCGCCGTTGCTGCCGGCCACGATTTTGCCGTTCATCACAATGCCGCCGCCGACGCCGGTGCCCAGGGTGAACATGGCGATGCTGTCATGGCCCTTGCCGCCGCCCATCCACATTTCACCCAGGGCGGCCACGTTGGCGTCGTTGCCGCAGGCCACGTTGGGGATGGTGGGCAGCAGTTCGTTCATCCGGTCCACCACGTTGAAGATGCCCCAGCCCAGGTTGACGCATTTGTACACCGTGCCGTCCTCGCTCACCGGGCCGGGCTCGTCGATGCCGATCCCCTTGACCTCGTAAGTAGGAATGTTCTGCTCCTTCATCTTCAGGGTGACGGCTTTGGCGATGTCCGGCAGGATGTTCACGCCGTCCAGCTCGGTGCGGGTGGGGATCTCCCACTTCTCCAGCAGGGTGCCATCCGTCTTAAACAGACCCATCTTAATCGTTGTTCCGCCAATGTCCACGCCAAAGGCATACGTTCTCATTCGCGATGCACTCCTTTGTCAAATTTTAGTACGCCGTAACGGCGCTACAAAGCTAGCTTTTATTATACAGGATGTGGAGCCGTTTTTCCAGCCCCAATCTTCTAAAACAGCGTTATTTTTAAAATTTCTACGTTTCCAGCGGAGGGATGCCCAAAAGCATAGGTTCCCCTCCGCAACGGTTGCCTTTTGGGTCGAAACGGGGTATAATGGGCGCTGACGGAAATCTTGCATACAAGGAGGACCTTTTATGTCAACTAATCTCCCCTGTCTCGACGCCGCCCAACGGCTGCTCACCTGGATCGGGGATTCCCCCACCCCATTTCATACCGTGCTGACCGCACAGAAGGCGCTGGACGAGGCCGGGTTTACCCCGCTGCACTTCTCCGACCGGTGGCAGCTGGACTACGGGAAGCGTTACTACGTCCCCGTTCACGACTCTACCCTGATTGCCTTTACCATCGGCTCCGCCATGGCGGACTCCGGCAATCTGCGGCTGGCCCTGGCCCACACCGACTATCCCTGCTTCCGGGTGAAGCCCAGCCCGGAGCTGTACGGGGGCGGCTGCGGCAAGCTGAATGTGGAGGGCTACGGCGGGATGCTCCGCTACTCCTGGCTGGATAGGCCCCTGTCCATCGCGGGCAAGGTGGCATTGAAGGGGAAAGACCCCTTCCACCCCCGGCGGGTCTTTGTGGACTTTGGCCGCCCGGTGGCCACCATCCCCAGCCTGGCCATTCATCTGAACCGCAGCGCCAATGACGACCTGCACCTGAGCCTGCAAAAGGATATGCTCCCCATCGTGGATGTGCTGGAGCAGGCTCTGGGCGGGGAAGCCTTCTTCCGGAAGGCCCTGGCCGAGGAGTGCGGCGCGGCGCCGGAGGACATTCTGGATTACGAGCTGTACGTCTACCAGTGCGAGCAGGGCTGTCTGGTGGGTCTGGAGGAGACCATGCTGTCCTCCCCCCGGCTGGACAACCAGACCTCTGCGGAAGCCTGCATTTACGGCCTGACCCACGCCCAACGGGCGCAGGGTATCAACCTGGCCGTCCTCTTTGACCATGAGGAGGTGGGCAGCCGCACCCGCCAGGGGGCGGCGGGCAGCGTCCTCCCCAACGTCATCGAGCGCATTTATGCCGCCTTCGGCCTGGGCCGGGAGGTCTACTTACGGGACATGACCGACGGCTTCGCCCTGTCCCTGGACGTGGCCCATTGCAGCCACCCCAACTACCCGGAGAAGGCCGACCCCACCAACCGGGTGAGGATGAACGGCGGCGTCACCATCAAGCAGGCCGCCCGACAGTCCTATGTCGGCAGCTGCGAGTCCTCGGCGGTGGTGCAGGCCCTGTGCGCCCGGGAGGGTATCCCCTGTCAGATTTTCGTGAACAACGCCGACATTCGGGGCGGGGCCACCCTGGGGTCCATCGCCGCCACCTACCTGCCCATGCAGGTGCAGGATGCGGGGGCCGCCATCGCCGCCATGCACTCCGCCCGGGAGCTGATGGGCGTGGAGGACCAATATCACCTGGAGCGGCTGGTCAAAGCCCTGTTCCAGGGATGAAGGTGGAGAAAGGGGCGGAAGTTCAGCGTCTTTCACGACAATTCTCACTTTTTGTCACAAAATATTCACAGTCTGCCCCTTGCATTTTTTCTCTGAAGGGATAAAATAGGAGTAGAATTCATACTAAAAGGGAAGGGTTTTCACAATGACAACCATTGATATTATCTCCGGCTTCCTGGGAGCCGGTAAAACCACGCTGATTAAAAAGCTGATCAACGAAGCCTATGCAGGCCAGAAGCTGGTGCTGATTGAGAACGAATTTGGCGAGATCGGCATTGACGGCGGCTTCCTCCAGGACGCGGGCATTCAAATCACGGAAATGAACGCGGGCTGCATCTGCTGCTCGCTGGTGGGCGACTTCTCCACCGCCCTGCGGGAGGTACTGGAGCAGTACCACCCCGACCGCATCCTGATCGAGCCCTCCGGCGTCGGCAAGCTGTCCGACGTGTCCACCGCCGTGGGCCGTGTGGCCGAGGAGACCGGCATGGTGCTGGGCAGCGCCGTCACCGTGGTCAACGCCAAGCGGTGCAAGACCTATATGAAGAACTTTGGCGAGTTCTTCATTGACCAGGTGGCCCACGCAGGCACTATCATCCTGAGCCGCACCCAGGATATGACGGAGGAGAAGCTGGCCGAGGTCACCGCCCTGCTGCGGGAGAAGAACCCGGAGGCCACCATCATCACCACCCCCTGGGACGAGCTGACCGGTGAGCAGATGCTCTCCGCCATTGCCGGAGGCAACTCCCTGGCTGACGAGCTGATGCGTCAGCTCCACGCCGCCGACAACGGCGAGGACGAGGATGAGGACGAGTGCTGCCACCATCATCACCACCATGACGGGGATGAGGATGAGGGCGAGCATGAGCACCACCATCATCACGACGATGACGATGACGACGAGCACGAACATCACCATCATCACGATGATGACGATGAGGACGAGCACGAGCATCACCATCATCACGATGATGACGACGAGGATGAGCACGAGCATCATCATCACGACCACGACGAGGGCGACACCTGCTCCTGCGGCCATCACCATCACCACCATCACGGCCACGATGCCGACGAGGTGTTCACCTCCTGGGGTATGGAGTCTCCCCGGAAGTTCACCGAGGCGGAGATCCGCACCGCCCTGGAGGAGCTGGACACCGGCAAGTACGGCGCTGTCCTCCGGGCCAAGGGCATTGTGCCCGCCACCGACGGCGGCTGGATTCACTACGACTTTGTCCCCGGTGAAATCGACATCCGCCGGGGCGGCGCGGACTACACCGGCCGCCTGTGCGTTATCGGCTCTGACCTGAAGGAGGACGACATCAAGGCCCTGTTCCAGCTGTAAAGTGAGGTGCCCGCTATGCAAAACAATCCGATTCCTGTCTATCTGATTTGCGGTTTTTTGGATGCCGGTAAGACCAACTTCATCCGCCCCATGCTGACCGGTGAGGACTTCACCAAGGGGGAGCGCACCCTGCTGCTCATCACCGAGGAGGGGGAGGAGGAGTACGACCCCGCCGAGCTGGGCAAATACAACGTATTCCCGGAGTGTGTTGACGAGGACGGCTTCAATCGGGAGAACCTGACCCGAATCTTCAACAAGTATAAGCCCACCCAGATCGTCATGGAGTTTAACGGTATGTGGCAGCTGGCAGACACTCAGGATGCCTTCCCCCAGGACTGGGATCTGTACCAGATCGTCGCCATCATCGAGGCTCCCACCTTTGACTCCTACGCCAAGAATATGGCCAGCCTGATGATGGAGAAGCTGCGCTTCTCCGACCTGATCGTCTTTAACCGCTGCAACGACGCGCTGGCCAAGCTGCTGCGCCAGCGGAACATCAAGCTCCTGAACCGCCGGGCGGAAATCTATCTGGAGTACGACAGCGAGCGGATGGAGGAGTATGACGACGGCAGCGTCTGCCCCTTCGACCTGTCCACGCCGGTGCTGGATTTGTCCCTGGAGGACTACGGCTACTGGTATACCGACTGCATGGACCACCCCAACCGCTACGACGGCAAGACCGTCCGCTTCTCCGGCATGGTGGCCCAGAGCACGAAGTTCCCCCGGGGCTCCTACGCCGTGGGCCGGTTCGCCATGGTCTGCTGCGCCCAGGATACCACCTTCCTGGGGATGCTGTGCTACGGCAGGGAGCAGAAGAACCTGAAGAACCGGGACTGGGTCACCGTCACCGCCAAGGTGCGCATCAAGAACCTGAAGGTGCTGGGCGGCGAAGGCCCCATCCTCTACACCACGGAGGTCAAACCGGCCACAGCGCCGCAGGACGCGCTGGTCTACTTCTGACACATGACGCCCCTTTTCACAGTGCGCTGCCCCACAGGCGGCGCACTTTTTTAATACTTTTCCGTTATTTTCTGCTAGAAGTTCTCCCTTCCTGCATATTGACGAGATTGTTAAAAACTGTTAAAATAAGCGTAAAAGAATCGTGCCTCTATTGCGCCGCCGTACCTGGGCGGCGTACAGTCTCATAGAAAGGTGTAAGTTCGACCCATGAAAAAGGAGAAGGTTTCCAACGCTGTGATTCGCCGTCTGCCCCGCTACTATCGCACCCTCCACCTGCTGGAGCAGGAGGGCTATGAACGCATTTCCTCCTCCGCGCTGGGCAGCAGCATGGGCATCACCGCCTCTCAGATTCGCCAGGACCTGAGCTGCTTCGGCGAATTTGGCAAGCAGGGCTACGGCTATGAGATCGCCGGCCTGCTGCGGGAGATTGCGGACATCCTGGGGATGAATAACCACTACAGCGCCATCATCCTGGGCGCGGGCAACCTGGGGCGGGCGTTGATTCGGAACTTCTCCTTCTCCGCCAACGGCTTCACCCTGCGGGCCGCCTTTGACGTGGACCCCGCCCTCATCGGCTCCACCATCGGAGAGGTGCCGGTGTACGCCCTGGAGACGCTGCCCGATTACATGGCCGCCCACAGCATTCAGGTGGGGGTGCTGACCGTCCCCCGGAGCGTTGCACAGCCCATGGCGGAGAAGCTCATCGACGGCGGGGTGAAGGGCATTTGGAACTTCACCAACACGGAGCTGGACGTGCGGGGCAGCGGCGTCACAGTGGAGAGCGTTCACTTCGCCGACTCCCTGCTGGCCCTGGGCTACCTGATTTCCGACAACCAGAAGGACGCATAACTTCCCTCATCCTCTGAAACGCATAACAGGGCGGCCGCCCTGTTATGCGTTTTTCTATGGCAAAAAAGCCGACGCCCACCCGTTATTTTTGTGAGATATTTTCATCAGCGCCTTCTTGACGGCGCTGGCAGAACCCGCTATGATAATGCCGTACCAAGCAGCACGGCCGGCGCTTCGCTCCGGCCCCATGAACCAGAAAGGAACGATTCCTAATGCCTGAACAGTATTATAAGGAAGCGCAAAAGCTGGCCCAAAAGGAATACCGCGCCTGCATCAGCAGCGGCGTTTACCCCTATCTGCCTGCGCTGGACGAGATGCTGGGCAAGGACACCCTCCCCAAAGGGGTGGACCTGGGCCTTGTACAAATCCCGACCGACCGCATCGTAGGCACCAAAACCGCAGGGCGCACCGCCGCCTTCGCCCGGAACTTTATGCCCCTGCTGGGCGGGCAGACCGAGTTCGCCACCAAGTGGCGCGCCCTCTGCACCGCCCACCTGAAGGAGGGCATCCGGGAGCCCATCAAGGCCTATGAATACATGAACCGCTACTATGTGGAGGAGGGCAACAAACGGGTCAGTGTGCTGAAGTTCTTTGACGCCGTGAACATCCCCGCCAAGGTCACCCGCATCCTGCCCGCCCGGAACGGCGACAAGGCGGTGGAGCTCTATTACGAATTTGTGGAATTTTATAAATACAGCAAAATCAACTGCCTGGAGCTGACCAAGCCCGGCGGCTATGCCACGCTGCAGCGCCTGATGGGGAAGCGGCCCGACGAGGCGTGGAGCGAGGACGATATGACCGGCTTCCGCACCACCTACTACTACTTTGACCAGGCCTTCCGCCAGTGCGGCGGCGGGAAGCTGAGCATCACCACCGGGGACGCCATGCTGGCCTATATGAAGATTTTCGGCTATCAGCAGCTGCGCCAGCAGAGCCTGGAGGAGCTGAAAAAGTCCGTGACCAAGGCGTGGAAGGAGATCACCCTCCAGCAGGAGCCTGACCCCATCGACGTGAAGCTGAACCCGACGGAGGACAAGAAGGGCCTCCTCTCCAAGGTGCTGACCCCCGCCCCCAAGAAGCGGAAGGTGGCCTTCATCCATGACAAAGACGCCCAGACCTCCGGCTGGACCCGCGCCCACGAGCTGGGCCGGGACCATGTGCAGCGGGTGTTCCAGGACAAAATCACCACCACCACCTACTATAACGCCCTGGAGCAGGGGGCGGAGGAGACGCTGGAGCAGGCCATCGCCGACGGCAACACCATCCTCTTCACCACCTCCCCCCGCCTGCTGCCCGCCAGCCTTCGGGCGGCCATCGACCATCCCAATATCACCATTCTGAACTGCTCCCTGAACAAGTCCCACCGCAACGTCCCCTCTTACTATGCCCGCATCTACGAGGCGAAGTTCATCATCGGGGCCATTGCGGGCACCCTGTCCCAGGACGGACGGGTGGGGTACCTGTGCGACTACCCCATCTACGGCATGATGGCCGGGGTCAACGCCTTCGCCCTGGGGGTGCAGATGGTGAATCCCAGGGCCAGGGTCTACCTGGAGTGGTCGTCCACGGACAATCCCGTTCCCGCGGCCCAGCGGCTGACCCAGCAGGGCATTGAGCTGATCTCCTATCAGGATATGGCCATGCTGCAAACGGGCAAGCTGACCGACCTGGGGCTGGTGCAGGTGAAGGGCGACAGCAAGGTGAACCTGGCCGCCCCCATGTGGCACTGGGGCATTTACTATGAGAATATCCTCCGCAGCATCTTTGCCGGCACCTTCCAGTCCGAGGACGCCAAAAACGCCAAGGCGCTGAACTACTACTGGGGGATGTCCACCGGCGTGGTGGAGGTCGTCTGCTCCGACAAGCTGCCCCACAGCACCCAGCAGCTGGTGGACCTGCTGCGGCAGGGCGTTTGCAGCGGCACCTTCCACCCCTTCCGGGGGCCGCTGCGCACCCAGGACGGCCAAATCATCGACGGGGATTGCCGCCAGAACCATGTGCTCAGCGTGGAGCAGATCATCAACATGGACTGGCTGGTGGACGGTATCGTGGGTACCATCCCCACCTATGACGAGCTGACCGACGAGAGCAAGGCCACCGTGGACATGGTGGGCATCAGCCGCCTGGTCAAGGACACCCAGCTCTGAGGCCCTCCGGCTCCTCTCCCTCCTCCACCCAATCAGAAGAAAAGAACGGGAAAACCATGAGAATTTTAGCCGTCGCCGACGAGGAAGCCCCCCGCTTTTATGACTACTACACCCCGGGGGCGCTGGCCGAATTTGACCTGATTCTGGCCTGCGGGGATCTGCACAGATCCTATTTGGAATTTCTGGTCACCATGGCCCGGTGTCCGGTGCTGTACGTCCACGGCAACCACGATGCCAGCTTTGACCTCCAGCCTCCGGAGGGCTGCCAGTGCATTGAGGACGAAATCTTCTGCTACCAGGGCGTGCGCATCCTGGGCCTGGGCGGGTCCCACCGCTATCGGGACGGCAGCCACCTGTACACTCAGCGGCAAATGCAGTGGCGGGTAAACCGCCTCTGGTACCCTCTGTGGCGGAACAAGGGGTTCGACATCCTGCTCACCCACGCCCCCGCCTACCAGCTCAACGATTTCGACTCCCCCTGCCATCAGGGCTTTGTGGCCTTCCGCGACCTGCTGGACAAGTACCAGCCCCGCTACTTCGTCCACGGCCACATTCACAAGAACTACGGCATCAAAATCCCCCAGGTCACCCCGTATGGGAATACCACCGTCATCAACGCCTGCGGCTATTATATCTTCGACTTTGACGAACCCATGGAATAAGGAAAGCGTCCTGCGCACAGGCAGTTAGCCTGTACGCAGGACGCTGTTTTCACATGACAGGAACGTTTACCGGTCGCCGAAGCTGATGCCCAGCATACGGGCCTCGGTGATGATGTCCGAATCGATGGGCACCGTCTTCAGCTTGCCCGCCACCTCGCTGAGGGGGACGCTGGTGATTTTGTGGTCACGGATGGCCACCATATCACCGAACTTGCCCTGGCTGAACAGGATGGCGCCGTAGGTGCCCAGGCGGCTGGACAGCACCCGGTCATAGGCGTTGGGCTGGCCGCCCCGCTGCATATGACCCGGCACCGTGACCCGACATTCCAGACCGGTGCCCGCCTTGATTTGGTCGGCGATCTCATAGGAGATGGAGGGGTAGTTCCGCAGCATATCCTCTACGCGCTTCTTGTACGCCTTCTTCTTCATCCCGGCGTCCTCCATGGTCATGGCGCCCTCCGCCACGGCGATAATGGTGAAGCCGCGGCCCCGCTTATTGCGGTTCTGCACCGCCTTGATGACGTTGTCGATGTCATAGGGGATCTCGGGGATCAGGATGATGTCCGCGCCGCTGGCCATGCCCGCGTTCAGCGTCAGCCAGCCGGCCTTGTGGCCCATGATCTCCACGATGAAGCAGCGGTTGTGGGAGGCCGCCGTGGTGTGGATGGCATCCATGGCGTTGGTGGCCACGTCGATGGCGGACTGGAAGCCAAAGGTGGTGTCCGTCCCCCAAAGGTCGTTGTCAATGGTCTTGGGCATACCGATGACGTTCAGCCCCTCCTCGCTGAGGAGGTTGGCGGTCTTCTGGCTGCCGTTGCCGCCCAGGACGTACAGGCAGTCCAGCCGCAGGCGGCGGTAGGTGGTCTTCATCGCCTCCACCTTGTCCAGGCCGTTGGCGTCCGGCACCCGTATCTCCTTGAAGGGCTGGCGGCTGGTGCCCAGAATGGTGCCGCCCTTGGTGAGGATGCCGCTGAAATCGGCGGGGGACAGCTTGATATAGTCCTCATAAATCAGGCCCTTGTAGCCGTCCAGGAAGCCGATGATCTCCACTTCCTCCCCATACATATTGTACAGGGCCTTGCTGATGCCACGCATGGTGGCGTTCAGCGCCTGGCAGTCACCTCCGCTGGTGAGTAATCCGACTCGTTTCATTACACTACGCTCCTTTACTTGCATAAATTCCACAGTTGCCTCGCCGCCCCAGGCGACGGATTCATATTGATTATTGTAGCACTATATTTTTGCAGTTTCAACTATTTTCTGTGGAATCAGACAGGTCCTTATGTAGAATTTTCCTAAACGGTCTGCCGTTACACCGTCTCATAGCGCAGCCTGGATACCACATACCGGTCCGCCGGCGCCCATTCCAGCTCCGGCAACTCCGAAGGGGTCAGCCAGCGGTGATCCACATGCTCCTTCTGCACAAAATAGGGGGAGGGCATATAGCACTTATAGACATACATCGTGATGAAGAAGTTGGCATACTGGTGATGCACCTCCTGGTAGAAGTCCGCCTCCCGGATGGTCAGGTGCAGGTCCATCTCCTCCTCCAGCTCTCTGGCCAGGGCCTGGGTGCGGGTCTCCCCTGGGTCGATTTTGCCCCCGGGGAACTCATACTTCAGGCTCGTGGCCTCATTTTGGCCCTTCCTCCGCTTCATGCAGAGGATTTTCCCGTTAAAAATCAAAATCGCGCCGACAACCTTCAAATGCGTCATATTCGCTGCGCCTCCGTTTTCCTTCTGAGGGACTGCGGCGGGTACGCTGCAGCGTCCCCCTGCCAGGCCGCTCGCCCTTTCCCCTATTATAGCATACCGCGCCCACTTATGGAAATTATTTTTTCGCCATTTTGTAAACTTTTTTTGGCGGCAAATGATGCTCCGACCCTGGCAAATGCTGCCTGCCTGTGGTATAATAAACAATTAGCTGGGAATGCGGCCTGCGCCGCAGCGTCCCAGCCCTATCCTACTTAGAAAGCGAGTGTACAGAACCATGCGTTATCTCCCGTTTCAGGAAGCAGAGCTTTCCATCCTGGGCATGGGCAATATGCGCCTCCCCACCGTTGGAGAGGATCGGGGCGCCCCCATTGATGAGGCAAAGGCTCAGGAAATCATTGACTACGTCTACAGCCATGGCGTCAATTACTACGACACGGCCTATATGTATCACGGCGGCAAGTCCGAGCAGTTCATCGGCAAGGCGCTGAGCAAGTACCCCAGGGACAGCTACTACCTGGCCGACAAGATGCCGGGCTGGGACATCAAGGCTCCGGAGGACGTGCCCGCCATCTTTGAAGAGCAGCTCCGCCGCTGCGGTGTGGACTATTTCGACTTCTACCTGCTCCACAACATGAGCGACGGCTCCTTCCCCATCTACGTCGACCCAAAGATGGGCGTGGTGGACTACCTGCTGGAGCAGAAGCGGGCAGGGCGCATCCATCACCTGGGCTTCTCCAGCCACGCCAAGCCGGAGATGCTGGAGGACTTTCTGAACCGCTACCCGAACACCTTTGAGTTCGTCCAAATCCAGCTGAACTATCTGGACTGGACCCTCCAGGACGCCAAGCGCCAGTATGAGATCATCACCTCCCACGGCCTGAAGGTCTGGGTCATGGAGCCCTGCCGGGGCGGGCGGCTGGCCTCCCTGTGCCCGGAGGCGGACGCCATGCTGAAGGAGGCGGAGCCGGAGCAGTCCATCGCCTCCTGGGCCTTCCGCTTCGTCCGCACGTTGCCGGAGGTGCAGGTGGTGCTCAGCGGCATGAGCACCCTGGAGCAGGCGGAGGACAATGTGGCCACCTTCTCCAACCTGGAGCCATTGAGTCAGGCGGAGCTGGACACCCTTTGGAGCGCCTTTGACCTGTTCCACCGCACCGTCAACGTGCCCTGCACGAAGTGCCACTACTGTGACGGCTGCCCCGTGGGGCTGGACATCCCCGACCTGCTGGCGCTGTACAATGACATCAGCGTCTATAACAGCGGCAGCGCCCACGGCAAGGTGCGGGAGCTGCGGTCGGACAAGCTGCCAAGCCGCTGCGTGGCCTGCGGCCGCTGCGCCCGGCTCTGCCCCCAGCGCATTGACATTCCCGCCGCGCTGAAAAAGTTTTCCGCCATCTGTGACGCCGACCGGGCGTGAAACGGTTCCCCTGTATCGGGGAGCAGTTCTGAAAAAAGAGACTGCTCATTGAAACAGACGATGAAACCGTTTGACTGCCATATCCCCATAACGATATAAAAGGAGGCTTCCTGCTAAGCAGGAAGCCTCCTTTTTCATCAAGTACAGTTCCATTTTCAGCGGCTTACTTCCGCTCTGCGGCCCAGGCCCGGTTCACAGCGCACAGAATGCCCTTGATGGAGGCCATGGAGATGTTGTGGTCAATGCCCACGCCGAACACATCCTGCCCGTCCAGTGTGCGCAGCTGGATATAGGCCACAGCCTGGGAGTCAGAGCCCTGGCTGATAGCGTGCTCCTTGTAGTCAATGAACTGGTAGCGGCTCATGCGCTCGTTGGCGATGGCGTTGAAGAAGGCGTCGATGGGGCCGTTGCCCTCGCCCTGGACCTCGAAGATGGTGTCCTTGTGCTGGAGCTTGCCGTAGAAGAAGGAGTGTGCCACGCCGTTCTCCACATTCGCCCGCAGCTTGTTGCTGATGAGGCGATAGGGGCCGTCCACATCCAGGTATTCCTGTTTGAACAGCTGGTAAATCACATCCGGCTTCAGCTCCACGCCCTGACGGTCAGATTCCGCCTGAACGATGGCGCCGAACTCGGCGTGCATGGCCTTGGGCATATCGAAGCCGAACTTGTGGTTCATAATGAAGGCCGCGCCGCCCTTGCCGGACTGGGAGTTGATGCGCACCGGCTCATAGGCCCGGCCCAGGTCGGTGGGGTCGATGGGCAGGTAGGGCACCATCCACTTCTCGGAGTGATGCTCCGCCATATAGTTGAAGCCCTTGTTGATGGCGTCCTGATGGCTGCCGGAGAAAGCGGTGAACACCAGGTCGCCGCCGTAGGGCTGGCGCTCCGGCACCTTCATCTTGGTGCAGCGCTCATACATACTGATGATGCGGTCCATATGGCTGAAATCCAGCTCCGGGTCGACCCCCTGGACGTACATATTCATAGCCACAGTGATCATATCCACGTTGCCGGTGCGCTCACCGTTGCCGAACAGGCAGGCTTCCACCCGCTCCGCACCGGCCAACAGACCAGCCTCGGTGGTGGCGACCCCGCAGCCCCGGTCGTTGTGGGGATGGAGGGAGATGATGGCCCGCTCCCGCCCGGGCAGCTTGCGGATGAAATACTCCATCTCATCGGCAAACTGGTTGGGCATACAGTTCTCCACTGTGGTGGGCAGATTCAGAATGACCTTGTGGTCGGCGTCGGCGTGGAGGTGATCCAGCACGGCGGCGCAGATATCCACCGCAGCGTCCATCTCCGTCCCCATGAAGGACTCCGGGGAGTACTCGTACCGCAGATCCATGCCGGAGGCGATGACCGGCTGGGCCATCTCATAAATCAGGTCGGCGGCGTCGGTGGCGATTTTCTTGACGCCCTCCACGTCGGTGTGGAACACGACCTCCCGCTGGAGGGTGGAGGTGGAGTTATAGAAGTGAAAAATGACGTGCTTGGCCCCCTGGATGGCCTCGAAGGTCTTTTTAATGAGGTGCTCCCGGGCCTGCACCAGCACCTGGATGGTCACGTCGTCGGGGATGTGCCCGCCCTCGATCAGCTCCCGACAGATGCTGTAGTCCGTGTCAGAGGCGGAGGGGAAACCGATCTCCACTTCCTTTACGCCGATCTCATCCACCAGCATATGGAACATTTCCAGCTTCTCCTCCATGTTCATGGGGTCGATGAGGGCCTGATTGCCGTCCCGCAGGTCCACGGAGCACCAGATAGGAGCCTTGGTGATGACCTTGTCCGGCCAGGTGCGGTTCTCAATGGGCTGGGGCTTAAAGGGGATGTACTTCTCGTAGCCTTGCATAGTTGTGATTCCTCCAAAAATCAGATTTTCCGTGCGGCACGCAGCCGCGGGGTTCGGCCGCAGGGCAAAAAGAAAAACGCCTGCCGACCAGCTTACCGGTCAGGGGCGTCAGAATACGCGGTACCACCCTGATTCAGCCAGACATCACGGTCTGGCCCTCTGCGGCCTCCAACAAGGCCCGGACGGGTAACGGTGTCCTGCCGTACCGCCCTACTATCCGCACTCAGGCAAAGTTCAGGCTGTCAGCTCTGGGATCAGTCATACACCGGGCACGTCACATCGGCTTACAGCGACCGCCGACTCTCTGCGCTGGCCTGCCAGGTCTTTCATCCCTTCAACGCTTTTGGGGTTTGCAAGGTTCATTGTAACCGCATTTTGCAAGTTTGTCAAGAGTGGTTTGAGGAAAATTCCAAAATTTGTGCAGGTTTTCCTTCATACCGGAGGGAAGATTTTAGCCCGACCCAAGTTTTTTCACAAAGTTAGCGGTTCCCCCTTGCAAAAAGGGGGAATATCATGTAAAATATCGTTGTGAATATTAGGGCTGTTGCGCCTATTTCGAGTTTATTGGAGGAATTGATTTATGATCACTGCCAGCGATTTTAGAAACGGAAAGACCTTTGAGTATGAGGGTAAGCTGATGCAGGTCGTGGAGTTCCAGCACGTCAAGCCCGGCAAAGGCGCCGCCTTTGTCCGCACGAAGATGAAGAATATCGTCACCGGCGCTGTGACCGAGACCTCTTTCAACCCCACCGCCAAGTTCGAGGAAGCCTTCATTGAGCGCAAGGACGTGGAGTATTCCTACAGCGACGGCGACCTGTACTACTTCATGGACCTGGAGACCTATGAGATGGAGCCTGTGGCCTCTGACTCCCTGCCGGAGAACTTCAAGTTCGTCAAGGAGAACGACCCCTGCACCCTGCTGTCCTACAAGGGCAAAATCTTCTCCGTCTCCATCCCCAACTTCGTGGAGCTGGAGGTCACCAAGACCGAGCCGGGCGTTCGGGGCGACACCGCCACCAACGTCACCAAGCCCGCCACCGTGGAGACCGGTGCAGAGCTGAAGGTGCCGCTGTTCATCAACGAGGGCGACCGCATCCAGATCGACACCCGCACCGGCGAGTATATGGGCCGCTGCAAGTAAGAACTCACCCCCAAAAGGCCGCATTGCTGATGCGGCCTTTTTTCAACCGGAAAGGAGCGTATTCCTATGACATTATCGGAGAAGGCCGCCTATCTGCGGGGCCTGTATGACGGCCTGGGCCTGCCCGACACCGGCACGGCGGAGGCCAAGCTGCTCAGCGCCATGATCGACGTAGTGGAGGAGATGGCCAGTCACGTCACGGAGAACGAGGAGAGCATCACCGCCATGGCCGACCAGGTGGACGACCTGAACGAGGGCCTGGAGGAGCTGTGCGACCTGATTTCCGACAGCCTGGACGAGGAGGACTACGACGACGAGGACGGCGAGGCCGAGTTCGAGGTGGAGTGCCCCAAGTGCCAGGCCCCCATCATCCTGGATGAGGAGACGCTGGCAGGCGGCCAGGTGGTGTGCCAGGCCTGCGGCCAGAAGTTCTCCATCGACGTGGGCTATGAGGATGAGGAGGACGAGGAGGCGTAACAGCCGCCTCCGGCAAGCGGCGCAGAGGGGATGAGCAGGCGATGGATTCCAAACTGGTATTTTTTGACATAGACGGCACCCTGAAGCCCTACCACAGCCCTGTGCCGGAGCCAACAAAGGAGGCCCTCCGCCTCCTGCGGGGGAACGGGCACCTGCCCATCCTCTGCACCGGGCGCACCCTCCGGGTGGCGGTGGCCAATGACTGGGCGGAGGAGCTGAACTTCGCCGGCATCATCTGCGCGGCGGGGGGCCATGTGGTCTACCGGGGGGAGACGGTGTACTTTGACGCTCTGACGCCGGAGGAAACCGCCTGGCTCCACGACCTGCTGTGGGGGTGCGGCTGCACCTTCGTGCTGGAGGGGCCGGAGGGCCTCTACTATGAACCCGCCCAGGAGGCGGCTGTCCAGGCCCTATGGGGCAACGTGTTCGGCCCCAGCGTGCCGCTGGTGCCCTACTCCCCGGGGCAGCAGCCGCCGGTGCAGAAGGCCTTCGTGGCCAGCGGGCAGCTGCTGGAGGAGCGGGGCTGCGTCTCCGCGCTGGCAGAGCGGTTCCAGCTGCTGTGGTACGGCGAGGCCCACCAGATGGTGGAGCTCGTCCCCAAAGAGCTGAGCAAGGCCACCGGTATCCAGGCGCTGCTGACCCATCTGGGCATGACGAGGGAGGACACCTACGCCTTTGGCGACGGCCCCAACGATGTGGAGATGCTCCGCTTCTGTGGCTGCGGCATCTGCATGGGGGACGGCCAGCCCATGGCGAAGGCTGCGGCGGATTACATCACCGGCCCCTGCGACGGCAGCGGCATCTACGACGCCTGCCACCACTTCGGCCTGATCGGGTAACAGAACCGTCCCGTATTTTCAGGGAAAAAAAGTAAAATTAGGGCTTGACAACCGGTGAGGTGCGTGTTATTATATTACACGTGCTGAGGCGCAAGGCTGCTTCAGATACGCGCGAGTGGTGGAATTGGTAGACTCGCTGGCTTCAGGTGCCAGTGCTCTTTACGGGCGTGCGGGTTCGACTCCCGCCTCGCGCACCACAGTAATCCGAACTTGGTTCCGGTTGGAACGGAGTTCGGATTATTTGTTTGCCGTGCGCCGGAAGTGCCGCAGGCAAAATGAAAGCGCCAAGTGGTCTGCCAAAGGCAGCCATTTGGCGCTTGCTCTTTTGCTATCCGGCGGCCCTGGTATCAGAACGCCCTCCTGTGAAGCACAGTGGGGTCGATATGGTGAATGTCCAGCGAACCGGTGCGGTTCAGATAGGTGCGCAGCAGAGCGGTGCTCTGCCGAATCCACTCCGTCACGCCGTCCTTGCCGCCCTTGCGCAGCGCCTTCATCACCGCCCGGGCGCTGCACACCAGGTCGGCGCCCAGGGCCAGGGCCTTGAAGGCCTCTGCGCCGGTGTCAATGCCGCAGTCCACAATGATGGTCATGTCCTCCCCCACCGCGTTCCGGATTTCCGTCAGCAGCATCACCGGGGGAACGGCATAGTCCATAATGCTGTGATGGTGGGACAGCAGGATGTGGCGCACCCCCGCCTTTTGGCAGTTCACCGCGTCGCTGACGCTGAGTACGCCCTTCACCACCAGGGGAACATGAAGCTGGTTCACGGCCTCCGCCAGCTCCTCCACGCTCTTTGGCCCGAACAGAGCCCCCTCCTTGGGGTCGCAGTCGTAGCCGCCGGTTTTCTTGCTGTAGGCGTGGTCCAGGTCGGTGGCGACTGCCACGCAGCCCAGTTTCTCCGCCCGCTTGGCCTCCCCCAGGAAGCGGGCGCTGTCCTGGTAGGGCTTGATGACCTTGACGGTTTTCGCCCCCAGGGCGACGCACTGGGCGACATCCTCCTCCGGCTGGAAGCCGCCCAGCCAAATCACCGTATTGGCCTCCGCCGCTGCCTGGGCCTCCTGCAAGAGGGCGTTCTCCCCCAGCATCGGATAGCCGCCGAAGGCCCCCAGCATGATGGGGGTATCCAGGCGAAGGCCGAAGGCGTCCGCCTCGGTGCTGGCCAGGCCGGAGCCCACCAGCCGCATTTCAATGAGCAGGGAGTTCAGGTATTGCCGGGTGATGGCATCCGAGCCCCCCGTCATCCGATCCAGATAGGCGTCAAACGCATTGGCCGATGTGTCATTGCTCATAACGGTACCTCCTGCCGTAAATATGATTTCCAACCTGCACCGCCGGCGATGCCGCCAGCGGTGCAGTCCGCTTTGTTGCCGATAATGAGAGTTCAAGGCTTACCCGCCGAAGCCGGTGTCGCCGGAATCCTCGCCGGTTTGCGGCTCCTCAGTGGTGAAGCCGATGGTACGGTTGGTCAGGCCGGGGGAGACGGTGGCGCTGTTCAGCTCCTCATCCGTGGGCAGATACCACATGGTCACAACGCCGTCCTCGCCGGTGAATCCGGCCACAGTGTTGGCCTCCGGGAGGTGGAGGGTGCCGACGATGGCGTCATCCACCGGGACGGTCTCATCAGAGCCTTCCTCCGTCCAGAGGGAACCCTCCGCAGTAACGGACAGCGTACCCCGCACATAGGCGGCGCGAATGGCTACCCACTGGCTGGTAGCGCCGATGGTGTTGGCGTCCTTCCAGTAGATGTAAATGTCGCCGGGATAGATGGCGTCGGCATCCTCCCCGCTGACGCTGGAGGAACCATTCTCGGAGTCAAAAGTGATTTCCTCGCCGTTGCCGTCGGTGTAGGTCGCGCCGTCAGCATCCGTATAGTATACCACAGCGTAGGTGCCTTCCGTGCCGTAAGCGACAGCCGTCTCTACCACAGTGGTCTTGACCTGGGCAACGGTGGTGCTGCCGGTTTTCGCCAGCAGCTGCACGGTCTGACCCTCAAGTCCGGTCAGGCTCTCGGCCAGGCTATAGGCGGCGTCGGCATAGCTCTCACACTCTCCGGAGTAGAGGGCATGGGCGTTCCACGCCCAGCCGCTGTCCGTCTCATAGACGGCGGCCTGGCCGTTGATTTCAAAGGTGGCCTCCTCGGCGGTCAGCTGATAGTTGTTCACATAGACCTCGCCGGCGTCCACGACAGCTTTCAGCCCATCGGCGGCGCTGCCGCCCTCGAAATAGACGTCGAACTGGCTGTCGGAGAGCTTCAAATCGGCCTCGTTCTCAATGGTCGCCAGGGTGTAATACTCAGAGGCGTAGTTTTCAAAACCGTCAAAGTTATAGCCGGTGTACTGGGCGGTGATGTCCCCGGCGGTGCCGTGGAGCGCCATATAAATCAGATAGCACTGATAGTCCAGGAAGATGGAGCGGGTCTCCCCGGCGTCCAGGGTGGCCTGGGCCATGGTCACAGCGTCGGACAGCTCGTTATAGAGGTCGGCGCTGATCCACTGCTTCCCGGCCTCCACATCGCTGCCGTCTTCGCTGATCACGGTGCTGTCCAGCTTCTCCTGGGCGTAGGCGATGGCGGTCTCCAGGAAGGCGACGGCGCTGTCATTGCTGGTGAAGCCCAGGGGCTTGCCGGTGGAGGTGGCGTATTCGCTGACCGGTACCAGCCACATACTAACCGTATAGTCCTCATTGCCGTTCAGGCCAAAGAACTTCACAAAGTTGGAGTAGCCGCCGCTGCGGTTAGAGGCGGAATAGGTGGTGTTCGGGCCGTTCATGGCGTCCGGGTAGACCACGCCGTCCATGGTGTAATACTGGTGGTCTACGCCGTCAGTGAACACGCCGCTGACCTCAGTGGCCCGTACAAAGTACCAGCTGCCATCCGTTGCCAGATAGTACATGGCGCAGTCGCCGGACTGGATGGTTTCATCAAAATGGTCGGCGGGGATGTTGTGGAAAATCTCCTGATCCACACTGCCAAATTCCTTTTCCAGCAGGGTGGCGTACTTCTCAGGGTAGTCGATGGTGTCGATGTACATACCCACGTCGATGGTGTAGGTGCCGTCCTCGTTCTCCACCAGCTCGGTCACGCCCACGGCGAGATACTCGGTGGACTCAATGCGGTCAGCGTAGCCGTCGCCGTCATCGTCGTAGAGCAGGGTTTCAGAGCCGTTGGAGGTCTCGCTCTTCAACATCTCCGTGGCAGCCTCCGCATAGCTTACCTCCAGGATGGTGGCTGCATAGCCGGAGCCAATGGACCAGGTGCCGTCCTCGTTTTTCGTCATCCAGGTGGACTCATTGACGGTGAAGCCCTCCGGATACTGTTCGTCAAATTCCTCCTCCGTGGTGGGCACCTGAGCGCCGTTGACATAGCAGTTCCCGGCAGAGATGATTGCGGCCACGCCCTCGGCGGAGCTGCCCTCCTGATAGTAGGAAGCGTATACCTCGTTGACGACGCTCATGGTGTTGTCGTCCTCATCGGCATCCTCCTCGGTGCCCTTGATGACGGACTTGGGGAAGGTGTTCGTCCCTGTCTCAGTCTCCTCCACATCGGTGGAGGAGGATTCCGCTTCTGTGCCGGACTCGCTTTCCGCTGCGCTGGATGCCGCAGTAGAGCTTTCAGCGGCGGAGCTGCCGCCCTCCTCAGAGGTGCTGCCGCCGCAGGCGGCCAGGGACAGCATCATGACCGCAGCCAGAAGGAACGCGGTCAGTGTATTGAGCTTCTTGTTCTTCATGTCTGAATTCTCCTTTTGATTGGATAAGTTGTTTGTACTGCGCTCCGGTCCGGGCAGAGCGGCAGTTATCCTGGTTTGAATCAAAGATTAAATCGCGATTTACTAATTGGAAGTATACCAGCATCCGGCAAACAATTCAATCGACATTTTGGACAAATAATTTATCAAAATTTTGTGGAAAAAGCCCAACGCCCCACAGCGCAGGAAGGGTATCCTGCGCTGTGGGGCGCATCAAGGTCCTCTATTCCGTTTGTACGCTGCCTGGGGCAGTCGCCTGCTTACAGATGGGTATCCATCAGGCCGCAGAAGGCGTCCACCGGGGAGACCCCCTTAAAGGGGCTGCGGCCCATCAGCTTGTCCAGCGCGGCCTCGATCATGGGCCGGTGGCAGCTGTAGGCGTTGATATAAGTTTTCACACGGGGCACGTCCTGGAGGTGGTAGGGGTTGGCGAAGGAGATAAACACGGAGGGCTCCTCCAGGGGGTGGCGGGGCACGTCCAGGGCGTGCTTTTTCGCCCAGAACAGCCGCACCGCCGTCTGGTTGGAGGCGTGCTCACAGTTGGCCAGGTACAGCGACAGACGGCCGGCTGGCAGGTCGGCTGTGCCGTGCATCTCCTCCTGGTCGATGTCAAACCGCTCCGTCTGGAAGCCTGCGGCCTGCAAATACTCCTCCGCGATGGCGGTCATGCTGCCGTCCACAGTGTTGTCGTTGCCGAAGGTGAAGATGCGAATAAGGGGGTATTTCTCCGGGGTGATGGGGAGGCAGTCCTGGTTGTTCTTCACCAGGGTGACGCACTTGTCGGCGCACTCCCGCTGCCACTCCTTGGCCTGGGGCAGCATCTTGCAGGTGGGCTGCCGGAAGGCCACCTTCGCCTTCAGCGCCAGGATACGGGTCACCGCCTCATCCAGCCGCTGCTGGGTCAGCATTCCGCTGTCCAGGGCGTCCAGGATGTACTGGTAGTCCTCATAGAAGCCGGTGGTGAAGACCAGCATATCGCACCCGGCCATGACGGCGGTGGGGATGGCCTGCTTCCGGGGCATGGCCTGGGTGAAGCCGCTCATAATGGTGGCGTCGGTGGTGATGACGCCGTTGAAGCCGAACTTCTCCCGCAGCACGCCGGTCAGAAGCTCCTTGGACAGGGAGCCGGGCAGGCAGTCCGCAAAGGTCAGCGATGGGTTGATGTCCATCTCCACGTTGGGCTGGACGATGTGGCCCACCATAATGCTCATCAGGCCGTCCTCAATAAGCTGCTGATAGATGGCGCCATAGCTGGCGTACCAGTCCTCGGCGGAGAGGCTATTGTAGGTGGGGTGCAGGTGCTGGTCCCGGAAGTCCACGCCGTCGCCGGGGTAGTGCTTGGCGCAGGCCGCCATGCCGTAGCTTTGCAGCGTCTTCACATACTGGGAGCACTTTGCCCGCACCTTGTCCGTGTCAGAGCCGCAGGAGCGGACGTTGATGATGGGGTTGCGATAGTTCAGGTCCAGGTCGCAGACCGGGGAGAAGGTCCAGTTGATGCCGGCACTCTGCCCCTCCACCGCGCAGACGGTGGCAAACTTCTCCATCACGCCCAGGTCGTCCGTGGCGGCGGGGGCCATGGGCCAGCCGAAGAAGGTGCCGTCAGAGATGCCGCCGGAGCCGCCCTCCTCCAGGTTGGCGGCCTTCAGCAGGGGGATCTTGGCGCACTTGTCCAGCGGAGCAAAGTGCTGCCGGATGGCCTCCGCCGGTTCCGGGCGGTACAGGATGCCGCCGATGCAGTAGTCTGTCACCAGCGTCTGAAGCTCCTCGGCGCCGTAGTCTCCCCCCATCACGCAGAACAGCTGACCGGCCTTTTCCCGGTTCGTCAGCCCGGCCAGGGTGTCCGCGACCCACTGGCACTGCTCCTCGCTCAGGCAGAAGGGTTTTGCAGAAAGATTGATCATGGTAGGTTTCTCCTCACTTTACATCAAATGGAATTGCGATTTTCCTTTGCAGCAAAAGCCAAATGTTCAACGCGCATCACGCTTGGCCCAACGAAAAACGGCGAGAATTACCAAAAGTCTGAAGCATTCTCGAATTGAAGTATTGACATATGCAATTCTATCGTTTAAACTTGAAGCAATTAAACCTGACTCTAGACCGCAATTCACGTTTATTATAAGAGGTTTGTCAGGATATGTCAACATACTTATGGAAGGCTGTGGAACAAAATTATGATCAAGCAAAAGCTGCCCCACGAAGTCAAATCAGAAGAGACGAAGCAGAAAATTCTCACCGCTACGGAGAAGATGCTGTCCCAATACGATTTTAAATACCTGACTGTGCGCAATCTCTGTGAAGAGGCTGGCGTGGCATACGGCTCCTTCTACCACCATTTTACAAGCAAGGAGAATCTGCTGTTTATCTACACCGGCAACCTCTACCAGGTGGCCCGCCGGGAGAATCCCCTGCCGGACTGGGTCAACCCGACGGACTATATCGAGTGCATCCTGTGGCACACCATCGTATACGGGCAGTTCTGTGAGATGCTGGGGAAGGACCTGACCAAATATCTGTACCAGAACTGCCCTCAGGACCTGTTCGCCGAAACCTATGCCCAGGAGATCATCCCCATCATCAATGACGCCAAGCAGCGGGGTATGCTGGACCCGGGCCGTGAACGGCCCTATAACCGGCCGCCGGAGGTGCTGCTGGCCAAGGATGTCGAAATCGTGGAAAAGGGCACCGTGGTGTGGTGGAGCTGCTATTCCAAGGAGGACGCCGAGCCCCTCCATGAGACGCTGGAGCATCTGAGCTTCAATATGCTGTATTCCTACTGCTCCGAGCAGTACCGGGCCACAGACCACCTGCATATGCTGCTGACGGAGCGGGAGCAGTTCCCCGGCAGCATCACCATCCGCCCCATCAGCGCGGCGCAGGAATCCTGAGCCAAACTTCCCCGAAGGAGGGGCCGACCTCAGGTCGGCCCCTCCTCTTTTTTGCGCCCTTTTGGATAATTTCTACAAAGCGCTTTGTCGAGATTGCCTAAAAACGAAAAACAGAGAAAAGGCCCTTGACAAAAGTGGAAAATTGGTGTACTGTATTGGTTGAATTAAATCACGATTTAGTACATTATTCAAACATGATGTCACGTTCCGTCTGCGGGCAGACCATGCCCCTGCCCGGCCGCCGGAACAGGAAAGGAGCAAACATGAATATCGGTGTGTGTGGATGCGGCACCATCGCATCCTGGATTTCTGATATTTTGAATCAATTAAACAGCGAAACCATCGTCAAATACGGCGTGGCCTCCGCCTTTGCGGCGGAGTGCCAGCCCTTTGCCGACAAATGGGGCTGGAAAAAGGTGTACGAAAGCTATGACGCCCTGATGCAGGACCCCGCCATCGACCTGGTTTACATCGCCGTCCCCAACTCGTTCCACTATGAGGTCTGCCTGAAAGCCCTGCACTACGGGAAGAACGTAGTCTGCGAAAAGCCCTTCGCCGTCAATGAGAAGCAGGCGGCGGAGATGGTGGCCCTGGCGGAGGAGAAGGGCGTGTTCCTCTCCGAGGCGCTGTGGCCCTCCTTCCTGCCCTCCCGCCAGCTCATTGACGATGAGATTGCCTCTGGCAGCATCGGCCAGGTCACCGGAGCGGAGTTCGTCTCCCTGTCCTACGTCCTGTTCCTGGAGCGGGTCAAGCGGCTGGATCTGGGCGGCGGCGCGCTGCTGGACATGGGCCCCTATATGCTGGGGCGGATGACCGACCACTTCGGCCTGGATATCGCCTCCATTGAGGGCACCTTTGAGCACCTGGACACCGGCGTGGACAGCCGGGACGATTATACCGTCACCTACAGGGACGGCAGGACTGTCCATTGCAGAAGCACCATCGACACCCCCCATGAGGAGGGCATGGAGTACGGGCAAATCAACGGCACCAAGGGTTCCATCTGGTTTGACAGCATCTCCAACCCCCAGAACATCCGCGTGCTGGACCTTGAGGGCAACCCGGTGAAGCAAATCGCGGTGCCGCCCATGCTTCACGGCACGGAGGTGCCCTTCATCGCCGGTTATGAATACGAGTTCCTGGCCTTTGAGCGGGCGCTGCGGGAGGGACGCACGGAGTGCCCCGAGGCCACCCACGCCCAGACGCTGACCATCGCTCATGTGATGACCGAGCTGCGCAGGCAGGCCAACGTGGTGTTCCCCTTTGAATGAGGCACGGAATGACGAATAGAAAGAAGGTTGCTAAGCTATGGCTAACGCGGTAGGGAAGAAGGTCGGGCGCGACCTGACCAGCGGGCCAATCATGCCGTCCCTGTTGTCGTTCGCGCTGCCGATTGTGATTACGGACGTGATTCAGCAGCTGTACTCCATGGTCGACCTGATGGTGATCGGGCAATTTGTGGGCAATGTGGGCACCGTAGGCGTGAATACGGGCGGCGAGATTGCGGACTTCCTGATGCCGGTGGCGACCGCCTTCGCGGCTGCCGGACAGATTTATGTGGCCCAGCTGGCCGGCGCGAGAAAATATGAGGACCAGAAACGGGCCATCGGCACGTTCATCACCCTGATGCTGTGCGCGGCGCTGGCCTTCATGGTGCTGACCATCGCCCTGACGAACCCCATCCTGAACCTGCTGAACTGCCCGGAGGAATCCCTCAGCGAAGCGCGGAACTATATGATCATCACCGCCGTAGGCCTGCCGTTCATCTATGGCTACAACGCGGTGTGCGGCGTGCTGCGGGGCATGGGCGAGAGCCAGCGCCCCCTGGTGTTCATCATCATTGCGGCGGTGGTGAATATCTTCCTGGATATCCTGCTGGTGGCAGTGTTCCAGCTCAGCGCCGCCGGTACGGCGTTGGCTACGGTGTTCTCCCAGGTGGCGGCGTTCTCCGCCTCCTTCGTGTATATGTATAGGCACAAGGAGACCTTTGAGTTTGAGCTGAAGCTGTCCTACTTCAAATGCGACCCCCACCACGCCAAGGTGCTGCTGAAGCTGGGCCTGCCCCAGGCCCTCCGCTCCGTGCTGGTGCGGGCCTCCATGCTCTGGGTCAACGCCAACGTGAACGCCTGCGGCGCTGTCGCCTCCGGCACCAACGGCATCGGCAACAAGCTGCAAAAGTTCCTGGAGATTTTCAGCTCCAGTATGTCCCAGGCCAGCGCCGCCATGGTGGGCCAAAACCTGGGCGCCAAGAAGCAGGACCGGGCGAAAAAGACGGTGCACTCCGCGCTGCTGTTCAGCCTGTGCTTCGCCGTCTGCATCAGCCTGCTGATCTCCTTCTTCCCGACCCAGGTGTTCGGCATCTTCACCACGGACGCGGATGTGAAGGCCTTCGGCGTGTACTATATCCAAATGCTGTGCGTACATATCGTCGTCTCGTCCATCACCAGCTCCTATCAGTCCATGGTGATCGGCTCGGGCAACGCCACGCTGAACTTTATCATCGGCATTCTGGACGGCGTCATCTGCAAAATCGGCCTGAGCCTGCTGTTTGTGAACGTCATCTTCCAGGTCACGGCGGAGACGGACTGGTTCATGACTGCGCTGGGCTATTTCTGGGGCACCGGCCTGTCCCGTGTGCTGCCGGCGCTGGTGTGCATCGTCTACTTCTACTCCGGCCGCTGGAAGAAGAGGTCTTTGCTGTCATAACGGAGGAGTCGCGGTGAAAAAGAAATCCTATCGGGAACGCTATTTTGAGGACAATCAGCCCGTGCGGGAGGTGGCCAACAACCGGAAGGGCTACCGCATCGTCTACCGGTATGTGGGCCTTTGGGTCGCCTGGCGCAGCGAGAAGTGGCCGCTGAAAACCGTCAAATGGGCCTTCGCCCTGGCGGAGCTGGCCAGCATCTGCCTGTACCTGACCTGCGCCAGGGTGGATACGCCGCTGAACCGCTGCCAGCTGGCCAACGGGTTTGGCGTGCTGTCCGTCGTCCCGTGGATTTTGGAGCTGTCCGGGGTCGTGCGCTTCCTGCTGTCCAAAGCCTACGCCAAGGAGATGGACAGCGCGGAGATCGACCAGTCCATTCGATATGGCGCCGTCCTGCGGGCGGTGCTTCTGGGGCTGTCCCTGCTGTGCAGCGTTGTCAACGTCCTGATTCACGGGACGGCAACGGTGCTGGACGCCGGTATGGCGCTGGGCATCCTCGCCAGCATTGCCCTGTCCGCTGCCGTTTGGCGGGGGTACCGCAGTCTGCTGCTGGACACCTATCACAACGTGGACGGCGCGCCGGGCAGCCGCTGCTGAAGCCGCCGTGGCTTGTTCGAACGGCGAAGGAGACAGGGCTGTTGCGTACCAGGTTCGCTGCGTGACAGCCCTGTTTTGCTGCCGTTGACTGCTTTGCGGCGCGGACGCCGCGGCAGCAGCCTGTGCTTTTTGCACAAAAAACAAAAAAGATGTTTGTCTATTCTGTCAATTGATTTTTGGCCGCGGCGCGTTTATACTCTCAATTAGTAAATCGTGATTTAATTTGTGTTCCAAATCACGAACGCAGTTCTCTCCCGCGGCATGGGCGGGAGGGAACACCTCTCAAACGTTCCATTTCTTAAAGGAGGACAAAAATGAAAAACGCAACAAAACGATTCCTGACTCTGCTCCTGGCCCTGGCGATGGTGTGCTCGCTGGTGGCCTGCGGCGGCTCCAGCTCCGGCGGCAGCAGCTCCGGTGACAGCAGCGCCTCGTCCGGCGACAGCAGCTCCGCTTCCTCTGAGGAAGCTTCCACCGGCACGGTCACTTCCGACGTGAACAACGACGCCGACGGCAACGGCCGCGCGGACAAGGTGGTTTACGCCAGCACCCAGGCCTATTCCAGCCTGACCCCCTTCCTGAACCCCAAGACCTACACCGCCGCCGTCTTTGAGACCCTGGGCCGCTATCACGACTACGGCAGTGACTTCGAGGGTCTGCTGATGGAGAGCTGGGAGCAGACCGACGAGCTAACCTATGTGGTCACCCTGTACGACAACATCTACGACTCCGAGGGCAACCACATCACCGCCAGCGACGTAGTGTTCAGCTTTGAGACGGTCCGCACCGAGGGCGAGATCTCCCAGACCTCCGTCATTGAGACCGTCACCGCCCTGGACGACTACACCGTCCAGTTCACCTGGGCCGACACCCCCATCACCGGCGCGTTTGAGCAGCTGATGAGCCTGGTCAACATCGTCAGCCAGGAAGCCTATGAAGCCTCCGGCGACGGCATGGCCTCCAGCCCTGTGGGCACCGGGCCCTATGTGGTCACCAGCTGGACCAGCGGCGTCAGCATGACCCTGGAGGTCAATGAGAACTACTGGGCCACCGATGAGCAAATCAAGTTTGACACCCAGAAGCAGAACGTGGACGTTATTGAGATTCAGACCATCTCCGAGACCTCTCAGATCACCATGGCCCTGCAGACCGGCGAAATCGACATGACCGAGGACCTGGCCGCCACCGACGCCTCCAACTTCCAGGAGGGCGGCGCTTACTCCGACAGCTACACGGTGCTGGAGCAGGCCGATTACGCCCCTAAGTCCATCCTGGTGAACGTCAGCGAGTCCGCCAAGACCAGCGACTACTATCTCCGCCAGGCCATCATGTGCGCCATCGACAACGAGTACATCGCCTCCGTGGTGAACGGCGGCTCCAACCAGGCGGTCTACGGCCTGGGCGCGCCCTCCAACTCCGACTATGACGAGGAAGCCTGGAAGTCCTACCTGCCGGAGCGCTCTGTGGAGCAGGCCAAGGAATATCTGGCCCAGTCCGCCTATCCCGACGGCACCACCATCACCCTGCTGCTGATCGACGGCGGCATCAATAACGACATTGCCGAAATCATTCAGAACGAGTTGGCTCAAATCGGCATCGATGTCGTTGTTGAGGCGGAGACCTTCGGCAACTGGCTGACCAACAAGGGCGACGAGACCGCCTGGGACCTGATTATCTCCGAGCTGTCCTCCACCAACTGCTGCGCCGCCATCTTCCAGAACGCCTTTGACACCCGCGACGGCAGCTCCAACGAGATCTTCTCCACCGACGAGACCCTCCAGGCGCTTCTGGAAGCCTGCATCTTCGTTGACAACCACACCCAGGAGAGCGTCAACGCCTTCCAGCAGTATCTGACCGAGCAGGCCTATGTGATTCCCGGCCTGGTGCAAATCAACTACAACGTCTATGACAGCTCCCTGATTTCCGAAATCGTCTACAGCGGCGAGGGCGCGGTCATTCCTCAGGCATTCACCTACATCGGCGTGGCTGAGTAATCCCAATCCTTCCCTACCCTATTCCCAATAGCATCCGGGGCTGCCCTGTCCGCCCGGAAGCGATGACCCTATCCGCCATCACGCAAGCAGGCGTCCGCTGCGATTGAGTCAACCGCTCCGGAGGAGGGCAGCCCCCCTCACGTTTAGAAGCATCCATTCATTTTACTCCATAAAGGAAAACGGGTGAATTATTTATTATGTGGAGATATATTTTAAAACGACTGGTCATGATGATTTTCGTGGTCCTCGGTGTGGCCATCGTAATCTTCTCGATCATGTACTTTATCCCCGGCAACCCGGCGCAAATCATCCTGGGCGCCAACGCCTCGGAGGAGTCGATTCAGGAGCTGTATGTGAGCATGGGGCTGGACCAGCCCTACCTGACCCAGCTGGGCACCTTCCTGTCCGACACCTTCCTGCACTTTGACTTGGGCACCTCCTATCAGTCCAAAATCGCGGTGGCTACAGAAATCGCCGAACGGTTCCCCCGGACGCTGATCATCGCCGCCTGCTCCCTGATCGTCACCACTGCGGTGGGCATCCCTCTGGGCATTGTGGCCGCCACCCATCAGGGCAAGTGGCAGGACAATGTGGCCACGCTGATTTCCATGCTGGGCCTGTCCCTCCCCGGCTTCTGGCTGGCGCTGATGCTGGTCAACTGGCTGTCTGTGGGGCTGGGCATCCTGCCCGCCTACGGCGTGGGCACCTGGAAGCACTATGTAATTCCCATCATCTCCAACTCCGTCATCGGTATTGCCAATATCGGCCGCCAATGCCGGGTGGACGTGCTGGAGGTCATCCATTCGGACTACGTCACCACCGCCCGGGCCAAGGGCGTCAGCAATCACAACGTCACTTATAAGCACGTTATGCCCAACGCGCTGATTCCGCTGATCACCTCCCTGGGCTCCGTGTTCGCCTCCTCTCTGGGCGGCACAGTGGTCATCGAGTCCATCTTCGTGATTCCCGGCATCGGCCTGTATATGTCCAACGGTATCCTGAACCTGGACTATCCCGCTGTGCGGGGCGGCGTCGTAGTCATTGCCATCGCGTTCAGCTTTGTCATGCTGCTGGTGGACCTGATCTACGCATACGTTGACCCCCGCATCAAGGCTCAGTACGAAGGAAAGTAAAGGGGGAGAGGAAAATGACAAAAACAGCAACAACTGCGGCCCCCAAGGCCAAGCGGAACAGCCAGACCAAAGAGGTGCTGGGGCGCTTCACCAAGAGCCCGCTGGCAATGGTCGGCACGGCAATCTTCGTCATCTTCGTGGTGCTGGCCATTCTGGCGCCCTATATCTGCAAATATGCCTACGATGAGATGACCACTGACATCCTGGCGGGGTGCTCCCTGGAGCATTTCTTCGGCACAGACAAGTTCGGCCGGGATTTGTTCAGCCGTATCCTCTACGGCGGCCGGTACTCCATCTTCATGGGCGTGGTGGCCACCCTTCTGGGCACGGCCATCGGCATGGTGCTGGGCGCCATCGCCGGCTTCTTCGGCCAGGTGGCGGATAACGTGGTCATGCGTATCTGCGACATCTTCCAGGCCATCCCCGGCATCCTGCTGTCCATGGTGATTTCCACCGTGCTGGGTACCGGCGTCATGAACACCATCATCGCCCTGTCCATCGGCGGCATTGCAGGCAACGCCCGCATGATGCGCAGCCTGATTCTCCAGGTGCGCAACAACGATTACATCGAGGCCGCCGGCTCCATCAACTGCTCCAGCCCCCGCATCATCTTCCGCCACATCCTGCCCAACACCTTCGGCCCCATCCTGGTGGGCTGCACCATGGGCATCGGCGGCACCATCATGCAGGCGGCCAGCCTGAGCTTCCTGGGCCTGGGCATCAAGGCGCCCATTCCTGAGTGGGGCGCTCTGCTGAATGAGGGCAAGGACTACTTCACCATGTATCCCCATCTGCTGATTTTCCCCGGCCTGGCCATCGGCCTGCTGAGCCTGGCGACCTGCCTGATGGGCGACGGCCTGCGGGATGCAATGGACCCCAGACTGAAGAAGTGACCGAGGTGTGAAAAATGGAAAATAAGGTTGAACGAAAGAACCAGGAGCATTTCCTGGAGGTCAAAGACCTGACGGTATACTACACCGTGTCCAAGGTGGACACCAAGGCGGTCAACGGCGTTTCCTTCACTCTGGAGAAGGGGCAGACCCTGGGGCTGGTGGGCGAGACCGGCGCAGGCAAGACCACCATCGCCAAGGCCATCCTGGGCATCCTGCCCGTCCCCCCTGCCCGGCTCATCAGCGGCGAGATTCACTTTGACGGACAGACGCTGACGGAGTTGCCGGAGGCCGAAATGCTGAAGATTCGGGGCGACAAAATCGCCATGATCTTCCAGGACCCCATGACCGCGCTGAACCCCGTCATCACCGTGGGCGACCAGATCTCCGAGGTCATCAGCCTGCATAACAGCGTCTCCAAGGCGGAGGCCAAGAAGCAGGCCGGGGAGATGCTGGAGATGGTAGGCATCCCCGCCTCCCGCTACGGGGAGTATCCCCACCAGTTCTCCGGCGGCATGAAGCAGCGGGTGGTCATCGCCATGGCGTTGGCCTGCGACCCCGACCTGCTGCTGGCGGACGAGCCCACCACCGCCCTGGACGTGACCATTCAGGCCCAGGTGCTGGATATGATTCGGAATTTGCAGCAGAAGAACAACACCTCCATGATCCTCATCACCCACGACCTGGGCGTCGTGGCCCAGACCTGCGACAACGTGGCCGTGGTCTACGCCGGTGAGATCATTGAGAGCGGCACGAAAGAGGACATCTTCGACCATCCCACCCATCCCTATACCGTCGGCCTGTTCGGGGCCATCCCCAAGCTGGATGATGAGGAGGAGTGGCTCCATCCCATCGAAGGGCTTCCCCCCGACCCCACCCAGCTGCCGGAGGGCTGCGCGTTCAGCCCCCGCTGTCCCTACGCCAGCGCGGAGTGCCGCCAGGGTAAGATTCCCACCCGGGAGCTGTCCCCCGGCCACTTCTGCCGCTGCGTGAAGACTGAGAAGAAGGAGGAGCAGTAAGATGAGCACCCCTTGTATCGAGGTGAAAAACCTCCAGAAATATTTTAAAGTCCGGAACGGCTTTCTGCACGCCACGGACGATGTCTCCTTCAAAATTGAAAAGGGCAAGACCATGGGCATTGTGGGCGAATCCGGCTGCGGCAAGTCCACCCTGGGCCGCACCATCATCCATATGCACGAGAGCACCGGCGGCCAGATTTTATACAACGGCGAGGATGTGACCAAGGTCAGCCATCATGGGCTGAAGGAGCTGCGCACCCATATGCAGATGGTATTCCAGGACCCCTATTCCTCCCTGAACCCCCGGTTCACGGTGGAGCAGACCATTCGGGAGCCCTTGCAGCTGACCCATAAGTACACCAAGGCCCAGATTGACGAGGAAGTGACCCAGCTCATGGAGCTGTGCGGCGTGGAGGAGCGTCTGCGCCTGGCCTATCCCCATGAGATGGACGGCGGCCGCCGCCAGCGTGTGGGCATCGCCCGGGCATTGGCGCTGAATCCAGAGTTCATCGTCTGCGACGAGCCGGTGTCCGCCCTGGACGTGTCCATCCAGGCCCAGGTGCTGAACCTGCTGAAGGAGCTGCAGCAGAAGCGGGGCCTGACCTATATGTTCGTCACCCACGACCTGTCGGTGGTGCGGCACATCTCCAATGACATCGGCGTTATGTACCTGGGCCAGATGGTGGAAACCAGCGAGTCCAAGGAGCTGTTTGTCAAGCCGCTGCACCCCTACACCAAGGCGCTGCTCTCCGCCATCCCCTCCACCAACATCCACTCCAAGCAGGAGCGCATCATCCTGAAAGGGGAGATCACCTCTCCCATCAACCCCAAGCCCGGATGCCGGTTCGCGGCCCGCTGCCCCTATGCCACGCCGGAGTGCAGCCAGCCCCAGCATTTGGAGGAGGTTCTGCCCAATCACTTCGTCTCCTGCCACCGGTGCAAGGAAATCAACAACCTGTGAGCGGCCTTGTACGGGCATAAGAAAGGCAACAGAATGAAAAAAATGATTGTACGCGCCGACGACGTGGGCTATACCCATGTCTTCAACATCGGCACTTTTGAGTCCATTGACAACGGCATCGTCACCTCGGCGGACGTGATGCTGGAGTCCCCCGGCACGGTGGAGGCCCTGGAGCTGCTCAAGGAGCGGCCCTGGATTTCCATCGGCTGGCACAGCCACTTCTGGTTCAGCCCGGTGCTGCCGGTGGAGCAGGTGCCCTCCCTCCTGATTCCCGGCACCAACCGGTTCCGCCCGGACATCGGCACCACCGACGAGATCGATGCGGGGGAGCTGGAGGCGGAGTGCCACGCCCAGATGAAGCGCTGCCTGCAAATCCTGGGCAGAGTGCCGGACACTACCGACCTGACCAGCGCAAAGACGGTGTTCAACGCCGTGAAGCAGAAAATCTGCGACGACTACGGCATTGTCTACAACTTCGCCACCAAGGGCGACCGCTCCGGCATCAAGTACCCGGATGAGAAGTGGAAGAGCCGGAACATCTACATCCCCGCCCCTGCCTACGCCTATGAGAAGGTCTTTACCGACTCGCTGACGGAACAGTACGAGGAGTATGACCCCATCCGGTACTACCTGGAGGACCCGGACAAGATGCTGGAGCTGCCTGACGACGTGATTTTCGAGCAGTCCTGGCACCCCGGCTATGTGGACTACACCGTCTACAAGCAGGGGGACAACGGCCCCAGGGCCAAGTACTTCACCACTGTCCGGGCGGAAGATGTGGCGGCCCTGACCTCCGACACCCTGAAATGCTGGGTCAGGGAGCACAAAATCGAGCTCATCAACTTCCGGGACGCGCTGTACGCCACGCAGGAGTACCAGAACCACCTGCGCAGCATCGACAGCGACCTGTACCTTGGCACGATGTGACCGCAGCAGAGGAAAGAGGTACCTATGGCTTATTATAACGAACAATACAGCTATCCCGACCTGTTCCTCTGGCGGGATGAGACGTGGGAGGGCTGCGAAAACGCAGCCGCCCCCCTCTTCCGCAAGCTGGAGCAGCTGATTGCGGCGGAGCAGCAGGCGGCCCCTGGGGTAGACCACTATGCCGACCGTCACGACGAGGCAACGGATAAGGTCAACCGCGCCGCCTACTTCCCGGACGTGGTGGCGGCCTGGCAGGAGAAGGGGATGTACTTCTCCAGCTATGGCATGATGGGGGAGCAGATGGCCCCCACGGCGGTGGAGCGGCACCAGCTCTATAATCCCAGGGTGCTGCTGGTTCCCTACGTCGAGACGAACCGCGACGACCCCCACAACGCCATGAACCGCCTGGCGAACAACGCGGCGCTGCTGGAGACGGCGGCCAGGGAAAACATCCTGGTGCAGTTTGCCGAGTGCAAGGAGAGTACCGGCGGCGCTCTGATTGAGAAGGGCATCGAGACCCAGGGCACCTTCCGCATCTCTTACGACCCACTCTATGTGGACATCTCCGCCCTGGTGCGCCACGGGCTGACCCTGGCGGATGTGCCGGGCCTGGACCTGACCGCATGGCCGGAGCCGGAGACTCTGGCCGGGCGGACGGTGGTGAACATCTCGGACAAGTGGCAGGTGAACCTGGCCCACCAGTACACCATCGGCGGCATTTATCGCCGGAACCAGCCGGAGTGGGACTATGAACGCCACATCCGCAGCATGGCCGGCAAGCGGCAGGCGGAGGGGATGCGCTTAGAGCGGGACTACACCGACCCCCATGACCCCAAAATGGCCGCCTTCTGGCAGGAGAAGGGCATCCGGTACGAGGACCACTATATCGGCCACGACTGGTATGTGACGCTGACCCCGGAATCCGCCTACACCCACCCCGACCACAAGCTGCCGGTGCTGCTCACCCTGAAAGAGCCCCGGACGGCCTGCCCCTGCACCATGCAGACGGCCTTCCAGTTCTACTATGACTTTATCGAGCTGTGCGGCCGGGGCGAATTTATGATGGTCTACTTCGCCCTGGAGACGCCGGAGGACAATGACGAGGTGCTGCCCTCCGTGCTGGAGGAGGTGCTGGCGGCCTATCCCACCGACCCCTCAAGGGTGTACATCACCGGCCAGTCCCACAACGGGTACTATGCCCTGGAGTTCTACCGTCGGCACCCCAAGCTGATTGCCGCAGCGGCTACCTTGTGCGACCCGGTGGGCTTGCAGGTGGGGGCCAGAATCGACTACTACATGAGCAAGGCGCCGGAGATCATCGCCTCCTTCCGGCAGTATGACTATCCCCTCATCGACATCAACGGCCAGCTGGAAAACAGCTATCAAAAGACGGATCGCACCCCGGAGAAAATCGACGAGGATGTGGCCTATTTCCAGAACCGCCTGAAAGCCTTCAAGCTGCCCATGCGGAGCCGAGAGGAGATTCTCGCTGCCCAGGATAGCCCGGACTACGTCACCCGGCGCAACGGCGTCCCGGCGGACAGGACCGAGGTGCGCTATGTGATGGGCAGCGAGGCCTACCTCTCCGACTACCGGAATGAAAACGGGAAGTGGTACTTCCGTTACATCTCCCTGGAGAATACGCCCCACATGATTATGCCCCAGATGGCGGAGCTTTCCTGGGAGTTCCTGCGCCGCTTCGCCCGGAACACGGAGACAGGCGAAGTGATCGAGCGCTATTGACCTGCCCCCGCATCGCATCAAACCCCTGACGAAAAAGGCTTGCCGAACTCCTGTTGTGTTCGGCAAGCCTTTGTGTTAAACTATACTATATCACGGAAAAGACGAAAGGAACGCGGAATGTATCGACTGAATCTACAAGAGGACGCCTTTGTGGAGGACCGCACAGAGGGCGTACAGGAGACCCTGCTGGACATGGGCTTTGCCGGTCTGGCCATGTACTATGCGCCGGAGCTGCTGACGGAGCGGCGCAGGGCGAAGGGCAAGGTCGGCGTGGTCATCATGCACTGCGACCAGAACTATATGGCGCTGACCATGGGCCCCCGCCTGGCCCAGCAGGGCTACCGGGTGGTGGCCTGCGAGGCGAAGGAGGGCGGCGTCATTGAGGACAAGCTCCCCATCATTGACCGGGCCATCCGGTTCCTGAAGGCCCAGGGGGCGGAACGAACCGTCCTGATGGGGCACAGCGGCGGCGCGACGCTGATGACCGCCTACCAGGCGGTGGCGGAGCGCGGCCCGGAGGTTTTCCAAGGGCCGGAGAAGCTGTGGCAGTGCCAGTGCCGCAGCCCCCTGACCCCGGCCGACGGCATCATGCTCATCGACGCCAACTACGGCAACGGCGTCATGACCCTCCTCAGCCTGGACCCGGCGGTGACGGAGGAGGGCAACGGCGTCAGGCTGGAACCGAAGTGGGACATCTTCGACGAGGGCAACGGCTACCGCAGGGACGGCGCGCAGTATCCCCCGGCGTTTGTACGGGCCTACCGGGCCGCCCAGGTGCGCCGGAATGACCGGCTCATCGCCGCCGCCCAGGCGCGGCTGGCCGCCATCGCGTCCAGCAGCGGCGATTATCTGGACGATGAGCCCTTCATCGTGGCAGGCGGCAGCCAAATCAAGCCCAACAACCGGATGCTGCCCCAGGACTTACGGCTCCTGACCCACACTGAGGGGGCGTATGACCTGCTCCACGGGGACGGCAGCGTCACCCATGAGGTGGTGTACGGCGTCCGGGTGCCGGAGTTTGACCGCAGCTTCTCCTCCTTCTACGGGATGGGGGCGAATCAGAACACGGTCAAGGGCTTCCTCAGCGCCCAGGCCATCCGGGCGTCTGAGGAGGACTTCTCCATCGGGGAGACGGGCATTTCCGGCATCGACTGGGATTCCAGCTATGCCTCCCCCATCGGCAACGTGAAGTACATCACGGTACCCATGCTGACCATGGGCATGACCGGCAGCTATGAGTACCTGGCCGCAGAGATGATTTACCGGCAGGCGACCATGGCGGACAAGCGCATCGCCTTCGTCCACGGCGCGACCCATATGTTTACGCCGAACCACGACGCGGAGACGACGCCCGGCGAATTTGGCGACACGGAATCGGCGCTGTATGCCTATATGGGCAAATGGCTGGAGCGGTTCCTTTGAGTGCAGGAGGTTGAAGCAATGCAGACATTACAGGGAAGGACCTGCGCCTTCGCAGGGGCCACCGCCGGGGACGGCGTGGCGGCGGTCAAGGCCCTCTGTCAGGGCGGCATGAACGTGGTGATGATGACCCACGCGGCGGCCAGGGCGCAGGCCCTGGTGGACGAGGTCAACCGCCTGGGCTATCCAGGCCGCTGTGTCGCCGTCGGCGCAGAGAACGGCCCGGCGGAGGAGTCCTCAGACACCTATGCCCGGCTGGAGCAGGCGTTCGGCTCGGTGGATGTGATCATCTCCAACACCGGCGGCCTGGGGGACGGCACCCCCATGGAGCAGGTGGAGACAGAGGTGCTGATGCGGGAGGTGGAGCATCTGGTGGCAGGCAGCTTCAACATGATGAAGGCTGCCCTGCCCAGCCTGCGCCGCAGCAAAGCCCCCCGCATCATCCTGATGACCTCGGTGGAAGGGGTGGAAGGCGGCGTACACGGCAGCTTCGTGAACGCCGTAGCCAAGGGGGCGGTGAACGCCCTGGCGAAGAACGCCGCCGCCCGGCTGGCCGGGGAGGGCATCACGGTGAACTGCATCGCCAAGGGGGCCATCCCCCGGGTGGAGGGCCTCCACCCCGGCGACCTGGACCCGGCAGACTTCCTGCCCTCCATCCCCATGGGGCGGCTGGGCACGCCGGAGGATTTGGCGGAGCTCATCTGTTTCCTGGCCAGCGAGGAGAGCGGATACATCACGGGGCAGACCATCTCGGTCAGCGGCGGCCTGGAGCTGCGGCCCTGAGGGCAAAACGCATCCGAATCCAAATGGATTCGGATGCGTTTTTTCGTTTTTCAGCTTTCATAGGGACGGACGCGGAGGCGCACCCCCAACCGGTCGCAGATGGCTCGGCACTTGTCCTGGGCCGACCGGCTGGTGACCGGCTCCCCCACCACCGTCATCACCACGTTGGGCACATAGCGGGTGCAGTCCTCCGTGAAGCGCAGCATGGCGTCATAGGACTGCGCCCCGAACCGGGGGCGAACAATAGCAAGGTATTCCTCCGCATCGGGGGTGTTCAAGCTGACGGAAACGGTGTCGATCAGCCCCTCCAGCCTTGCGGCCACCGGCTCCCCGGCAATCAGATCCGCCAGGCCGTTGGTGTTGATACGGATGGGGATGGAGGATACGGCCCGGATGTGGGCGGCCACCGCCAGCAGGTCGTCCAGCCGCTCGGTGGGTTCCCCGTAGCCGCAGAACACCACCTCGTCATAATCCGCCAGATTCCACCGGTCCAGGTCGGCGCAGACCTCCTCCACGGTGGGTTCCCGCTCCAGCCACAGGGAGTCGGAGCCGTAGACGCCGGGGCCGTTCTGCCGCAGGCAGAAGGTGCAGGCGCAGGGGCAGCGGTTGGTCATGTTGATATAGATACCGTTTTTGACTTGATAGGTGATGGTCATAGGTCGATTGCTCCTTTGGATGAATTCATGGCGGGGCCGCCGGGGACCAGCTCCCCCAGCAGCTCCTCAAAGGCGATGCCGTCGGTCAGGGGAATCTCCAGCTCGATGGAGCGCTGAATCGCCTTGGCGACGAAGGCGGCGGCGTGCTCCACCGAATCGGCAAAGGCTGCGCCGTTCACCGCGTCGCCGGTGAGGATGGCGGAGAACACGTCGCCGGTGCCGCTGCGGTAATCCCCCACCTTGGGCTGGGTCAGGAGCCGGGGCGTCTTCCCCCGCTCGTAGACGAAGTTCCCCAGCTCCGCCCCCAGCTCCAGGCCGGAGATGACGATTTTCCCCGGCCCCAGGTCGGAAAGCGTGTCACACATGGCGGTCAGCTCGGCCTCGGAGGGGGCGGGGCAGAACGCCCTGCCCGTCAAGATGCAGGCCTCCGTCAGGTTTGGGGTCAGAATGTCGGCAAAGCGCACCAGCTCCCCCATCCGCTCCGCCAGGGCGGGGGTGTAGGTGGCGTACAGGCTGCCGTAGTCGCCCATGACCGGGTCGATGACCGCGATGGTGTCCGGCCCCTTAAAGGTGGTCAGGAACTGCTTTACCAGGTCGATTTGCGCATCAGAGCCCAGGAAGCCGGTGGAGATGGCCTGAAACTCCAGCCCCAGCTTCTCCCACTGGGCCATATAGGGGGCCATGTGGTCGGTGTAGTCCGTCCAGGCACAGCTGGGGAAGCCGGTGTGGTTGGAGAAGATGGCAGTGGGAAGGGGGCAGCACTGAATTTTCATTGCGGAGAGGATGGGCAGCGCGACGGCGATGGAGCAGCGGCCAAAGCCGGTAAAGTCGTTGATGATGGCCGCCTTCTTCTGGTTGTTATGGGATGTCATGGGGGTTCCTGCCTTTGTTGGTCTGTCCCTTAACTATAATACAAGCGCTGGCCTGTTGCAAAGGCCCAGATTGAGAAAAAAGATGCAGGTCAGACTGCTCCCTTGCAAATCTCCCTACGGTATGGTATCATTTTTCCAAAGGGAACGGAAGGAGCGGGCCATGCAGCGCCCGGACAGCAGAAATGAATCATACCATGAAGTTAGACCCGGTCCCGTTTGCGCAAATCAAAAGCGGGGTCAAAACCATTGAGCTGCGGCTCTATGACGAAAAGCGGCGGCAAATTGCGGTGGGCGACACCATCTTTTTTACAAGCACAGAGGACCCCGGCCAAACCATAGCGGCAAGGGTGGAGGCGCTCTATCGGTTTCCGTCCTTTGCGGAACTGTACCGAAGCCTCCCCCTCCTGCGCTGCGGTTATACGGCAGAGACGGTGGCCCAGGCCTCCCCCGCCGACATGGAATGCTACTATTCCATGGAGCGGCAGCGGCAGTACGGGGTCGTGGGGATTGCGCTTTCGCTGCTGTAGGCGTTCCCCTGAGCTGCAGCCCATACGCAGTTTTTCCGCCGGAAATCCCCTGCCCCGTCACATCATGGATTGACTTTTGCAGGAAAAGCGCCTAAAATAAAACTGTTGACTGCTTTCCGTAGCATCGGGAGGACAGAGAGAACGCAGCCGCCCGTTTTCGTCCGGTTTGGACCGCGCTGGCGGCGGAATGGAGCTTTTCAGTTATGATGACATTGAACGATTTCAAAGCGGCGCGGGACGTGCTGATGGGCATCACCCGACCCACCAACCTCATCTACAGCGACTATTACTCCGGCCTGTCCGGCAACCAGGTCTATTTGAAGCCGGAGAATATGCAGGTCACCGGCGCTTATAAGATTCGCGGCGCGTACTACACCATCTCCACCCTGACGGAGGAGGAGAAGGCGGCGGGCCTGGTCACGGCCAGCGCAGGCAACCACGCCCAGGGCGTGGCCTATGCCGCCCAGGCCGCCGGGGTGCAGGCCACCATCGTCATGCCCACCACCACCCCCCTGATTAAGGTGAACAACACCAAGAGCTACGGGGCCAACGTGGTGCTTCACGGTCTGGCCTTTGACGATGCGGCGGAGGAGGCCGCCCGTCTGTCCCAGGAGCAGGGCCTGACCTACATCCACCCCTTTAACGACCTGCGGGTGGCCACCGGCCAGGGCACGATCTCCTACGAAATCTTCTCCGACCTGCCGGATGTCAACGTGATTCTGGTGCCCATCGGCGGCGGCGGGCTGGCCAGCGGCGTATCCACCTACGCCAAGCTGCTGAACCCCGGGGTCAAGGTGATCGGCGTGGAGCCCTCCGGCGCGGCCAGCATGAAGGCCAGCATCGAAGCCGGCCATGTGGTGACCATTCCCGTCCAGACCATTGCGGACGGCGTAGCGGTGAAAACGCCGGGGGACAAGGTGCTGCCCTACATCCAGGAGAACGTGGACGATATTCTGACCATTGACGATGACGAGCTGGTCGCCTGCTTCCTGGACATGACGGAGAAGCACAAGATGATCGTGGAGACTGCCGGCCTGCTGACCGTGGCCGCCCTGTCCCACCTGGGCGAGTTGGGGATTCAGGACCAGAACGTGGTGGCCATTATGACCGGCGGCAACATGGATGTTATCACCATGTCCAGCCTGATACAGCACGGCCTGATTGGCCGGGGCCGGGTGTTTACCTTCTCCGTCCACCTGCCGGATCGCCCCGGCGAGCTGCTGCGGGTAGCGGGCATCGTGGCCGAGCAGAACGGCAACATCATCAAACTGGAGCATAACCAGTTCGTCAACGTGAACCGCCAGCAGGGCGTGGAGCTGAAGGTGACGCTGGAAGCCTTCGGGCACAGCCACAAGCACAGCATTTTGGAGGCCCTGCGGCAGGAGGGCTACGACGCCCAGGAAGTGCTGACCATTATGTAACTCAATCAGTGCCGCCCCCGCAAACTGCGGGGACGGCTATCGCAAGCGGCGGGCACACTTTTTCTCTGGGCCTGCCGCATCCTATCCTATGCCGCCCTTCGGAGGAGGGTGCGGCGGTGGAATCACAGCGGGACGCAGCCCCGCCCTTTGGGCGGTGCGCTGCCCCGGAGGAGGAGCCACTATGCAATATTTCCCCCCTGCTCTGGAAAAACTGGTGGAGCAGTTCGCCCGCCTGCCCGGCATCGGGACAAAGTCCGCCCAGCGGCTGGCCTTCTATGTGCTGAACCTGCCGGAGGGCGAGGCCCAGGAGTTCGCGGACGCCATCGTGGACGCGAAACGCACGGTGACGCTGTGCCCCGTGTGCCGCAACCTGACCCAGGGCGACGGGCCCTGCGCCATCTGCTCCAGCTATAAGCGGGATCACTCCACGGTCTGCGTGGTGGCCGACCCCAAGGACGTGGTGGCGATGGAGCGCAGCGGCGAGTATAACGGCGCTTATCACGTCCTCCACGGCGTCATCTCCCCCATGAACCATGTGGGGCCGGACGACCTTGAGATTCAGTCCCTGGTGAAGCGGGTGGCCGACGGCGGGGTGAAGGAGATTATCATGGCCACCAACCCGGACACCGAGGGGGAGACCACCGCCATGTACCTCTCCCGGCTCCTGAAGCCCTTCGGCTGCAAAATCACCCGTCTGGCCTACGGCATCCCGGTGGGCAGCCATCTGGAGTATGCGGACGACGCCACCCTGGTGCGGGCCCTGGAGGGCCGCCGGGAGATGTGAGGGGCCCCAGATTTGGTGGGAAAAGTTTCATCTAATTTTCATTTTCCCGAAATGAAAAGTTCATAAAGAAAGCGTATGATAAAACCATCCAAACGGGCGGCAAATTACCTTGACAGCCAGAGCTGAAACAGGTAGAATAGATACAGAAAGAACTTCCAGGAAACAGGGAACGCGGAGGTGCTGGGATGAAAAAGGAAAAAACGGTGCGGAACGGCTATCCGCTTTATCTGATTGCCGCAGTGTGGGTGATTATGTGCTTCGTGGCCGGCGTACACACCTGGACGGGCTACCTGCTGACCATCCTGCTGTCCGTGGTTGCCTACCTTGTGGGCAGACAGATTTGGCCCGATGAGGTGGTGGAATATGTGGAGCCGGAACCGGAGCCTTCCGACCCGGAGGTGGCCGCGCTGAAGCGTCAGCGGGACGAGAGCCTGGCGGAGATTCGCCGGCTGAACGACGCCATCCCGGACGCGGAGATCAGCCGAAAAATCAGCCACATCGAAACGGTCTCCAACCAAATCTACAGCTTCGTCATGGAGAAGCCGGAGAAGAAGACCCAGATCCGCCGCTTCCAGAATTACTACCTGCCCACCACCATCAAGCTGCTGGACAGCTATGCCAAGCTGTGCAGCGCAGGCGTTTCCGGGGAGAATATCAATTCCACCAAGGCGAAAATTGAGGAGATGCTGGACACCATCTGTTCCGCCTTTGATAAGCAGCTGGACGCCCTGTACGGGGATACTGCGCTGGACATCTCCACGGACATCCAGGTGCTGGACGCCATGATGCAGCAGCAGGGCCTGACCGGAGGGGATCCCCTCTCCTCTCATTAAACCGCGCAATCAGCCACTCAAACCGCTATGACACGATAAAAGAGACGGAGGAACAAAACCATGGGAGAGACAACTATCAACCTTACCTTAACC
>JAJPXL010000008.1 GCA_021205455.1 Clostridiales bacterium
AACTTAAGGTTTGTACTCCTACTGCTGGGGGTCACATCATTTGACAACGCAGAGAAAAAGGCGTTCCAAATGGGAAATGTTCTTGACAGTTTGAGGTTCTGGCATTAAAATAGAAGTGGACTATTTTGAAAACCACTTCCCGCCCCCTGGGGCTGCGGGACGTTTGCTTCAATAGACAGGGCGGCCTGGCGCCGCGCTTCCTTTTGATAGATTCAGGTGAATCCAGAGAACCGGTGCGCGTGGTTTGCGTGCGGCGTTGCCGCATGGGGAAACCGCTTTGTTGTTGTGCGCCTGTTTCGCAGGTATTCGTGGGGGAAAGTGTTTTCAATTTTCTCGTTTCGCGCTGGCGGGATGGCAGTCCCACCGGCGCGGTTTCTTTTCGCAAAACTCCAAGCTATCCCTAAAAAACAAAAAATCTAAACAGGAGGTGTATTGTTACAGCCATGATTCCCGCAGTAATTACAGGTATCGTGTGCGCGGTCGTGTTCCTGGCGCTCGGCATTGCGCTGGGCATTCAGCTTCGCAAGAGTGAAGCTGAAAAGGAAATCGGCTCTGCCGAGCAGGAAGCCACCCGCATCGTCAACGAGGCCATCAAGTCCGCCGAGAGCAAGAAGCGTGAGTCCCTGATGGAGGCCAAGGAGGAGATCCTGAAGGACAGGAGCGCTTACGAGCAGGAGGTCAAGGAGCGCCGGGCCGAAATTTCCAAGCAGGAGCGCCGGGTGCAGTCCAAGGAGGATAACCTGGACCGCAAGACCGATGCCATTGAGAAAAAGGAAGAAAAGCTGAACAACCGTCTGGCCGCTGCAGAGCGGTCCAAAGAGGAAGCGGAAAAGCTGAAAGACAAGCAGCTGGAGGAGCTGGAGCGGATCTCCGGCCTCAGCGTAGAGGACGCCAAAGCCCTGATCATTCAGCAGGTGGAGAACGATGTGACCCACGAGGAGGCCGCAAAAATCAAGGAGATCAAGACCCGTTACAAGGATGAGGCGGACACCTATGCCCGCAACCTGATTGCCCAGGCCATCCAGCGCTGCGCCGCCGACCAGGTGGCGGAGGTGGCCGTCTCCGTGGTGCCGCTGCCCAATGACGAGATGAAGGGCCGCATCATCGGCCGGGAGGGCCGCAACATCCGCACGCTGGAGACGCTGACCGGTGCGGAGCTGATTATTGACGACACGCCGGAGGCCATCACCGTCTCCTGCTTTGACCCCGTCCGGCGGGAGATCACCCGCATCGCCCTGGAGCGGCTCATCGCCGACGGGCGCATCCATCCCACCCGCATTGAGGAGATGGTGGAGAAGGCCAAGCGCGAGGTGGAGCAGGTCATCAAGTCCGAGGGCGAGCGGGCCGTGTTCGAGACGAACATCCACGGCCTCCACCCCGAGCTGGTGAAGCTGCTGGGCCGGCTGCACTACCGCACCAGCTATGGCCAGAACGTGCTGAACCACTCCATCGAGGTCTCTCACATCGCCGGGCTGCTGGCCGCCGAGATTGGCGCGGATGTGGCCACCGCCAAGCGGGCCGGCCTGCTCCACGACATCGGCAAGAGCGTTGACCATGAGATTGAGGGCAGCCACGTCCAAATCGGCGTAGACCTGGCCCGCCGGTATAAGGAGAGCGAATACGTCGTCCATGCCATCGCCGCCCACCACAACGATGTGGAGCCCCAGACCATCGTGGCCTGCCTGGTGCAGGCTGCCGACGCCATCTCCGCTGCCCGTCCCGGCGCCCGCCGTGAGAATGTGGAGAACTATATCAAGCGTCTGGAGAAGCTGGAGGAGATCGCCTCTTCCTTCAAGGGGGTCAGCAAGGCTTATGCCATTCAGGCCGGCCGCGAGATCCGCATTATGATCAAGCCGGAGGAGGTCTCGGAGGACGAGATGACCATCCTGGCCCGGAACATCGCCAAGAAAATCGAGGAGGAGCTGGAGTATCCCGGACAGATCAAAGTCCACCTGGTACGGGAGACAGCCGCCGTCGATTACGCAAAATAAGAAAAAACCAGGAGCCGCTGCAATGCAGGGGCTCCTGGTTTTTCTCTGATGTAGTTCGGACTGTTTTTGGGATTCCATTGTTTTTTTCTGTCTGATGATTGCATTTCCTGTTGTTTCGTGATAAACTACGTTGTGATTATATGAATATTTTAATTCACAAAAGCACACCGGTTTAACGGTTCGATTCAAACGATATGCATACAGCACTAGGAGTGACAAAACGTGACAGACCTGGCAATTTTAATTCCCTGCTTTAACGAAAGCCAAACCATTGAAAAAGTCATCCGAGATTGTCAGCAATCCATGCCGGACGCAGAGATTTATGTGTATGACAACAATTCCACTGATAACACAGCTGAGCTTGCCCGTGCCGCAGGGGCCATTGTCCGCTATGAACATCAGCAGGGCAAAGGGAATGTCATTCGGCGGATGTTCCGGGAAATCGATGCGAAATGCTATCTGATGCTGGACGGGGACGACACCTATCCCCCGGAGTACGGCCCGGAGATGGCGGACCTGGTGCTCCATCACGGGGCAGACATGGTGGTGGGTGACCGCATTTCCTCCACTTATTACGAGGAGAACACCCGCCCATTTCATAACTTCGGGAATGCCCTGGTGAAAGCCTGCATTAACACCCTGTTCCACAACAACATTCAGGATATTATGACTGGCCATCGGGCATTCAGCTACCGTTTTGTCAAGGCGTTTCCCGTCCTGTCCCGGGGGTTTGAAATCGAGACGGAAATGAGCATCTACGCGGTGGACAAGAATTTGCAAATTGAAAACGTGGTGGTGCAGTATCGCAACCGACCGGAGGGCAGCGAGTCCAAGCTGAACACTTACTCTGATGGGGCAAAGGTGCTTCTAACCATCTTCCGCCTGTTCCGCAGCTATCAGCCCTTGGCTTTCTTCTCCATTTTGAGCCTGTTCCTGATAGTGATTGCCGCAGTCATGTTTATTCCGGTGCTGATTACTTATATCCAGACAGGTCTGGTGCCCAACTTCCCGACGTTGATTGTCAGCGGCTTTGTCGCTCTGGCCGCCATCCAGTCTTTCTTTGGTGGCCTGATTTTGGACACCATCGTCCAGAAGGATCGGCAGGGCTTTGAGTTCAAGCTCCACCAGGTGGAGGAGGAACTGCACCGCAAAACAGAGGATGTTGCACTATGAAAAAGCTGTCACAGCAGATTTTAAAATTTGGCGTCGTGGGCGGCCTCGCCTTCGTCATCGACTACGGGCTACTGGCGCTGCTGACTGAGCTGGTTGGCCTGAACTACCTGGTTTCCGGCGCAATCTCCTTCAGCGCCTCTGTGGTTTTTAACTACATATGCAGCATTTTCTGGGTCTTTGAAGTGGATCAGGAGAAAAGCAAAGGGCAGAGCTTTGCCGTGTTCCTGGGTTTGAGTGTGATTGGCCTGGGCTTGAACCAACTGCTCATGTGGTGCATGGTGGACTTCGGTTCGATTCACTATCTCATAGCAAAGATTTTTGCCACCGCAGTGGTAATGGTGTATAACTTCATCACCAGGAAGCTGTTCCTGGAACAGAAGCATTGAGGAGGTTCCTATGAAGAATGCGACGCAAAAATCATGCTCCTCGTGGTGGCACTGGGTCACGGTGTCCGTCCTTGCCTTCCTGTCTGCCTTTGCAGTCAACATTCAGCCCACCGTTGTGGAGCGCACCAACCTGTTTGGTATGTTCCGAAGCGTCATGGGCGAGGTGGAGCCTGCCCATATCATCGCCGTGGTCGCGCTGGCCTGGCTCTACCATCGGGTTCTGCTGCGGGAGGGGAGGCCCTTCTCCCTGACTGCCCTGATTGTCGGCGGGCTGTTCAGCGCCTTCCTGCTGGTGGGGATGAGCTTCTCCACCTATGAGGATTTCAGCTTTATCACAGCCAGCAAGCGCCAGTTCGCTTTGGCACTGACGGTATTCCTGGGATATTGGGCGATTCTGTACGCAGGCATCAAGCTGCTGCTGGAGAAGCTGGACGGTCTGGCGCTGAAGGACCGACCGTATACCGGCCTGTGGCATAAAATCGACCGGCATATCTTTGCGTTCAGCGTCCTAATTATTCTGGTATGCTGGGTCATCTTTTGGGCGGTCTATTTTCCAGGCAGCGTACCCCATGACGGACGTTATCAGCTGAATATGTATCTGGGATTCCAGACCATGAGCCAGCATCATCCGTACTATAGCACCCTGCTGATGGGGGCAATTTATTCTATTGGGGCCAGCATCGGCAGCTCCAATTTTGGCGTTGCGCTCTATGTTGCCTTTCAAAGTGTGGTCTGCGCCGTGATTTACGGAGCAGCCTGCTCCTATCTGCGGAAAAAGCGCCTGCCTTTGCCTCTTGTGTTGGGCTTTGTGCTGTTCTTCGCCGTAGTGCCAATCTGGTGTACCTACGCCCAAACTGTGATGAAGGATACCATCTATGTTGGTTTTTTCGCCTGGTTCACGCTGGAATGTGTGAAATGTTTCTTTGGCGATGGTGGAAAATACGGCTGCCTGCGGTTGGCGATTTCAGCCGCACTGGTCTGCCTCTTCCGGAATGAGGGTGTCTATATCGTTGTGCTGGCCTTGTTGATACTTCTTTTCCTGGTCAAGCTGCGTCGGAAGGGCATTCTCATTACCCTGGCTGCCATCCTCGCTGTCAGCTTTGGGCTGAACGGCGTACTGCTGGATGAAATGGGAATTCATTCGGACAGCAAACCAGAGTCGCTGAGCCTGCTGATTCAGCAGGTGGCCCGGTACTCCATCGCGTACGGAGACGATTTGACGGAGGAGGAGAAGGCTGTCATAGACGCCGTTGTCCCCTATGACAAGCTGGAGAACTATACCCCAGAATTGTTTGACAATGTGAAGCGATATTGCCGCGGAAGCGCTACGGATGAGGAGTGGAGCGACTTTATCGCCCTGTGGGCGCAGCTGTTCCTCCGTCACCCCCTGGTCTATATCGAGGCTGCGGTGAATGAGATATACGGCTATCTGGATCCGTTTTACTTCTACCGGGGGATGGATGCGTATCAATTATATAACAAGGCGGCCCTAACCGACTACGACACCGACCCGGAGCTATATTCCACCTACGTCACCTCGGACGATTTGCGGGACAGCGCCCGTCAATATGCGTACCTGTGGCAAAAAATCCCCATTCTCTCTTTCCTGGTCAATCCGGCCGCCTATGTGTGGGCGGGCATTCTTCTGCTGGCCGTGCTGCTGCGCAGGAAGGACTGGCGCACTGCGCTGATGTATCTGCCCCCGATTTTTGTTGTGCTGATTTGTTGCATCTCCCCGGTGAACGGGCTTTTGCGGTACATGATGCCTGTATGCGCCTGTATGCCGCAATATGTGCTGCTTTGCCTCCGCTCAAAGCTCCCTGTTGCGGCAGATGATTCACCCCCAGCGCCAAAAACCGCTGCCTGAAGACGATCCTTTATGCGTCCCGTCATAGTCCAGGAGCCGCTGCAACGCAGCGGCTCCTGTTTTTTTCTCTGCCTGATTACTCCTCCGAGGAGGCTTCCTCCCCTACAACGTGGAGCTGCGCGCCCCGGAAGCAGTCGATGGCGGTGACGCCGTTCCGGTCGCAGACCTCCAGCAGCTCCGTCCACCAGTCGGTGACCTGGTCGATATACCGGAAGAACCTCCGCATGGCAAAGGCGATGGCGCACAGGATGGCCGCGAAGACCAGGGTGTCCGCCAGGGCGCTGTCCAGCGCCACCCAGACCACCAGACCGGCGTACGCTGCCATCATCAGCCACCACCACATCCCCCGGAACCGGCGCTCCAGGCGGTTTTGGCGGCGCATCTTCTCGGTGTATTCCTCCGGGGTGACGGGAGGCTTCCCCCGGCGGAGCAGGCGCTCGTTCTTCTGCTCATACTGCTTCAGCAGCTCCCTGGGCAGGTCCTCCGCCACCAAATCCATCATCCGCAGCTTTTGGGGTGGCTGGATGTTGTGCATCCTGCGCCACCACCCGCGGACGGCGTAGTACGCCGCCAGGTAGATTCCGCACCCGGCCAGCACCGCCCAGATGGGCACCGCCAGCTCGGGGAGGACAAAGACCGTATCCGGCAGCAGAATCAGCGCCGCCACCAGTACCACAAGAACGCCCAGCAGCACGCCGGTGTACCCCCCATGGAGATGCGCTTCCACCGGAACATCAGCCCCTTCACCGCCATCCCCACCAGCAGGGACACAAGCAGCCCGAGGCCCCAGCCCAGGATGTAACCGCTGACGTCGGTGCTCAGGTCGGGCAGGGCGGCCTCCTCCAGATTGCACAGCAGCTCCAGCACCGTGAAGGCCAGCATCCACTTCGCGCAGGAGGCCATGCTGCGCAGCACGTCCATCCCCCGGCTTTTCCACCCCAGGCCGGAGCAGAACTGGCGGCAGAATTCCTCCAGGTCGCTGCCGACGATGCGCTTCACCGGTCGGCCCGCCTGCTGGGCGGTCAGGAACATATCCATCAGCTCCCCCAGCAGCCGCTCCTGGGAATCATCATCCATCCCCTGGGAGGTGCAATATAGTTCGATCCGGTCGAAGGTGTTGTAATACTCCCCCGTCAGCCGGTCCTTATAGTAAGCGTAGCTGTCCTTCATACGCACTGCCTCCTCTCTGCCTCACTCTGAGGGAAAAGTACTCTGTCTGCCGCAGCAGTCACCTGCCGGTAGTTCACCAGGAACTCGGACAGGGCCCGCCGCCCTTCCTCTGTGATGGAATAATAGTTCCGCGCCGGGCCTCTGGGGGACTTCACCTGGCGGCGGGCAACGTAGCCCCGCCTGTCCAGTCGGGTCAGCAGGGGGTACAGGGTGCCCTCCACCAGCCCCTCAAAGCCGCAGCCCTCCAGCTCCGCCAGCAGGGCGTAGCCGTAGGTCTCCCCACGGGCGATAACGCTGAGGACACAGCCCTCTAAGATGCCCTTCAGCAGTTGGGTTTCCTCCATAAAACGCGCTCCTTTCCTGTTCAACTACTTGGCAATACCATGTAGCTGTAAAAATAGGATAGCACAGCTACTTGGTATTGTCAAGTAGCTGTGCTGTTTTTTATGGGAGAAATTTTCAGCAGCGGAGGACGTTTCCGCTGCGCTCCCTACCCCTTCAGGGGCGGCGAAACAACTTAACCGCGAAGCCAGGAGAGCCACGCCAAACGATAACAAAATTGCCACCACGTTCCGCCTCAGCGGAACGGGTGGCAATCGTATCCAGCCGCCATAGGCGGCAGTCTCACCAGTTAGAAGTTACATCGTCTCTGACGGGATAGACCACTTGATTGAGAGATAAGGCGAAGCCGCCAGTGGGATAGGAGGAGGATTCTTAAGGGGAGCGAGGCCCCGAAGCTCCCTCTTAAGCCGCCCTCTTTCCCCCATTTCTCGGCGGCACGAGAAATGGAGCCCGCCCGGAGGGCAAGCCGTATTTCCTACAAAGAACCATGTCTAAGGGGCAATCACCCCGCCGGGAAGGCAAACGCGGTATCTCCTTCCAAGAACCTTGTCTAAGGAGGTTCCACCCCTCCGCCTCCTTCGGAGGCACCTCTGCCGCTCGACGACGGGGGCCGGGCAAATCCCTTCTAGCGAACCATCTCCAGAAACGCCCTCCGCACGTCACCGGAGAAGTACAGCGTCCCCAGCGCCACGGTGACGCCGCCCCGGGCGGCGTCCAGCGCCGCCGCCAGCCCCTGGGGGATGCTCTCGCAGGCCGTAGCGGAAACGCCTCTGGCCCGACAGGCCACCGCCAGGGTCTGCGCGTCCAGGGCGCGGGGGGTGTTGGCCGCCACGGTGAAAAATTCCTGCGCCAGCGGGGCCAGCAGGTCCAGCATGGCGGGATAGTCCTTGTCCGCCATGACGGAGATCAGGAAGACGAACCGCTCCCCCGGGAACACCGCCCGCAGGCTGTCCACCGTGGCCTGCATCCCGTGGGGGTTGTGGCTGCCGTCCAGAATCAGCATGGGGCTGCGGCTCAGCAGCTCGAACCGTCCCGGCCAGGAGACGGACGCCAGCCCTGTGCGGATGGCCTCATCAGAGATTTGCCAGCCCCGCTCCCGCAGCACACGGGCCGCTGTGACAGCCACCGCCGCGTTTTTGGGCTGGTAGGCCCCCAGCAGGGGCAGGGTCAGGTCTTGCAGGCCGTCAAAGTCAAAGCGGCAGCCCTCCAGGTCGGTGACGTGAACGGTCAGGCGCTGGAAGGGGGCGGCAATCAGTGGGCAGCCCATCTCCTGACATTTGGCGGCGATGACTGCGTCCGCCTCCGGCGCGCCGCTGTAGGAGACCACCGTGGTCCCCGGCTTGATGATGCCCGCCTTGGCGCTGGCGATGTCGGCCAGGGTGGGCCCCAGCTCCTGCACATGGTCCATGCCCAGGGCGGTGATAACGGCGCACTCCGGCGGGGGAATGACGTTGGTGGAGTCCAGCTCGCCGCCCAGCCCCACCTCCAGCACCACGATGTCGCACCGCTGACGGGCGAAGTACAGGAAGCCCAGGGCGGTGATCAGCTCGAACTCGGTGGGGGCGTCGGCCATGGCGTCGGCGTGGGGGCGGATTTCGTCCACCACCTGCTCCAGGTCCTCATCGGAGATGGGGACGCCGTTCACCTGGATGCGCTCATTGAAGCGGTTCAGAAAGGGGGAGGTATACAGCCCCACCCGGTAGCCCGCCGCCTGCAAAATGGAGGCCAGGCAGGCCGCCGTGCTGCCCTTGCCGTTGGTGCCCGCGATGTGGACAAAGCGGAGCCCCAGCTCCGGGCTGCCCAGGGCGGAGAGCAGGTCCCGGGTGCGGCTCAGCCCCGGCTTCTGCCCCCGCCAGCTCACCTGATGGATATAGGCCAGGGTGGATTCATAGCTCATGGATGGTGTTCCTCACTTCAGCTTGATTTTTACGCCGGTCTTGCCGGTTTCCTTTGCCCGGCGGTTGGCCTCCCGGACGGGGGTCTTGTTGCCCTGGGCGTCCACCACATAGGTGTTGTCCAGCTGGCCCCGGAGGGAGGCCCGCACGGCGGCGACGTACTCCTGCCGCAGGGCGGCCTGCTCGGCCTTCTCCGCTGCGGTCAGGCCCTCCGGCGTTTTCGATTTCCGGGCCAGGGCGTTAATGCGGTCAATTTTTTCCTGCGTTATCATAATTTGTCCTTTCTCACAAAACGGTCAGAGATACCGCTCCAGGGTGACGGAAATGCGGCCCTTCCGGGTCTGGCCGCCCACCTCCGTGACCCGGCACTTCCCCAGCCCCCGGCAGGACAGCACGTCCCCCTGGGCCACCGGGGCGTCCGGCCGGGTCACCGCCCGCCAGTTCAGGGCCACCCGCCCGGCGGCGATGGCCTCCGCCAGCCTGGAACGGCTGGCGGAGAAGCCCGCCGCCGCCACCGCGTCCAGCCGCAGGGAGGCGACGGTGGCGGGAATCACCTTCACCTCGCCCACCGGCGGCGTCACCTCCTCCAGGGGCAGGGGGGACAGGGTCAATTTGGCCCGCCCTGCAGAGGTCAGGTTTTGCAGGGCGAAGGGGACGATCTCCGGCAGGAGCAGCAGGTCGCAGCTGCCCTTACCCACCAGAATATCCCCCACCGTCTCCCGCTTCACCCCCATACCCATGAGGGCGCCCAGGAAATCCCGGTGGGTCAGGCCCTCCGGCCCGTGCCAGACGGCCCGGAGGGCGGAGAGGTAGTCGGCAGGAACCATGTCCTCCGGCTCCATCCAGTCCGGCAGAAAGACGCAGACCCGCCGCTCCGCCTCTGGGTAGCCGCCGGTGAACACGTGGGCGGGGTAGCCCTCGGCGGCGATGAGCCGCTCCACCGCCGTCCGCTCCGCCGGGGACAGGAACGGAGTGTGGGTGGGGACGCTTCGCTGCCGGGCAAAGCGGAGCTGATCCAGCGCTTTGCCCAGGAGCAGCCGCTCCTCCGGGGAGGCGGCGAGGCGGTTTAACAGCTCGGTTTTTTGCATAGGCGTCACCCTTTCTCTTCTGGTGTATTGTACCACGAAAGAAAACCGGTGTAAACTCTTTCCTTTCACAGCAAGGTCATCGGGGTACCCCGCAGGCGAAGTCCTCTGAGGGAACGGCCTTGCCCCTGCCGGGGCGCGGAGAAAACGCCCGCTGCTGCCCAAAGCCGCTGCATTTTCCCTTGTAAAAACGGCCCTTCTGTAGTAAAATAGGGTCAGACTGTACAGGGCGGAGACGCCGCCCGCAGGAATAGAGAAGGGGGATTCCCTGTGAAACGCACAACCATTGCTTCCATCTTTGCCAACCCCGACGCCTTTGCCGGTGAGACCGTCACCGTGGCCGGATGGGTGCGGTCGCTCCGCAATATGAAGACCTTCGGCTTCATCGCCCTGAACGACGGCTCCCACTTCCAGCCCCTCCAGGTGGTGATGGACAAGGCCACGCTGGAAAACTATGACGAAATCGCCAAACAGAACGTGGGCGCGGCCCTCATCGTCCGGGGGGTGCTGACCCTGACCCCGGAGGCCAAGCAGCCCTTTGAGCTGAAGGCCACGGAGATCACCGTGGAGGGCACCTCCACGCCGGACTACCCGCTGCAAAAGAAGCGGCACACCACCGAGTACCTCCGCACCATCCAGCACCTCCGGCCCAGGACGAACCTGTTCTCCGCCGTGTTTCGGGTGCGGTCGGTGGCGGCCCACGCCATTCACTGCTTTTTCCAGGACCAGGGCTTCGTCTACGTCCACACCCCCATCATCACCGCCTCCGACTGCGAGGGCGCGGGGGAGATGTTCCGGGTCACCACACTGGACGCCCAGAACCCGCCCCGGAACGAGGACGGCACGGTGGATTACAGCCAGGACTTCTTCGGCAAGGCCACCAGCCTGACCGTCTCCGGCCAGCTGAACTGTGAGAACTTCGCCATGGCCTTCGGCAAGGTGTACACCTTCGGCCCCACCTTCCGGGCGGAGAACTCCAACACCCAGCGCCACGCCGCCGAGTTCTGGATGATCGAGCCGGAGATCGCCTTCGCCGACCTGGAGGACGACATGGACCTGGCGGAGGACATGATCAAGTATATCATCCGCTTCGTCATGGAGAAGTGCCCGGATGAGATGAACTTCTTCAACAGCTTTGTGGACAAGGGGCTGAAGGACCGGCTCCTCCATGTGGCGGACAGCGACTTTGGCCGGGTGACCTACACCGAGGCCGTCCGCATTTTGCAGGAATCCGGTCACAAGTTCGACTATCCCGTCTCCTGGGGCTGCGATTTGCAGACGGAGCATGAGCGGTACCTGACGGAGGAGTACTTCAAGAAGCCGGTGTTCGTCACCGACTATCCCAAGGACATCAAGGCCTTCTATATGCGCCAGAACGAGGACGGCAAAACGGTGGCCGCAGCGGACTGCCTGGTGCCCGGTATTGGGGAGATCATCGGCGGCTCCCAGCGCGAGGAGCGGCTGGACCGGCTGGAGGCCCGCATCGCCGAGCTGGGCATGAATCCGGAGGACTATCGCTACTACTGCGACCTGCGGCGCTACGGCAGCTGCCGCCACGCCGGGTTCGGCCTGGGCTTTGAGCGGATGGTCATGTACCTGACCGGCGTATCCAACATTCGGGACGTGCTGCCCCATCCCCGCACTGTGGGCAACGCGGAGTTCTAAGTTCATATGCAAAGAGCCGCCCTGGGCCGTCTGGCCCAGGGCGGTTCTCGCTGTCCGCTCAGAAGGTGTGGTAAAAGACGGTGGCGCTCTCCGGCAGCCTATCCGCGTGCATCGGCGTGGTACCCCAGCATCAGGAAGGAAACCGGCACATAGGTTTCCGGCAGGTTCAGCGCCTCGCGGGTCTTGGCGGGGTCGAAAGCCATCACCCAGACAGAGCCGACGCCGATTTCCGCAGCGGCCAGCATCATCTGCGTCTGCACGATGGCGGCGTCGATTTCGCCGCTGCACTTGCCGTCCACCGGACGGACCCAAGCCGATTGCGTGTCGTAGCAGACCAGCAGCGCCGTCGGCGCATGGCTCTGCGACGCGGCGCAGCGCTTCAGCCTGGCGCAGTCCACATCCGTATTCAGCACGAGGATGCGCTGCGGCTGGTGATTGACCGCCGTCGGCGCGGTCCGGCCGCATTGCAGGATGTACTCCAAATCCTCCTGCCTGATATGCTCCGGCCGGAACTTGCGGACGGAGCAGCGGGCCCTGCTCAATTCATAGAAGTTCATATACATCGCTCCTTGTAGGTTCCCTTCGGGCCGCCAAACGGGGAAGGTTTCCGTTTGACAGCCGGGCAGGAACTGATTATAGTAAGTATACTCAGATGAACACATAAAAACAAGTACGCACAATTTTGTGCCCTGGAGGGAATTATGGCAGAGCAGAAAACGAACGCTGCGGAACCGGCATTTCAGGACAAATGCCCTGTAATCGTGGCGCTGGAAATCATTGGCGGAAAATGGCGGCTCCCCATCATCTGGGAGCTTTCCGCCGTGGAAAGTATGCGCTACAACGAGCTGCGCAGGCGGCTGGACGGCATCACCAACATCATGCTGACCCGGAGCCTGAGAGCGCTGGAGGAGCATGGGTTGGTCATCCGGAGGGAGTTGAACCAGATCCCGCCCCATGTGGAGTATTCCCTGTCCGACTCATGCCGGAAGCTGATCCCCGCGTTGGAGATCATCAATGACTGGGGCGCGACCCAGATGCCGGGCGAGGTGCGCTCCTGCCAGCAGGCGCGGCAGGCGCAGCGGGCAACCGGTCAGGAGCCGCCCGCGCAGGAATAGCCGCATCCCCCACGCCTGTCAGCGCAGTACAAACGCGACCCCCGCCAAAGCCTTTGGCGGGGGTCGCTTGGTTAGGCAATATGGTCGGAGTGCGGGGACTCGAACCCCGGGCCTCCTGCTCCCAAAGCAGGCGCGCTACCAACTGCGCAACACCCCGACAAGTACCCTCTATTATACACAGCCGGGCGGAAAAAAGCAAGACCAATCTTGCCCCCGGCACCGAATCGTGCTACAATGCTCCTGTACAAATCGGAGCGCAACGGAGGGCTACTGCCATGAGAATGAGAAAGAAGAAGAACCTGGAGCCCAGGATGGAACGGGTCGCCGCGCTGCTGGAGGAGGACCCCTGCGCCCAGCGGGGGCGGTGGCGCGCCGCCCTGCCGGGGGCGGAGGAGCTTCGGCTGGAGATTGGCTGCGGCAAGGGCACCTTCACGGTGGAGACGGCGAAGCGTCACCCCCAGGTGCTGTTTGTGGCGGTGGAGCGGGTGGCGGACGCCCTGGTGATGGGGATGGAAAAGGCCCTGGCAGAGGGGGTGTCCAACGTGCGGTTCGTCTGCGACGACGCCGCCCGGCTGGGGGAGATGTTCGCCCCGGAGGAGGTCGACCTCCTCTATATCAACTTCCCGGACCCCTGGCCCAGCAGGAAGCACGCCAAGCGCCGCCTGACCTATGTGGACTTCCTGAACAGCTATCGGGCCTTCCTGAAGCCGGGGGCGGAGCTTCACTTCAAGACGGACAACCGGCCGCTGTTCGACTTCTCCCTGACCCAGTTCCCCCTGGCGGGGTACGCCCTGAGCCAGGTGACGAACGACCTGCACCGCGACGACCCGAACGTGATTATGACCGACTTTGAGGCCCGCTTCGCGGCGGAGGGGGTCAAAATCAACCGCTGCGTGGCCACGGTGGCCGCCCTGCCGGAGCGGGCGGAGCAGGTGGAGGCCCTGTCCCTGCTCCAGTACTGGCAGGAGGGGGACCGGGTGCCCCACGGCATGGAGCGGGTCGTAGAGCAGGAGCGGCTGCGCAGGCAGGCGGAGGCGCGGAAAAACAGCCGCCGGTAAACGGGTGTGGGGTGTCCCTCTCCGGCAGGCCGGATCGCCGCCTGCTGACGTTGGCGTTCAGACTACAGCGCCTTCCGCTTCTTTCACACTCCCTTCAAAAAAATCTGCAAATTTTCCTCTTCCCCCGCAACCATCCCGGCCCTCTTTGCGTCAATACAGGTGAACGCACCTCACACCCGGCGCAGCCGCGCCAACGACCAGTATGAAGGGAGCAATCCATATGAAGAAGTTATTTGCACTGATTTTGGCCCTGGCCATGGCGCTGACCCTGGCCGCCTGCACCGGCACGGCCGGTGACGAATCCAACGGCGCAAGCACCGCCTCCGGCAGCACTGTCAGCGGGGAGAATACCGCTTCGGACAACACCGCCGGTTCCGTCTCCCTCCTGTCGGAGGCGCAATACCCGGAGACGGCCACCTACCCCGATGAGGAGAACTGGGACGAGGACGCCTATGACGCCTGGTGGACGGTGACGCAGGAGCGCCGCGCCTCTGCGGAGGACTACCCGGAGAATTACAACGACTTCGTCTCCGCCACCATGGCCCAGTTCCTCGTCAGCGGGAACGGGGAGAATGCCGCCTACTCCCCCCTGAACATCTACCTGGCCCTGGCTATGCTGGCGGAGACCACCGGCGGGAACAGCCAGGCCCAAATCCTGACCCTGCTGGGGGCGGACAGCGTGGAGACCCTCCGCACCCAGGCCAACGCCCTGTGGCGGGGGAACTACTGTGACGACGGTGCCGTCACCAGCCTCCTGGCCAGCTCCCTGTGGCTCAGCGACAGCCTGACCTATCAGCAGGACACCCTGGACGCCCTGGCGGAGACTTACTACGCCTCCACCTACCGGGGCCGCATGGGGTCGGACGAGGTGAACCAGGCCCTCCAGAGCTGGCTGAACGAGCAGACCGGCGGTCTGCTGGAGGAGCAGGCCAGCGGCGTGGAGCTGAGCGAGTACACCATCATGGCCCTGGCTACCACCATCTACTATAAGGCGGCCTGGATGGACGAGTTCTGGGCGGACAACAACACCGAGGACATCTTCCACGCCCCCAACGGCGACCTGACCTGCGACTTTATGAATCAGTCTATGGAGACGAACTACTACCAGGGCGACCAGTTCGGCGCGGTGTACCGCAGCCTGATGAACAGCGGCGGGATGTGGCTCATCCTCCCCGACGAGGGGGTGGAGGTCAGCAGCCTGCTGACCGACAGCCAGGTGATGGAGATGATGGAAGCCGGATGGGAGTGGGAGGGCTGTGACTACTGCCAGGTGAACCTGTCCCTGCCCAAGTTCGACGTGTCCGCCGACCTGAATTTGCAGGACGGCCTGGAGGCGCTGGGGGTGACGGACGTGTTCGACGCCGACGTGGCCGACTTCTCCCCCCTGAGCGATGTGGCCGCCGTCCTCAGCACCGCCACCCACGCCGCCCGGGTCATCGTGGACGAGGAGGGGGTGGAGGCCGCCGCCTACACCGTATTTGCCGCCGACGGGGCTGCCCTGGAGGCGCCGCTGGAGGAAATCGACTTCGTGCTGGACCGGCCCTTCCTCTTTGTCATCACCGGCGATACGGATACCATCCTCTTTGTTGGGGTGGTGAATCAACCGGTGGAGTGACAGGCGACGCTCTGTGCCCTTCCGACGGGGCTGCACTCCTTAGATATGGTTCTTTGAATGGAATACCGCGTTTGCCCTCCCGGTGGGGTTACTCTCCTTAGATATGGTTCTTGGAAGGAGATACCGCGTTGCCCTTGCCAGGGCATGGCCTGATTGCCGCGTTATCACTTTTCGCATATCCTCCTCGGTCAGTGAGCCTTGCCAGCATAGCTGGCTGCGGTTTTCGGCTAAAAATATGCCGCTGGCATATTTTCTTAACGCCGCAAACTCGCTCCGCCGAGAAAAGTAGCAAAAGAGGGCGGCTTAAGGGGGAGCTTCGGGGCCTCGCTCCCCCCTAAGAACCC
>JAJPXL010000103.1 GCA_021205455.1 Clostridiales bacterium
AGGCCGCCGTGGAGAGCTACCAAAAGGGCCAGGGCCTGAGCCAGGACGGCATCTGTGGGCCTAAGACCTGGACGAGTATCTTGACGACCTGAGCGGACAGGGCTGCATCGGGAGACCGGTGCGGTCCTAAAATTTTTTTTTGAAAATTTTGAAAAAAAATCTCAAAAAACGCTTGACAATAATACCCTAGAGTATTATAATATAATCATCAAGAGGGAGCCACATAACAAACTCAGGAGGGACCAAAAAATGAAGGTCACAAACGAAATGATTAACAAGGCCAACGACATTATTGATGAGACCTTTGATTACACCGTGTTTGGTATCCGTGTCCAGGATGTCCCCTTTGAGATGGGCGAGATGACCCACGTCTCTCATGTTTGGGACGATGGCGATGACACTGGCGAGGAGCTGAACGGTGTGTGCGTTACCCGCATTGAGGACGCCAAGCGCAACCATTACTACGGCGACCATGTGGCGCTGATCGGCGGGACTGCTTGGGAGTATGGCGAGGATGACGGCGAGGTCATCATCTCCGACCCCGTAGTGCTGGCCATCCTCAACTGATATGGGTGCCAAGGATTTGACCGGGGAGCGGTTTGGCATGCTGACTGTTCTCCGGCTGGGGGAGCCTACCCGCTCCCCCGGCGGGAAAGCAATCCGCCGTTGGGTTTGCCGATGCGACTGTGGCCGGGAGGTAACTGTCAATCAAAACTGTTTGACATCCACAACAAACGGCACCCGCAGCTGCGGCTGCGCCAAGGGTGCCCCGCTCCGGAAAGATATGACCGGGCAACGGTACGGCCGGCTGACAGTCATCGGCCCGGCGAGACTGGACCACGCACAGCCCAACGGCAACCGCGCCGCCTGGGAGTGCCGATGTGACTGTGGGAAAACCATTATCACAACCCGCAAGGCGCTGCTGGGGGGCCTGAAAAGCTGCGGCTGCCTCCTGCGCGAAACGGCCACAAAAAAGTTGCAAGAGGACAATGTGATACAACGATATGACGGCACCGTGGTGAGCGCAATCAGGCCGGAGCGCAAGCCAAACGCCAATAATACCAGCGGTGTCAAGGGCGTGTATTGGCTGGAGCGAGAGAGCTGCTGGATTGCCAAAATTGGCGTCCGGGGTAAAAGTATCACCATAGGCCGGTTTGCCTCCCTTGAGTCGGCGGCTAGGGCGCGGCGGGAGGCAGAGCAGAAATATTTTGACCCAATCATAGAGGCGTATGAGGAGGACAAAAACAATGGCAAGTAAGATAGCCCTGGCGGAGTACGCCAGACAGCACGGGAAATCCCCCGCCAACGCCCGCCAGTTGGCAGGCCGGGGCAGCTTCCGGACCGCCGAGAAGATCGGCGGGCGGGACTGGGTCATTGACCCCACCGAGCCCTGGCCGGATCACCGCAAGGGGCGCAAGCTCCGGCCTGCGGATGTCTTTGCGGCGGAGGCTTACGAGAGCCTGACCGCCGAGGAGCGCCTGGCCATGCTCAAGTGGGAGCAGGCCAAAGAGTACAGCGGCCTGCGGCCCTATGGGAGCATCTGTGAGCGGCTATATAAGCGGCTCCCGGAGGACGCGCTGGAGCGGTACACCGCCGCCCAGCTGGGCGAGATACTCCAGATGCTATACCGGGCCTACGAGGACGGCAAGGCGGAGGGGCGATAAGAGCAGCAAGAGGGCCAGGCGGTTGCCTGGCCCTCTATTTGAACATTTTAGCTGTTTTTGCAATTTGCACAGATTTTGGCGTTGCTACGGGGTTGCTACGGGGTAAAGCTCTTTTTGCTCAAAAGTTGCGAAATATAGGCAAAACAAAAAATAAAGCGCATTTTAGCGGCTGAATAGTTGAGACGAGTGCAGACCGCCGTTGAATGGCATTCAAGAGGTCAGCGGTTCGATCCCGCTTATCTCCACCATTTTTTGAGAGTGTAAACAGCCCGTTTCCGATTGGAAACGGGCTGTTTTGTTCCTTTTTGGGCTTGTTTTATTTTCACAGCGTATCATTACAGCGCAGGCTCCGCCCACGGCGAAGCTGTGGGGCGGGGCCTGCCGCAGTTCCCCGCTGGGTGCGGGATACGGTCATTCGTTGGGCGTTGCCAGTTCGTCCTTCTTCTGCCCCGCCAGGAACCAGCCCGCCGTCAGGGCGGTCAGAGGCGCGGCCAGCACCAGGCCGAAGGAGCCTACCAGGGTGTGGACGATTTCCGAGGCGACGTACTTGTAGCTCAGTATATTGATGAGGGGCGTCCCCTGGGCCATGAACACCATCAGCAGGGCGATATAGCCCCCGGAGTAGGCTAAGAGCAGGGTGGTGGTCATGGTGCCCATGGCAGCTCTGCCCACCTGGATGCCGGAGCGGGCGGCCTCCCAGCGGGACAGGTCGGGCCGCTTCTGCACCACCTCATTGACGGCGGCGGTGATGTCCACCGTCAGGTCCATCAGCGCGCCGGAGGAGCCCACGAAGATGCTGGCCATAAAGATGCGGGTCAAATCCAGGTTCTCATAACCGCTGTAGAGCAGCGTCTCGGAGAAGGACATCACCGCCCCCTGAATCTTGAAGGTGGACGTGCACAGCACCCCCAGCACGCAGGTCAGCGCGACCCCTGCAAATGCGCCGGTGACGGCGGCCAGACACCGGCGGTCAAAGCCGAACACCAGGGCGATGATCATCAGCGTCAGCCCGATGGTGATGGCGCCGCCGATGAGGATGGGGTCCATCCCCTTGAGGCAGCAGGGCACCAGCACCTTCCAGATGGCCAGCACTGACAGCACGAAGGACAATATCGCCCGCACCCCGGTCCATCCGGCGAACAGCACCAGGAACAGGAAGAAGGCCGCCAGCAGCAGAATCTCCAGATCCAGCCGGTAGTGGTCGATCATGCTGACCGAGGCGACTTCGTCCCCGTCCAGGCTGACCAGCACCAGCGCCCGGTCGCCCTCCTCATAGATTTTGTCCTGCTCCAGGGAGCCGTTCAGCAGGTTGGAGGCCCAATAGGTCTCCCCCTTGTGGCTGCCCCCCAGCAGCGTCACCTGGCAGCTCTGGTCGCCGGACTGCACCAGTCCGGTGTTGATGATGGTGGAGTTGTCCACCGCCACCACCCGTGCCGCCACCCGTTCGCCGCCGTCCCGGTAGGACGCCCCCGCCTCCTCGAAGCCGGTGGGCAGCAGGGCCAACACAAGAATCAGCACTGCGCACACGAGGATGGAGGCCCAGGTCTGCTTTTGTTTCCCTTTTGACATAGCTTGCAACCTTTCTGCGTGAAAAAAGAGGGCTGCAGCCCCCTGCGAAGCCCCCGCCGCTTGGCGCAGCGGAAGCTGTATCTCGCAGGACGGAGGCCGCAGCCGGTGAATGGAGAATCTGAATGTGTTCTGCCCCTCAGGTCAGGTCGGTGAGGCCCAGCAGGCTGATGAGCTTGTCGTGAATGTCGGTGTTGTCATAGGAGCCGCTGAACACCTCCGCGCCAACGCCCTGGGCGAACACTGCCGCAGGCAGGCCGGTGTGGGCGTAGGAGGAGAAGTTGATGCCGGACTTGTTGTTCAGCAGGTGGGTGACGGTGACGGAGAAGGGGGTGTAGGTGCCGTAGCTGATGTACTCGCCCTCGGTCTGGACGGTGTTGCCCTCGGTGTCGGTGGCGTAGCCCTGCATGGTCAGCTCATAGGCTTCCTCCAGCTGCTCCACCTCGTAGTCGGTCAGCACCAGGGTGTCGTTGTCGTCCTCCGTGGCGTTCTCCGGGAGAATCAGGCCGAACAGCTCCTCCACATCCGCCATGGCGGTGGTGAAGTCGGTGCCGTTCTCGATGTAGCCCTCCACATAGTCGGAGTCGTACTTGGCGAAGGAGATTTTCTGGTTCTGGATGTTGTCCAGATAGGTGTCATAGTCGGTGCCCGCGAAGCCGATGGACAGGCCGCCGGTCTCATGGTCGCCGGTGACGATGATGAGCGTCTCATCCGGATGTTCCGCTGCGAAGTCCACAGCCACCTGCACCGCGTCGGCCAGCGCCAGCACGTCCTGCACCACGGTGCCTGCGTCGTTGGCATGGCAGGCCCAGTCGATTTTGCCGCCCTCGCACATCATAAAGAAGCCGCTGTCATTGTTCAGCACTTCGATGCCCTTGGCAACGTAGTCCGCCAGGGACCACTCGTCGTCCTCGCGGTCGATCTCATAGCTCAGGGAGTCGCTGTCCGCCAGGTTTTCCGTGACGATGATGGTCTTGCCGTCCTCGGCGGTGACCTCCTCGGCCTCAGCCTGGGTGCGCACCACATTGTAGCCCGCTTCTGCCGCCAGCTCGTACAGGTCGGTCTGGTCGCCGTCCGCGCCGGTGGTCTGGAGCAGTCCGCCGCCTGCGAAGTAGTCATAGCCGCTGTCAATCAGCTCCAGGCCGATTTCATAGTAGTTGTTACGGCTGGCCTGGTGGGCGTAGAACGCCGCCGGGGTGGCGTGGTTCAGGTTGACGGAGGAGATGATGCCGATTTTGTAATCCGTCTCATCCCGCAGTTGCTCGGCGATGGTGGTGAAGCTGACAGTTTTCGTCTCGTCCATGTTGATGACGCCGCTGTAGGTCTTGAAGCCGGAGGCGATGGACGTGGCGGTGGAGGCGGAGTCCGGGCAGAAGGAGCTGGAGTCATAGGTGGTGGCGCTGCCGGCATAGTCGAAGGTCATGAAGTTCAGGTCCACGTTGCCGTCCAGGATGTCATCCTCGGTGTCGTCCTCCATGGCCCCCAGGTAGGAGGAGGCCAGCTGGAACTGGGAGTAGGTCATGCCGTCGCCGATGAACAGGAAGATATATTTGGGGGTGGCCGTGGTGGTGTCTGTCAGCTCCACCGCCTCGGCGTCAGTGCTGCTGTCCTCGGTGGCGTCAGTGTTGGTGGACTCCTCGGTACTCTCCGGCTCGGCGGTGGCCTGGGTAGCGCTGTCGCCGCTGTCGTCAGTATCGCTGGTGTTGGAGCTTCCGCAGCCGGTCAGCGGCATGGCCATCAGGGCGGCCGCCGCAATCAGCGCGGTCAGTCTTTTCCAAGTGTTGTTTGCTTTCATAAGTTCTTGTTCCTCCTAATTGTTCTTTTCTGGAAACGATTTATGTAAACCGGAGCGCCGTCCTTGAACGGCGCTCCGGAGGATTGGCTCCGGCAGCGCCTCGCTGTTTCCTGAGTTTCATTATAGCGGCGAGGTGTAAAGTGTAAAACCACGGGGCGGTAAAATTTCGGTTATTTTTCGCAGAAATCACCATTTTCGTGGAAACATCCCTGTTTTCGCCCCGTTTTCCCGTTATTCCCCATATTTTACGAAAAAAATTCTGCATTCTTCCTCAAAAGAACGCAGAATTTTTCATAGAAATGTAAAGGAACGGTTTCCTTTGTCAGGGGCCGCCTGCGGCGGCGGAGAACGCCCGCTCCGCCTGCATTACTGCCCTAAAAACCTCTGGCGGAGCTGCGCAAGCAGCATTCCCGTGGAACGTCCCTTTCGGGCGCTGTCCCGCTGCGGCGCCTGCATGGCCTCCTGCTGAAAGACCTCCTGACTGCTGCGGGGGGCCTCGCCGTCCTTTTTCCGGCGGTAGACGCCGTCCGGACCCATGACCCGGGCCTTCACGTTGTCCCGCTGCAGCTCATCAATGATATGGAACAGCTTGGCCCTGGTCTGCTCATCCAGCACCGGGCAGGCCACCTCCACCCGGCGCTCCGTATTCCGGGTCATAAAGTCCGCAGAGGCGATGTAGAGCTTGGCGCTCTCCCCCCTGCCGAAGCAGTAGATGCGGCTGTGCTCCAGGTAGCGGCCCACGATGGAGAACACCTGGATATGCCCCGTCAGCCCCTTGATGCCGGGCAGCAGGCAGCAGATGCCCCGAATGTTCATCACCACCCTGACCCCCGCCTGGGAGGCCTGGGCCAGTTTGTCGATGAGCTTCCGGTCAGTCAGGGAGTTGAGCTTCAGGAAGATGTAACCGTCCTTCCCCTTCTCCATCTCCCCGTCGATGCACTCCATGACCCGGTCCCGCAGGGCGAAGGGGGACACCAGCAGCCGGTCATACTTCCCGTTCAGGTTGGCGGTAGCCATGTTCTGGAACAGCAGGGCTGCGTCCTCACCGATTTCCTGGTTGGCGGTCATCAGGCACAGGTCGGTGTACTGCTCCGCCGTCTTTTCGTTGTAGTTGCCGGTGCCCACCTGGGTGATGTACCGCACCTTGCCATGCTCCCGTCTGGTGATGAGGCAGACCTTGGAGTGGACCTTGATGCCCTCAAAGCCGTAGAGGATGGTGCAGCCCGCCTGCTCCAGCCGCTCCGCCCACTGGATGTTGTTCTGCTCGTCAAAGCGGGCCCGCAGCTCCATCAGGACGGTGACGTGCTTGCCGTTCTCCGCCGCCGCGCAGAGGTACTCCGCCAGCCTGGCCCGGGCGGCCAGCCGGTAGATGGTGATTTTAATGGAGAGGACGCTGGGGTCGGACGCCGCCTCCGAGACCATCCGCAGGAAGGGCTCCATGGACTCGAAGGGGTAGAACAGCAGCACGTCCTGCCGCTCGATCTGGGGAATGATCTTCTCGTTTTTGTTCAGCATGGAGGAGAACTGCGGGGTGTAGGGCGGGTCGCAGAGGGCGGCGGCGCTCTCCTTGGGCAGCAGGCTCCCCAGCTTGAACAGGTAGCTCAGGTGAATGGGGGATTTGACATGGAAGGTTTGCTCCTTCGCCAGCGCCAGGCGCTGGCAGAGGAGGTCGCTCAGCGCCTCCCCCTGACCGCCCTGAATCTCCAGCCGCACCGGAGCCAGGCGGGTGCGCTTCTTCACCACCTTGCGCATATGCTGGCGGAAGTCCATATCCACATCGTAGGCCTCGTCCTCTGGGGCGATGTCGGCGTTGCGGGTGACGCAGATGACCGCCCGGTCAATGATGGTGAACTGGTCAAAGACCTGCCCGGCGAACTCCAGCAGCACATCCTCCGTCAGGATGTAGTGGATGCCCCGCTCGTCCAGCCGCAGGAAGGGCGGCAGGGCGTCGGGCACCGGCAGGATGCCCAGCAGCTCCTTCCCGTCTTCCCCCTGCAAAATCAGGGCGATGGAAAGACCCTTGTTGGGCAGGTGAGGGAAGGGGTGGTGAATGTCCACGATTTGCGGGGACAGGATGGGGCGGACCTCGTTTTCAAACCAGGCGGTCACCCGCTTCTTCGCCTTGCCGTCCAGCTCCTCATACTGCATCCTGCAAATGTTGCAGGAGCGGCACCGGCCCTCCAGCTCGTCAATGACCTTGTCCCGCTGCTTATAGAGGGGGATCACCGCCTGGAAGATGTCCTGAAGCTGCTCCTGGGGCGTCTTTCCCGTCTTATTGTCAAAGTGGGTCTCCTTGATGAGGGTCATGTCGTAGAGGGAGCCGACCCGCACCATGAAGAACTCGTCCAGGTTGCTGGCGAAGATGGCGGCGAATTTCAGCCGCTCCATCAGGGGGACGCTTTCGTCCCTGGCCTCCTCCAGCACCCGCTCGTTGAACCGCAGCCAGGAAAGCTCCCGGTCCTGGGTGTATCGTGTATCGATTTCTTTATTCATGTTCCTTCTCTCCTAACACGCGAGTGTGCAGATAGCCCTCCCGGACGCCGCAGGCGCTGGCAGTGATGTCCGCTCCGCCGCAGCGCTGGCAGATGGTGTCCAGCACCAGCAGCCCCGGCACCAGGGTGTGTATCCGCTCCGGCGCGACCTTCAGCAGCGCCTGTATCGTTTCCCGGTCGATTCGTTTACACAGCTTCACCAGCTGCCGCAGCTCCTCTGCGGTCAGCACCCGGCAGTCCTCTGGGCGGTCGAAGAAGTAATTCGCCACCTTGCAGGCGGCCCGCACCGTGCCGCCCACGCCGCAGATATGAGCCGCAGGGCGCAGCTCCACATGGGCCTGGTCCAGCTGCGCCTCCACCTCGCCGCGGATGGCCTTGCACTCCGCCTTGGTGGGGTGCAGCTGGGCCACATAGCGGTTGAACAGGTTCAGCGATCCGATGGGCAGGCTGTAGGCCGACAGAATCGACCGGTTCTCATATTCCAGCAGCTCGGTGGAGCCGCCGCCCAGGTCCAGCAGCAGGCCGCTGTCATGGGTGATGCCCAGCAGCGCGCCCCGGAAGGAGAGGGCGGCCTCCTCCTCGCCGGAAATGACGTCCACCGTCAGGCCGGTTTCCGCCAGGATTTCCGCCACCACCGCCTCGGTGTTGGAGACGTTCCGCAGCGACGCCGTGGCGAACACATACATGGGCCCGATGCCCAGATTATCCAGCAGCGCCCGGTAACCGGACAGGACGCGGCACACCACCTGGACGCCCTCCGCGGAAAGCCGTCCCCCCTCCACATAGCTGGCCAGCCCCGCCATGACCTTCCGGTGCATCAGCAGGTGGTTGCCCTCCGCCTCGCAGCGGTAGAGGGACAGGCGGATGGTATTGGACCCTACGTCGACGATTCCGCAAATCACAGGCGATTCCCGCCCCGGCTGCAGATTGTTTGATTCATGCGTTTTACTCCTCTAATTACAGTATTTTTTTCTTTTTAAAGACCAGCAGGCAGGTCACCACTACGACGACGCTGACCAGAATGATGACCGGATACCCGGTTTCCAGCTCCGGCATATTCTCAAAGTTCATCCCGTACCACCCGGTAATCAGGGTCAGCGGGAAAAAGATGGTGGAGATGATGGTCAGGAACTTCATGTTGTCGTTCTGCCTGGCGTCCACCAGGGCCTGGTAGGCGTCCCGCACCTGCTGGGCGTACTCCAGCAGGTAGCTGGTGCGGTTTTTCAGGCGCTCCGCCCGGTCAGCGGCGGTGCCGAAGTATTTCAGCTGCTTGCGGGCAAAGTACCGGTCCTCGTTCTCCTCCAGCTCCCGGGCCATGTCCGCCAGCTGGTCATAATAGCTCCGGAGGGTCAGCAGCTGCTTCCGGACGGGCTGGAGGCGGCTCTGGAAGTGGTCAGAGACGCCCTTCGCCGTCTCGTCCTCCATCTCCATCAGGGCGCGCTCGTAGGACTCCAGAATCTCCGCGTCCCTGGAGATGAACTCCGCAATGAAGTTGTACAGGAACCGCTCCCTGGTCTCCCCCTGATGCACCTTTTTCGCCCGAATCCGGTTGATGAGGCGCTCAGCAAAGCCGCTGTTGTCGATCAGCACCACAAACCGCCGGGTGATGATACAGGCCATCTGGTACCGGCTGCCCAGGATGTCCAGCAGCCTTGGGATGGCGAAGGTGCCGTACAGGCACTCCTGCTGGCTCTCCACCTTGCAGAAGCAGATTTCGGACAGGGAGATGTCCAGCTCCGCGTGGATGTCCAGCGCCTCCAGCAGCCCCTGGCACTCCCGCTCACTGGTGAGGAACACGGCGGAGCCCTCCCCCTGGAGGACCTCCTCCAGGGTCGTCTCCTGAAGCTGACTGCCAAGCTGGTAAATCATTTGCTCTCCGCCCCGACTTTGCTCTCCGTCCCAATGAAGTAGGTGAAGCTCATCTCGTTGGAGGCCACCTCAGCCAGGTTCACGCAGCTGTTGCCCATGCGGTCAATGCAGTGCAGGATCTGCATAAAGGGCACGGACAGATTCTTCTTGCAGGTGCCCTTGTTCACCCGCTGCATATGCTGCTTCCGCATCTCGATATCCAGATCCAGCACCGCCTCCTTCTGCTCCAGGCTCCGCTGCAGCGGCTCCAGGGAGCCGCTGGCCAGCGCCGTCATGGCGTCTGCGTACATGGACTCGATATAGGTCAGGCTCTTCTCCAGGTCGCCCATGGCCTCCTGGGAGTATTTGTACTTTTTATCCTTTCGCTCCTGGAGGGCATCCCCCAGCTCCACGGACAGGCCGCCCATCCGCTCCACGTCGCTGAGGACGTACAGCAGCTGCGCCGTCTGGGACGCCTGCTGCTCCGTCAGCACGCCGGCGGAGAACAGCTCGGCCAGATACTCGTGAATCTCCACGTGGAGGGAATTCAGCGCCTCGCCGTAGGTCCTGATCTCCTGCAGGAGGTCGGTGCTGCCGCTTCCCACAGCCTCCTTCACGTCCAGCAGCATGGTTTTCACCATCTCGCTGCAATGGAGCACCTCCTGCGCCACCAGGCGGAGGGCCGCCGCAGGCTGGGTCAGGATATTTTTGTCCAGATAGCAGGGCTTGGACAGGTCTGCCAGCCCCTCCTTGCCGTCGGGGATGAGCCTTGTGACGATCTTCACCATCACGCCCAGCAGGAAGATCCAGATGATTGTCATGGTCAGGTTGAAAATGGTATGGGCGTTGGCGATTTGGCGGGAGATGACATCCACCTCCGCCCCCTTGGGCGAGATGTACTGGATAAACGCCGCATAGGGCTTCACAAACCAGATGAACAGCACCGCGCCGGAGATGTTGAAAATACTGTGGGCCACCGCCGTCCGCTTCGCGTCCCGGGACTGACCCACGCAGGCCAGCAGGGCGGTGATGGTGGTGCCGATGTTGTCGCCCAGCAGGATGGGGATGGCCCCAGCCAAGCCCAGGATGCTGGTCACGCCGTCCGCGCCCGCCTGGGAGGCGAAGTTTTGCAGCACGGCGATGGTGGCGCTGCTGCTCTGCACCACCAGGGTCATCAGGGTGCCCACAGCTACGCCCAGCACCGGAATATCCGCCACCTGGGCAATCATGTTGGTGAACACCGGGCTGGAGGCCAGGGGCTTCATCACGTTGCCCATGGTCTCGATGCCCAGGAACAGCAGGCCGAAGGCGAACACCGTCCGGCCAATGTTCTTCACCTTCTCGTTCTTGCTGAGGAAGGACACGATAAAGCCCACGAATACGAACACATAGATGTAATCCGAAATCTTAAAGGCGATGATTTGAGCGGTGATGGTGGTGCCGATGTTGGCCCCGAAGATGATGGAGATGGCCTGGGGCAGCGTCATCAGCCCCGCGCTGACGAAGCCGATGGCCATGACGGTGGTGGCGCTGCTGCTTTGCAGCACCGCCGTCACCAGCGCGCCGGCCAGCACACCCATGACCCGATTCCTGGTCAGCAGGCCCAGAATCTGCTTCATCCGTTCCCCTGCCGCCTTTTGGAGGCACTCGCTCATCAGGTTCATGCCGTAAATGAAGATGGCCAGGCCACCGAACAGGCCAAAGATAATTTCCAACGTGTCGTTCATCTTAGTCTTCCCTTTCTGTATTGATGCTATTCCAGTCTGCGATGGTTCCGGTGAAGAGGCCACACAGCTCCTCCAGGGTGACGGCGTCCAGCGGGTTCTCCCCGTTGACGATGACGGCGATGCCGTCCCTGGCGATGACCTGACTGTCCAGAAGCTCCTCCTCATAGTCCTTCAGTTCACGGGAGGCCGCGCCAAAGTCGCATTTGCCCTGCATGGCGTCGTTTAGGCCGGTGGTGGAGTCGGAGGCCGTCACCTCCACCACCGCATTGGGGTTCAGCGTCATGTACTCCTCCGCCAGCTCCTCCAGCAGCGGGGCGGCGGAGGTGGAGCCGTGGATGGTGATGGTGCCGGACTGCTTCCCGGAGAGGAAGGTGGTGCTGTCCGCCACTGCCACATAGGACTGGCTCACGATGGCCTGCCCCTTCCCCAAAACGTAGGTCAGGAAATCCTGCTCCAGCTCGCTGAGGCTGCCGCTCCAGGCCAGGCAGAAGGGCCTGCTCAGGGGATAGCTGCCGTTCTTCACGTTGTCCAGGGTGGCGTCCACGCCGTCCACCGCCAGCGCCTTCGCCCCGTCCAGCTCGTCCAGCGCGCCCATGGAGACGTAGCCCACCGCCGACGGGTCCGCCTCCACTGCGGCGATCACCGCTTCCGCATCCGCGACCACCAGCGCGTCCTCTGTGGTGGCGTCGGCGCTTTCGCCGTCCGCGCTCTCGTCAAAGCCCACCAGCTCCGCAAAGGCGCTCCGGGTGCCAGAGCCCTCCTCTCTGGACACCACCTGAACCGCGCCCAGGGCATCCAGCCCGTCCACCGCTGTCAGACTTTGCCCCGCCGCCCCGCAGCCACTCAGCGTCAGTGCCACGGCCAGAAGCAGCAGGAGGATTCGTTTCCTTTTCCGCATGAAGTACTCTACCTTTCTTTTTTTGTAACTGATTGCTGTTCGTAATGATGACAGCAGAAAGCTGTACAGTTTCATTGTACCGTCCTCATGTAAGATTTGAAACCAATCTCCTGTAAAGTTCCGGTAAAATGCGACAGAATAGGCCATCATTTCCTGTTTTGCGCCACAGAGGGGGGACAAGAAACCGCCCCTGACCAATCCCTTGGTCAGAGGCGGTTTCTATAAGGATATATCGTTGAATCCAAAGCGCAAAACGGAGCAGGCGGCTCACGTCATCCGCTTCAGGATGGCGTCCAGCAGGGCGTGGGCGGCCTCCTCCTTGGTCATAAGGGGCAGCTCCTCCATGCCGTCAGGCGAAATCAGGGTCAAAATATTGGTGTCCCCGGCGAAGCCCGCCCCCGCCACCTTCACGTTGTTGGCGGCGATCAGGTCCAGGTGCTTCTTCTCCAGCTTCTTCCGGCTGCTGGCCACCATGTCGCGGGTCTCCATGGAGAAGCCGCACAGGAACTGGCCAGGGCGCTTGTGGTCGCCCAGGTGCTGCAAAATGTCCCGGGTGCGGGTCAGGGGGATGGAGAGGTCGCCGTCCCCCTTCTTCACCTTGTCCTCCGCCACGGAGGCGGGGCGGTAATCGGCCACGGCGGCGGCCTTGATGATGATATCCATCTCCCCGCTGCGGCCGGTGACGGCGTCGAACATCTCTGCTGCGGAGCGAACGGGTACCACCTCCACATAGGGCGGCTTCGGCAGGCTCACCGGGCCGGAGACCAGCGTCACCTCCGCCCCACGGGCGGAGGCGGCCTTCGCGATGGCGTAGCCCATCTTGCCGGAGGAGCGGTTGGTCAGGTAGCGGACGGGGTCGATATCCTCCTGGGTGGGGCCGGCTGTCACCAGCACCCGCTTCCCCACCATGTCCTTCTCGTGGGACAGGGCGTGGAGGCAGACCTGGAGCAGCTCCTCCGGCTCCGGCATCCGGCCCTTGCCCTCGGCGCCGCAGGCCAGGTGGCCGCTGGCCGGCTCCACGATCTCCCAGCCGTAATGGCGGAGCCTGTCCAGGTTGTCCTGCGTGACCGGATTTTCGTACATTCCGGTGTTCATGGACGGGGCGGCGATCTTGGGGCAGCGGCAGGCCAGCACGGTGGTGGTCAGCATATCATCCGCCAGGCCGCCTGCAAGCTTCGCCAGCACGTTGGCGGTGGCCGGGGCAATCAGCACCAGGTCGGCCTGATTCGCCAGGGAGATGTGCCCCACCTGGTAGGAGAAGCTGCGGTCAAAGGTATCCACTGCCACCCGATGGCCTGTCAGCTGCTCAAAGGTCAGGGGGGTGATGAACTCGGTGGCGTGCTTCGTCATCACCACCTGCACGTTGGCGTGTTGCTTCACCAGGGCGGAGGCCAGCATGGCGCTCTTGTAGCAGGCGATGCCGCCGGTGACGCCTAATAATATCGTTTTGTCTTTCAGCATAAGGGTTCCCTCTTTTTGCGGATGCGGTTATCGTTGGCATCAGTATACCAGATTCCGGGCGGCTTTGCAACGGGGCATGAGAGAATCCGTTGATAACGCCGGGGAGGGTGTGGCGCAGCACCCCGCAAAACCCGTTGCGCCGACGCCGGAAATCCGGTATAATAGGGTAAATCAAACGAATCACATGGAGGGATTCCCATGAACGAAATCAGCATATTGGACATTTGCGGCGTAAAGGTGGGCCACGCCCAGGACGAACGGGCGGCCACCGGCTGCACTGTGCTTCTCTTCCCCGGCCTGTGCCCGGCGGGGTGCGACATCCGGGGCGGCGGCCCCGCCTCCCGGGAGACGCCGCTGACCGACCCCCGGATGGCCTCCCAGGGGCTGAACGGGGTGCTGCTGTCCGGCGGCAGCGCCTTCGGCCTGGACGCGGCTGGGGGCGTCCTCCGCTACCTGGAGGAGCGGGGCGTTGGTTTTGACGTAGGGGTGACGAAGGTGCCCCTGGTCTGCGAGAGCTGCGTCTTTGACCTGGCGGTGGGGGACTTCTGCGTCCGCCCGGACCAGGCCATGGCCTACGCCGCCTGCCAGGACGCGGAGCGAAATGTCCTCCGGGAGGGCAACGTGGGGGTCGGCACCGGCTGCACCGTGGGCAAGCTGCTGGGCGCGCCCTATGCCATGAAGAGCGGCGGGGGCGTTTACGCCGGCCAGGTGGGCAAGATCCAGGTGGGGGCGGTGGTGGCCGTCAACGCCCTGGGGGACGTGTACGACATCGACACCGGCGCGCCCCTGGCGGGGCTGCTGGGGGAGGACGGGGCCAGCCTCCGCTCCACAGAGCAGACCTGTTACGCCTCCATCGAGCGGCCGGTGGAGAACGCCTTTGTGGGCAACACCACCATCGGATGCATAGTCACCAACGGCGGCTTCTCCAAGGCGGAGATGAACAAACTGGCGGCCATGGCCTCCAACGGCTACGCCCGCACCATCCGCCCGGTGAACACCACCGCCGACGGGGACAGCCTTTACGCCGTCTCCGTGGGACAGGAACCGGCGGCGCTGGATGTGGTGGGCACCCTGGCGGCCTATGTGACGGGCAAGGCGGTGAACCGTGCCGTGCTGACCGCGCAGGGGGCCTATGGGCTGAAGGCGGCCTGCGACCTCCTCCGCTAAAAAACAGTTGCAAAACGGAGCGATCTGTTCTATAATGAACCGACCCGCCCTGACGGCTCCCGCGATACTTCCGGAAGGAAGATGGCAGGGAAGGCAACTTCGGGGTCGGGCAAATAAAACTGTGCTGTATTTCCCAAGCGGGAAAACGGCAGCAGGAGGTAATTTCATATGGAAAACGCAAACACCCAAAACCCGTCCCCCAAACGTACCAACGTCCGCAGGCTGTGCGAGCTGGCGCTGCTGATGGCCCTGATTTTGGTCATGGCCTACACGCCCCTGGGCTACCTGGTGGTCGGCCCCCTCTCGCTGAGCTTCCTCACCATTCCGGTGGCTATCGGTGCCATGCTCTTAGGCCCCTCCGCCGGGGCGCTGTTGGGGGTGGTGTTCGGCCTGACCAGCTTCTTCAACATGATGCAGGGCAAAAGCATCATGGGCACCGCCCTTTTCGCCGTCAGCCCGTGGCGGAGCTTTCTCCTGGCCGTGGTGGCCCGTCTGCTGTGCGGTCTGTGCGCGGGGCTGGTCTACCTGGCGGCGAAGAAGCTGCTGAAGGGCAGGACCAGGCTTTGCTGCGCCATCGGCGGCATCGCCACGCCGCTGCTGAACACCCTCTTCTACATGAGCGCGCTGGTGCTGCTGTTCTACAACTGCGAGTACGTCCAGAACCTGGTGGTCAGCCTGGGGGTGACGAACCCCTTCTCCTTCGTGGTGGCGCTGGTGGGCGCGCAGGGGCTGCTGGAGGCCGTGGTGGGCTGTGTGATCTCCACCGCCGTCACGGTGCCGCTGCTGAAATACGTTCATAAGGAATGAGCCCTTCGGAGGGGAGCGCCGGTGCGATGGAGCGCGGCGGCAGGGGCGCACAGTGTGCGCCCGGCTGCCGTTTCCTCCTTAGACAAGGGTAGATAAAGGAAACAGGTGGTTGCCTGACCGGCGGGGTGGTTCTCCTTGGATGTGGTTCTTTGAAGGAAATGCCGTGTTTGCCCTTGCCAGGGCATGGCCTGACTACCGCGTTATAACTTTTTGCATATCCTCCTCGGTCAGTGAGCCTTGCCAGCATAGCTGGCTGCGGTTTTCGGC
>JAJPXL010000109.1 GCA_021205455.1 Clostridiales bacterium
CCCCGAAGCCCCTCCCTAAGCCGCCCTCTTTTGCTACTTTTCTCGGCGGAGCGAGAAAAGTAGGCCCCGCCCTGGCAAGGGCAAATGCCTTAGTTCCTTATAGAATCCCTGTCTAAGGAGCGTAATCCCTAGTATATTTGACCGAAAACTTGATTTCCGTGGGCGGCGGGCAGCGAGCGTTGACACAAAGATTTCCGGCTGATATAATGAACACCAGCTTTGGAGGGTATCGCTATGGAGACTTGGACGGTGACATTGAAAGACTGGCAGGCCAGCCCGGAGGAGTATCAAATCGTTGACATCCGGGATAAGCTGGCCTTTGCTTACGGTCATATGCCGGGGGCGGTGAATCTGCCTCTGGAGGAGCTTCGGGCAGACCCCGGCCTCCTGCCCCAGGGGAAGACGCCGCTGCTGTGCTGCAAAAGCGGGGCGCTCAGCGGTCAGCTGGCCCAGGAGCTGCGGGAGGCGGGCTACCCCGTCTGCGACCTGCCGGAGGGCTACTACGGCTGGCTCCGGCAGAAGCTGACCCAGGAGGAGAACCGGGCGGCGGAGGTGGAGAAGAGCATCCGCAAAAAGTTCCACCGCCAGCTGTGGAGCAAGTTCGCCAAGGCCATCCAGACCTATGAGCTGGTGCAGCCGGGGGACAAAATCGCGGTGTGCATCTCCGGCGGCAAGGACTCCATGCTGATGGCCAAGCTGTTCCAGGAGCTGAAGCTCCACAACAAGTTCCCCTTTGAGGTGGAGTACCTGGTCATGGACCCGGGCTACAGCCCCGCCAACCGGGAGATCATCGAGCGGAACGCCCGGATGCTGTCGGTGCCCATCCATGTGTTTGAGACGGACATCTTCGACTCCGTGTACCATGTGGAGAAGTCCCCCTGCTACCTGTGCGCCCGGATGCGCCGGGGCTACCTCTATAAGGAGGCGCAGCGGATGGGCTGCAACAAAATCGCCTTGGGCCACCATTTTGACGACGTGATCGAGACGAACCTGATGGGGATGCTGTTCGGCGGCCAGGTGCAGACCATGATGCCCAAGCTCCACAGCACCAACCACCCGGGGATGGAGCTGATCCGCCCCATGTACCTGATTCGGGAGGAGGACATCAAGCGCTGGCGGGACTACAACGACCTCCACTTCCTCCAGTGCGCCTGCAAGTTCACCGAGACGTGCAGCGTCCGGGGCACCGGGGACAGCGCCTCCAAGCGGCTGGAGACGAAGGAGCTGATTCGCGCCCTGAAGGAGAAGAATCCCCAGGTGGAGTACAACATCTTTCACGCCCTGGAGAACGTGAACCTGAGCACTGTCCTGGCCTATAAGGACGCTGACGGCGTCCACAGCTTTCTGGATACCTATGATGCCCCCCGAGGAGGGGAAGCGGAGGAGCCGCAGGGACAGTGAGCAGAGATGGCACATCACCGCACAAAGCAAAAAAACGCCCTCCTGAAAGGATTCCTTTCGGGAGGGCGTTGCCGGTTACAGGCAGGCTTGCAGCTCCTCCGCCCTGTCCAGCCGCTCCCAGGGCAGGTCCAGCTCCGGGCGGCCAAAATGGCCGTAGGCGGCGGTCTGCTCGTAGATGGGGCGTCGGAGGTCCAGCGTCCGGATGATGGAGGCGGGGCGCAGGTCAAAGACCCGGTTCACCAGGTCGGCCAGCTTTTCGTCGCTGACGATGCCGGTGCCCATGCTGTCCACCAGGACGGAGACGGGGTGGGCCACGCCGATGGCGTAGGCCAGCTGGAGCTGGCACTTGTCGCACAGGCCGGAGGCCACCAGATTCTTTGCCACATAGCGGGCCATGTAGGCGGCGCTGCGGTCCACCTTGGTGGGGTCCTTGCCGGAGAAGGCCCCTCCGCCGTGGGCGGCGGCCCCGCCGTAGGTGTCCACGATGATTTTCCGGCCGGTCAGGCCGGCGTCCCCCACAGGGCCGCCCACCACGAAGCGGCCGGTGGGGTTTACATAGAGCTTCGTCTCCGGCCGCAGGAAGTGCCTGGGCAGGTTGGGGCGGATGACCTCCTCCACGATGGCCTCGGTCAGCTCCTTGTGGGAGATGTCCGGGTCGTGTTGGGTGGAGACCACCACAGCGGGGCACCACTCCGGGTTCCCTTCCGCGTCATAGGCCACGGTGACCTGGCTCTTGCCGTCCGGACGCAGCCAGGGGAGGGCGCCGTTTTTGCGGTTCTCCGCCAGGGCGCGGGTCAGGTTGTGGGCCAGGGCGATGGGGGCGGGCATCAGCTCCTTCGTCTCCCGGCAGGCATAGCCGAACATCATGCCCTGGTCGCCTGCGCCGATCAGGTCGGCCTCATCCTCCGCGCCCTGCCTGCGCTCGGAGGAACTGTTCACCCCCATGGCGATGTCGGCGGACTGCTGCTCCAGGGAGGTCATGATGGCGATGGCATTCACGTCAAAACCGTACTCCGGTTTGTTGTAGCCGATGCGGTTCACGGTACGCTTCACCACGGCGGGGATGTCCACCTGGGCGGAGGTGGACAGCTCGCCGGTGACCAGCACAAAGCCGGTGTTAGTCACCGTCTCGCAGGCCACACGGCCCATGGGATCCTGAGCCAGCACCGCGTCCAGCACGGCGTCGGAGACCTGGTCGCACAGTTTGTCAGGATGGCCTTCCGTGACGGATTCAGAGGTAAAAATGCGGTTTGTCATTGCTTTCGGTTCCTTTCTTTGTTCCGTTGCGGGAAAAAGACGAAAAAACACGTTCCGGCGACGGAACGTGCAGCTGTGGTCTATCCCCATCTTTCGATACAGTACCGCCGGATTTGGCACCTTGCGCGCTCGCGCAGGTTGTCGGGTTTCATCGAGCCGTTCTCTCCACCACTCTTGATAAGGCTATGTAATTTTGTGATACGCTTATTATAGCAGAGCGGCGCATGATGTCAAGGCCCGCGTTTTTCCCAAAAAGATGGGAATGGGAAAAATCGGCCTTGTTTGATTTGCCGATGGCGGGGTGGGAAATCCTTACATATTTTTGAAAAACCGTGCAGGAGAGGCTTGACAAACCCCTGAAACTTCGGTATGATGAATCCGATAGTTATGGTGTGCCCTGTGGAGCGATTTGCAGGCGGCGCTGTGCTGTCTTTGCGGATGCAACATCCTGAGCATTTTATTCTAGTATAAATGGAGGCGAATTGAGAATGGACATCTATGAAAAGGTTTGTGACGTTTTGGCAGAGTACAGTGGCCGTGACGCTTCTGAGTTCACTGCTGAGACCAGCTTTGAGGACCTGGGCATCGACTCCCTGGCCACCGCCGAGCTGGTGATGGAGCTGGAGGAAGAGCTGAACGTCGAGCTGGAGCTGGACGAGAAGATCGGCACCATTGGTGAGCTGGTCGCCTTTGTTGAGAAGAAAATCGGCTGATTGTGGCTGAAAGTACACAGTGCTGCGGGCATCGGCGGGGCAAACCGCCGGTGCCTTCGGTATATTTGCGCAAAGTCACGGATGTAATGCGGCCCGCCCAGTGTGCCGCCTGGCCCGCTGCGGGCAGCCGAAGAAGGGGGAAGACTCCATTCAGCCGCTTTGGAGCTCCTCACTTCTTTTCAGATAGAAGGCAAGCGGCTAGAATGGAGCTTTTATGGGTAAAATCGCGTTTGTTTTTTCCGGCCAGGGCGCTCAGTACCCCGGCATGGGCCGGGAGCTGGCGGAGTACAGCCCTGCCGCCAAGGCCGTCTTTGACCTGGCGGACAGCATCCGCCCCGGCACCAGTGAGCAGTGCTTCTCCGGCACCAAGGAGGAGCTGACCGTCACCAGCAACACCCAGCCGGATATGTTTGCCGTGGAGGTGGCTGCCGCCGCTGCACTGCGGGAGGCAGGCATCGAGCCGGATATGCTGGCGGGCTTTTCCGTGGGCGAAATTTCGGCTCTGGGCTTCTCCGGCGCGGTCAGCGTGGAGGACGCCTTCCGGGTGGTGTGCGCCCGGGGCAAGCTGATGCAGGCCGCCTCCGATGAGGCGGAGACGGGTATGGTTGCCGTGGTCAAGCTGTCCCCCCGGAAGGTGGAGGAGCTGGCCGCCCAGTGCGACCAGGTCTATCCCGTCAACTATAACTCCGAGGGCCAGACGGCCTGCGCCGGCCTGTCCGCCTCCATGCCCGCCTTCCGGGCCATCGTGAAGGAGGCCGGGGGCCGGGCCATCCCGCTGAAGGTGGCGGGGGCCTTCCACTCCCCCTTTATGCATTCCGCCACCGTTGGAATGGTGGACGTGCTGGCGCCGCTGGAGATCGGCACGCCCGACTACCCCCTGTACTCCAACGTCACCGCCCAGCCCTATGAGGAGGGGAAGTACAAGGAGCTGCTGACCAGGCAGGTGGAGAACCCCGTCCGCTGGCAGCAGATCGTGGAGAACATGGTGGCCGCAGGGGCGGACACCTTTGTGGAGGTCGGCCCCGGCAGCACCCTGACCGGCCTGATCAAGCGGATCGCGCCCGATGTGCTGGCGCTGAATGTGGAAAATGTCGCCACGCTGAATGCGGCGGTCGCCGCCATTCGGGGCTGACACAAAACGAACGGAGGTTTACAATATGGCTGAATTAAGCGGAAAAGTGGCGCTGGTCACCGGCGCGGCCAGAGGCATTGGCTATGCCATTGCCGACACCCTGGCCCGGGACGGCGCGGATGTGGTGATTTTTGACCTGTGCGCAGAGGAGGACGGCGTCGCCGCCGCCCAGCAGATCGCCCAGGCCCACGGCGTCAAGGCGTCCTTTAAGCGCTGCGACGTGTCCGACTTCGCAGGGGTGGACGCCGCCGTGAAGGAGGTCATCAAGGAGATGGGCGGCGTTGACATCCTGGTGAACAACGCCGGCATCACCCGGGACAAGGTGCTCCTCGCCATGACCGAGAAGGACTGGGACATGGTGCTGAACATCAACCTGAAGAGTATGTTCAACACCATCCACGCCTGCTACCGCAACTTTATGAAGAAGAAGGCGGGGAAGATCATCAACATCTCCTCCGTCTCCGGCCTGATGGGCAACGCGGCCCAGGCCAACTACACCGCCGCCAAGGGCGGCGTCATCGCCCTGACCAAGACGGTGGCCCGGGAGCTGGCCACCCGGGGCATCAACTGCAACGCCATCGCCCCCGGCGCCATCGAGACGCCCATGACGGCCAATATGGACCAGAAGGCCCTGGATGCGCTGATCGCTACCGTCCCCATGGGCCACATGGGCAAGGCGGAGGACATCGCGGAGTGCGCCGCCTTCCTGGCCTCGGACAAGGCCAAGTATATCACCGGCGAGGTCATCCGGGTGGATGGCGGCATCGCCATGTGATGCCCCGGCAGTCGTTCCGGATTTCCTGTCAAAAACTGCGGCGCGCCCTGTGTGCGCCGCAGTTTTCGTCTTGTTTTTCGGAAAGAGAAAGAAAAAAAGATTGCCAATTTTGGGGCGGTATGTTATAGTAGTAACAGTCAGTTTGCGGGGGACCTGGTGCGCCCCATATTCTGTTTTCTCGGCGCTCCCCGCGGATGTACTGATAAACTGTAGCGAATGCGCTTCACGAAATGACCCGAAAGGATGTACACAGCTATGAGAAGAGTCGTCGTAACCGGTCTTGGCACGGTAAACGCCCTGGGCAACGAGGTTGCCACCGCATGGGAGAACGTGATTGCCGGGAAGCATGGCATTAACACCATCACCAAGTTTGACCTCACCGGGTTCCGGGCCACGGTAGCCGCCGAGGTCAAGGACTTTGACCCCACCCTCTATATGGACCGGCAGGAGGTGCGCCGGTACGACCTGGCCATCCAGTACGCGGTGGCTGCGGCGGATCAGGCCGGGAAGGATTCCGGCATTGAGGGTACCATCGACCCCAAGCGCCTGGCCTGCTACTTCTCCTCCGGCATCGGCGGCCTGAGCACCATGGCCGCTGAGGAGCAGAAGTTCCTGGAGAAGGGGCCCCGCCGCATATCCCCCTTCACCATCACCAACATGATGGGCAACGGCTCCGCCGGCACCGTGGCTATCAAGCACGGATGTAAGGGTGCCTGCCTGAGCATCGCCACCGCCTGCGCCTCCTCCAACAACGCCATCGGCGAGGCCTACCGCAGCATTAAGGACGGCTATTCTGACGCCGCCTTTGCCGGCGGCACCGAGGCCGCCATCGTCCCCCTGGGGGTGGCCGCCTTCATCAACTGCCAGGCCCTGAGCTGCTCCGAAGACCCTGACCGGGCCTCCATCCCCTTTGACAAGGAGCGTAGCGGCTTTGTCATGGGCGAGGGCGCGTCCTGCCTGGTGCTGGAGGAGTATGAGCACGCCAAGGCCCGGGGCGCGAAGATCTATGCCGAGATCTGCGGCTACGGCGTCACCTGCGATGCCCACCACATCACCGCCCCCGACCCGGAGGGAGAGGGCGGCGGCGACGCCATCGCCCAGGCCCTGGAGCAGGCCGGCGGGTATCAGGACGCCTCCAAAGTGTATATCAACGCCCACGGCACCTCTACCCCCATGAACGACAAAATCGAGACCCTGGCCATCAAGCGGGCCTTCGGTGAGGACGCGAAAAAGCTGATGGTGTCCTCCACCAAGGGCGCGGTGGGCCATATGCTGGGCGCAGCCGGAGCCACCGAGGCGGTGTTCTCCGTGAAGGCGCTGGAAACGGGCATTGTCCCGCCCACGGTGGGCTATCAGGTGCCCGACCCGGAGTGCGACCTGGACGTGGTGCCCAACACCGCCAGAGAGGCGGAGCTGGAGCTGGTGCTGTCCACCAGCCTGGGCTTCGGCGGACACAACGCCTGCGTGGCCTTCCGCAAGGCGGAATAATTACAATTCTTAAAGCTTTCTTCATGGAAATGCTACAATTCGTTCACTGTTCGTTCTGTTTTTTGTGAGATAATAGCAGCGTGAACAAACTATGGTAAAAAAGGCCGTCAGCCTTTTGCGGAAAGGAGCACAATTATGAACCTGGAAGAAATCCGTCAAGTCGTTGCCTTTATGAAGGAGAACGGCGTATGTGAGCTGTCCTACACGGAGAAGAACGCTTCTGTCAGCCTGAAGCTGGCTCCGCCTCCCCCTCCCCACGGGAAGGGCCCCGGCTTTGCCTTTGCCGGCCATCCCGGGAAGGAGCATAAGGGTGCGCCGGAAGCGGAGGCGAACCCCTTTGAGCCGGATTACAGCGGCGTCTCCGTCGAGTTCTACGACGATGGGGACGAGGACGATGAGGACAACAAGGAGCTGAAGAAGGCCACCAAAGCTGCACGGAAGGCGGCGAAGGCGGCGGTCAAAGAGGCTCGGGCAGCCGCCAGGGAGGCCGCCAAGGCAGCCAGGGCTGCCGTCAAGAAGGCCACCGACAACGTGAACGCCGCCGGAAAGGCGGAGGAGGACGCCCAGGCCGCCGAGGCGGATCTGGACGCCGTGGACGCAGAGCTGGACGAGCTGGACGCGGAGCTGGATGCCGCCGAGGCCGAGCTGGACGCCGCTGAAGCGGAGGAAGAAGCTGCTGAGGCGGAGGAGGAAGCCGCTGCCGAAGCGGAGGAAGAGCCTGCCGCCGAGACCCAGCCGGAGGAGAAGGGCAACACCGTGGTGGTCACCATCGACACGGAGAGCCTCAAGGCCGGCGCCAAGGAGGCCGCCGATAAGGTGACCGATGCAGTGGTCACCACCGCCAAGATCGGCATGGAGCTGGGCAAGCAGGGCCTGCAGTATCTGAAGGATAAGCGGGACGAGTATCTGGCCAGCAACGAAGCGTCTCAGGCCCCCGCTGAACCCACCCAGCAGCCGGAGGAGCCGGAAGCGCCCGAAGCGCCCATCGAGATCGAGATCACGCTGGAGGACGACAGCCAGCAGAAAGACGAGGAATAACCTCCATGAATCAGGAAGAGATCAAGCAGATTATCCCTCACCGTGACAATATGCTGCTGGTTCAGGAGGCAGAGGTGGTGGACGGCGTCGCCCACGCCAAGTACCACGTCTCCGGGGAGGAGTGGTTCCTGAAGGGCCACTTTCCGGGGAACCCAGTGGTGCCCGGTGTGGTGCTGTGCGAGATGATGGCCCAGGGCGCCTGCGTCCTGCTGGCCGGTCAGGCCACCTCTAACGTGACCCCCATGTTCACCAGCCTGGACAAGGCCCGCTTCAAGAGCCCCGTCCACCCCGGCGACACGCTGGAGAGCCAGAGCACCATCACCAAGCACAAGGGCCCCTTCTACTGGTGCGAGGCCAAGGGCTATGTGGAGGGCAAGCTGTGCGTCAGCGCAGAGTTCTCCTTCGCCCTGGTGAAGAGCGAGGACAAATAAACAGCGCCTGCGCCTTTGCTGAAAGGCGTGGAGGGGGCTTTGCCGTCAAAGGCAAAGCCCCCCCTTTTTTGCTGTTTTTATAGAAAATGAGAGAAAAAAGGGAGGAATCTCATGGAAATTCCCATTTTACTTTTTCTCCGGCCTTTCCTATAATAGTAATAGTATCTGCCGGGCTGCTTCCTGCCAGCTCCGGCGGTTTCATTCTGTTGACAGGGGCGATTGAGTGCAATGACGATAGGTACCGTATTTTTCCAGATGTTGTCGCTGGCTATCCTGATTCTGGTGGGCGTGGTGATTTCCCGCATCAAAATGGTGGACGACCACGGCATGGGGCAGATTTCCAGACTCATCAACTATGTGTTCAACCCCATGATGATGGTGTCCTCCGCCATTAGCAGCGTGGGGAGCATTGACAAGCAGGTCATGCTGCTGCTGTTTGGGCTGGCGGTGGCGCTCTACCTGGCGCTGATTCTCATCGGGCACTTTGCCGCGCCGCTGTTCGACAAGCGCCCCGGCCAGAAGGAGATGTACCAGCTGATGTTCATCTTCTCTAACGTGGGGTTCATGGGAATCCCGGTGATTCGGGGGGTGTTCGGCGCGGAGAACGTGGTCTATGTGCTGGCCTTCGTGTTCGTGTTCAACATCGTCTTCTACACCTACGGCGTGGCCCTGCTGGACGGGGGGCTGTCAAAGGGCTCCCTGAAGAAGATGCTGAATCCGGGCACCATCAGCGCGGTAGTGACGCTGTTCATCGTGCTGCTGGAGCCCCAGGTGCCGGAGTTCCTCAGCAATGTGGTGGACTACCTGGGCAGCGCGGCCAGCCCCCTGGCCATGATTGCGGTGGGGGTCACGCTGGCCAACGCGGATTTGAAGGCGGTGTTCCTGAACCCCAAAATGTACCTGTTTACACTGGTGAAGATGGTGGCGATTCCCCTCATTGCCATCCCGCTGCTGAAGCTGCTGCCCTTCTCCGACACGGTGATTGGCGTCTGCCTGGTGGAGATCGCCATGCCGGTGGCCAACCTGCCCCTGATTCTGGGGACGGAAAAGGGCATCGACTGCTCCAGCTGCAGCGCCTCCATTATTATGACCACCTTGGTCAGCGTCCTCACCGTCCCGCTGCTGGTGGCGCTCATTTAAGCGCGGCGGAAAAAGAGGAACGAGCCCGGCAAACAGCCAGGCTCGTTTTTCCCGAAACCAGTCTCACAGCAAATCCAGCGCGTCCGCCTGCTCCTGACCCTGGAGGGTCAGGCCGACGCTGCCCTCCTCCAGGTACGGCTCCGCGCTGGGCAGGGTGCAGCCGATGGCGAAGTCCTGATAGCGGCGGGAGCGGCGGTACAGGTCGTAATCTGCCCCGTCGATGGGGACGCCGTAATCCAGGGTGATATAGCCCCGCTTTTCCAGCAGGAGCAGCGCCTCCCCCCAGGTCCTGATGGCATCGGGGGCGCTGTCCTCCGCCTCCAGGTAGACCGGCGCGGACATGACAAAGGACAGCTCCCGGTTCTCCGGGCTGCGCACCAAAAAGCGGCACACCGGCAGGTAGGCGTAGGTGGACAGCCTGGAGAGCAGCGCCTTTTCCGGCTCTGTCAGCGGCGGCAGAGCGTTGGGGCAGTTGGCACAGGGCATAGTAGGACTTCCTTTCTAATTGGGGCAACGTCAGTATGTGCGAAAGGTCGGGAAGCTATCACAGCTTCGTGGTCTTGTCATAGGCGGCGATGACCGCGTCCATGACCGCCCCGCGGAAGCCCCGCTCCTCCAGCACCCGGACGCCCTGAATCGTGCTGCCCGCCGGGGAGCAGACCGCGTCCTTCAACGCGCCGGGGTGCTGGCCGCTTTCCAGCACCAGCCGGGCGCTGCCCGCTACGGTCTGGGCGGCGTAGCGGACGGCCTTGTCCCGGGGCAGGCCGCAGGCCACGCCGCCGTCGGCCAGGGCCTCGATGAACTGATAGACCCAGGCGGGGCCGCAGCCGGCCACGCTGCTGGCGGCGTCGATGAGCTGCTCCGGCAGCGGGTCCAAGACGCCTGCGGCGGACATCGCAGCCAGGAAACAGGCTTCCTCCTCCTCCGTCACGTCCAGGGTACAGTAGGGGATGGTGCCCTGGCCGATGGCGGCGGGGGTGTTGGGCATGATGCGGATGATGGGGTAGCTGCCCCCGGCCATGGCGCGGATGCGGGCCATGGACTGCCCCGTCGCCATGGTGACCAGCAGGAACCGCTCCTGCCGGGCGGCCCGCTGGGCCAGGATAGGCGCGAGTTCGGACAGCATATCGCCCATCATCTGGGGTTTCACCCCCAGGAAAATCCAGTCGCAGCGTTCTGCGACGGCTTCGTTGCTGCCCGTTTCCGCCCCCAGGGCGGCGGCCAGCCGCTCCGCCTTGGCGGGGGTGCGGTTGGCCAGCAGCAGGGCGGAGCCGCCCGCCGTCTTTGCCACGGCGGCGGCGATGGCTCCGCCCATGTTGCCGCAGCCAATGAAACCATAGAGTTTTGCCATACTATGTGCCTCCTGAATGTAGAATCAACCGGAAATCACTTGTTTTTCTGCATCGCGGCGTAGGGCGGCTACGCCGCGTCAATCCCGCTCCGCCGCGATTTGCACCGCCAGCTCCAGGGCCAGCTGGGCCACCTTGTCCTTTTCCGACAGGCTGGCCTGATCGCCCAGGCTGCGGCTGTCCCACTGCTCCGCCGCCAGGTTGTCTGCCGCGTAGAAGAACTGGAACACCTCTTTCTGCCGAAAGGCCGCCAAAGCCGCCACGGCGGAGCATTCCATATCCACGCAGACGCAGCCCTGGGCCTTCCGCCGCTCCATCTTCTCTCTGGTCTCCCGATAGGCGGCGTCGGTGGTCCAGACCTTGCCCAGGGTGCAGCTGCACCCTGGGCGTTCAGAACGTCCAGAAAGGTATCCAGATAACGGGGGTTGACGGGCAGTTCATCCGAGGGCGGGGCGTAGTGGAAGCTGGTGCCCTCATCCCGCAGGGCGGCGGTGGGGATGATGATGGAGCAGTCCCCAATGGCGCTGTCCAGCACCCCGCAGGTGCCGAACAGAACCAGCTGCTCCACACCCATGACGAACACGTCCTCCAGCAGACCCACGCAGGCCGGCGCGCCCACATCGCTCAGGAACAGCGTCACCGGCGTGTCCCGATAGACGGCGCGGTAGATGGGAATTTCCATGTTTGCTGCCGAGCTGGCGGCAACGGGCACCCCTTCCAGCGTGTCCACCATCCGGGCGAAGGTGCTTCGCGCAAAGCAGGACACCGCCACCTTGGGAAGGTCCGGCACAGGCTGAACAAGGTCGGTGGGGTTGACGATGGCCCGCCGGGCAGGGTCAAACTCTGTCAGAAGCATGGGGAAGCCCCCTTTCCACTCATCTGACTGTATTATATCGTTTTCTGTCAGAGTTGTAAAGAACAAACAGCACCCCGGCGGCAACGTGAAACCGGAAAACAGCATAGAGACAATCCCCAACCTCATAGGCTGGAAGCAGGCAATCTGAGAAGGGGGAATCAGAAGGAATGCTGTCGGTACTGACGCTGCTGCTCCTGCAGGGGCCGCTGTTCACGCTGCGCCTGGGGATGGGGAATTCCTTTCCCAGGCCCCTCAGCCCGGAGGAGGAGCAGCGCTATGTGCAGCTGGCCGCCCAGGGGGACGGCGAGGCCAGGAATCAGCTCATTGAACACAATCTCCGGCTGGTGGCCCACATCGTCAAGAAGTACTACAATCAGACGGGGGACACGGATGATCTGGTGTCCATCGGCACCATCGGGCTGATCAAAGCGGTGAACACCTACCGACCGGAGAAGCAGATCCGCCTGGCCACCTACGCCGCCCGGTGCATTGAAAACGAGATTTTGATGCACCTGCGCAAGGTCAGGCGGCAGGCGGGGGAGGTCTCCTTGAACGATGTGCTGGAGCAGGACGAGGAGGGCGGCGGCCTGTCGCTGATGGATGTGCTGAAGGTGGACGATACCGTGCTGGAGGACCTGGACACCCGGGAGAGCTGCGTCCGTGTGCGGGAGGCGGTGCAGGTCTGCCTGGGGGAGCGGGAGCGGCTGGTCATCACCCGCCGATACGGCCTGGACGGGCAGAAGCCCCTGACCCAGCGGGAAATCGCGGCCCAGCTGGGGATTTCCAGGAGTTACGTCTCCCGCATCGAGAAGAAGGCCCTGCACCAGCTCCAGGACTATATGGAAGGAGGGTGAGGGGGGCGGCTCGCTCATCCGCCCCGCGCAGGGGATTCCCCGATGAGCGCCCGGAACTGCGCCCAGGCGGCTTGATTGTCCATGGGCTCTGCCGCCAGGGCCAGCTTTTTCTCCCGAAGGAGGTGTGGCTGGGACAGAATGGACACCAGCGCACGGTTCAGGGCGCTCTGGTCGTTCCTACACACCCAGCCGCAGCCGGTTTGCGTGATCATTTCCGCGCTGGAGGAGGTCTCCACGGACAGGACCGGCAGGCCGACGCAGCGGGCCTCCTCGATCACCATCGGCGCAGCCTCATGGTAGGAGGTCACCAGCAGCAGGTCCGCGCCTGCCATAAACCGGTAGGGGTTGCTTTGCTCCCCGTAGAAGTGCACGAAGGCTCCGATGTGCAGCGTCTCCGCCAGGGCCTGCAGGTCTGCGCGCAGGTTGCCGCCGCCGACGATGTGGAGCGTCAGGGGAAGCCCTGCGGAAATGCCGCAGGCCGCCGCATGGATGGCCCGGTCAAGGGCCTTCTCATGGGCGAGCCTGCCCACGGCCAGCAGGTGGAGCCGCCCCGCCTCGTATGGGGGAGGGGAAGCGGCGGCCAGCTGCCGGATGAGGTCGTATCTGTGGAAATTCCGCGCCGTCAGGCACTTGCCATCCAGCGCCGGGAGCGCCTGCACAAACGCGCTCCGGCACCCGTCGGAGCAGGCGGCGATGCGGTCAAACCGCGCGTACAGCCTGTCGTTCCACCGATGGGCCGCGCCGCTGGCGGCGTAGTCACAGTGCAGGTATGCGATTTTCTGCTCTGCGCTGATATAATTCAGGACGAACTCATTGACGCCGCCGTAAAAGGAACGAATCCGGCCGTTTTGCAGGTAGGAGATGGCGTAGTCGTAGTGCCCTTCCAGCTTCCGCTGGCTGAGGCCCATCAGCCCAAGGGCGGTGGGGCGTCCAAAGCCCTTGCAGAGGGCGGCGAGGCCTCCTCGGAGCAGCCGGTCCTGCCAACGCTGGCAGTCCTGCTGACTGACGCCCAGGTAGCGGAACAGGGACGGGCAGGCGACGACTTTTACGCCCGGCGGCAGCTCGTCCAGATAGACGCCGGTCTTGCTGAACAGGTACAGGGTGACATCATAGGAACCGTCTATGGCCCAAAGGAGGTTGTACAGGCTCCTCTGCACGCCGCCAACCTTCATATTATTGTTTACGATGATAATCCTTTTCATGGCCGCACCCCGCTGTGGGGCGCATTCCGATGCAGCCCCGTTCAGTGTATCATAGCCCATCCCGTTTTTCAACCGGATTTGACGCCCTTCGTATCTTTGGAAAGTCGGAATTTCACATCCGCAACAGGGTGCTGCGGCTTTAAAGCGGGCCTCGTTTGCCCGATTTTTTTCGAAGCAACAGCGGAAAATGCCGCCTCATTCTTTCAAAGTCCTCTGTACAACCGCCTCAAGTGATGTTATAATCGGAAGGGACGAATTCCGTTTTGTTTTGGCAGAGAACCATCAGGCTGCCCCAACTGCAAGGGCATGACGAATCACTTTGCGAACAGGTGATTCCGGGAATCGAGCATCAAACTGTTTAGGAAAGGGGCGCTGTTATGCTCTACATTGGAATTGACCTGGGCACCTCGGCGGTGAAGCTGCTGCTGATGGACGAATCGGGCCAAATTTTGAACATCGTCTCCCGGGACTACCCGCTGGAGTTTCCTCATCCCGGCTGGAGCCAGCAAAATCCGGAGGACTGGCTGGATGCGGTGATGGACGGCGTGCCCGCCCTGCTGGAGGGCTTTGACAGGAGCCAGGTGGCGGGCATCGGCGCCGGCGGCCAGATGCACGGCCTGGTGGTGCTGGACGAGGCGGATGAGGTGATTCGCCCGGCCATTCTGTGGAACGACGGCCGCACCGCCAGGGAGGTGGACTATCTGAACAACGTCGTTGGCAGGGACAGGCTCAGCCGATACACCGCCAACATCGCCTTTGCGGGCTTCACCGCCCCCAAGCTGCTGTGGCTGAAGGCCAACGAGCCGGAAAATTTCGCCAGAATCCGCAAAATCATGCTCCCCAAAGACTATATCAACTATAAGCTCTCCGGCATCCACTGTACCGACGTCTCCGACGCCTCCGGGACGCTGCTCTTTGATGTGGCGCACAAGCGCTGGTCCAGGGAGATGCTGGACATCTGCGGCGTGGATGAGGGCCAGATGGCCCAGATCTTTGAATCCTACGAGCCGGTGGGGACCCTCCTGCCAGAGATGGCCCAGAAGCTGGGCCTGCCGGAGACGGTGGTCATCGCCGCCGGAGCCGGGGACAATGCCGCCGCCGCTGTGGGCACCGGTACCGTGGGAGACGGGGCGTGCAATCTGTCCCTGGGCACTTCCGGCACCCTGTTCATCTCCAGCAGGGAGTTCGGCGTGGACGCGTGCAACAGCCTCCACTCCTTTGCCCACGCCGACGGCCACTATCACCTGATGGCCTGTATGCTATCCGCCGCCAGCTGCAACAAGTGGCTGATGGAGGACATCTTCCAGACCGGGGACTATGCCGGGGAGCAGGCCCCCATCACCAGGGACAGGCTGGGGAATAACCACGTCTTTTTCCTGCCCTATCTCATGGGGGAGCGCAGCCCTATCAACGACACCAACGCCCGGGGTACCTTCCTCGGCATGACGATGGACACCAGCCGGGCCGACCTGACCCAGGCGGTGCTGGAAGGGGTCGCCTTCGCCATTCGGGACAGCCTGGAGGTGGCGAAGCAGCTGGGCATCCAAATTGAGCGCAGCAAACTCTGCGGCGGCGGCGCGAAGAGCCCCCTGTGGAGGGAGATTTTCGCCAACGTGCTGAACATCAGGCTGGACATCCCGGAGACGGAGCAGGGCCCCGGCATGGGCGGCGCGATGCTGGCCATGGTGGCCTGCGGCGCATATGGCAGCGTGGAGGAGGTCTGCGCCAGGCTGGTGCACATCGTGGACACGGTGGAGCCTGACCCGGCGCTGGCCGCCCGCTATGAGGCGCGGTATCAGCAGTTCCGGAAGATTTACCCGGCGTGTAAGGGCCTGTTCGCGGAGCTGGCCTGAAGAGGCCGACAACTAGAGATCGAATGGAAGAAAGGACAATTTTATGACCAGTGAAGAAAAGCATCAGCTTGCCATCGCCGCCTGCCAGGTGCGGATGGGCATTGTGA
>JAJPXL010000022.1 GCA_021205455.1 Clostridiales bacterium
TACGTTGCTGTCGCGGCCTGATTAGGCTCTGCGACCTCCGCCCACTGTGCGCGGACGCCGATCCCGGGAGGGCCACGAACCGGGCTGGGTGATGCCTTTTTAGTGGCGAACGTGCGGGGCTTAAGCTTTGCGGCCTCCATGCATAAATGAAGCTACCAAGCCGTCTAGTGTGTCGGTTCACGATTCGGTGAGGGAATGTAAATAAGCGACTGCGCCCGGAGAAGGTCCAGAGGAGGCATTTTCGGACAGGGGTTCGACTCCCCTCATCTCCACCATATGTCATTCAATGACGCTCCCTTGCGGGGGCGTCATTGTTATGTTATAATAAGGATACGACTACAGCGCGGCGGGCCACGCCCAGGGAGGCGGCAATGGACAGACAGGACATTTTTGACTACGCGAAGCGGCAGCACGACACAGCGCCGGAGTATTTATGGGCAAGGTATCCGTCCTACGCCGTTCTGCGCCATCGGGAGAGCCGGAAATGGTACGGTGTTGTGATGAACGTTCCCAGGGAGAAGCTGGGCCTGCCGGGGGTAGGGGCGGTGGACATCCTGAACGTAAAATGCGAGCCGCTGGCAGGTGATTTGCTGCGGCAGTTTACCGGTTTTCTGCCCGCCTATCACATGAACCGGACGCACTGGGTCAGCATCCTGCTGGACGGCACGGTATCGGATGATACAATACGCGACCTGCTGGACGCCAGCTTTCAGGCCACCGCACACTAACGGAAAAGGAGTTGCTGCATATGAACACCATTCGGAAGGAAACATTTTCGTGTAAGCGGGACGGCATGACCATCCGTGGCCTCTACTTTCACCCGCAGGGGGAGAACCTCCCCATCGCCATTGTCAGCCACGGCTTTATGGCCAACTACCAGACGACAAAGGGGTACGCAAGCTGGTTTGCAGAGCGCGGCTACGCGGCGTTCTGCTTTGACTTCAACGGTGGCGGACTGATGAGCAAAAGCGACGGGGACACCACAAAGATGACCATCTTTACAGAGGAAAAAGACCTGAAAGCGGTCGTCACATACGCAAAATCCCTGCCGGAGACGGATGCAGCCTCCGTCACGCTGATGGGATGCAGCCAGGGCGGGGTGGTGTCCGGCCTGGTGGCGGCTGACTTACAGGAGCAAGTCAAGCGCCTGATTCTGTTTTATCCCGCGCTCTGCATTCCGGACGACGCCAGGGCCGGGAAAATGATGTTCGCCAAATTCGACCCGGCCAACATTCCGGAGACCTTCCGCTGCGGCCCAATGAAGCTGGGGCGCGACTACGCCGCTTCCGTCCTGAAGGTCGACCTGATTGAGGAGATCAGCGGATACGCGGGGCCTGTCCTGATCGTCCACGGTACCGACGATAAAATCGTCAATTACCACTACGCCGAGCGGGCCCAGGAGGCATACCAAAATGCCACGCTGCAGCTGATTCCCCAGGGGCAGCACGGCTTCTCCAAGGAGGATGACCGGCGTGCCCTGGAATATGTGGAACAGTTCATAAAATGACAGAGCGGGCGGCGCGAATCAGGATAATCGAAAGCGTATCGCCCACACAAAAAAGGAACTCCGGGGAGCCTCCGGACAGATGAGCAGGCGCGAGGGAATGACCCTCGGTCACAGCTGCATTTGTTCGGAGGCTCCCTGATTCTGTTTCAGACCGTTTCCCCCTGATTGATGCGCTTTTTCTTACCTGCTCCGTAAAAACTGCGTAGTTGACGGGAGCGCAATGTGGGGCTATAATTCTATTATAGCAGGTAGCAAATTAAGAGTAAAACATTTTTTCAGAGTGAGGCAGACTGTGGTTCACAGTTTGCAAGACCGGAGGAATTGTCATGGAAAAACCAAACGTGGCGGTACGCTACTTTTCAAGGTCAGGAAACACGAAGAAGCTGGCGGAGGCCATCGCGGAGGCGGCAGGCTGCACAGCGGCGCAGATTCCAGCGCCAATTGACGGCACGGTGGATGTGCTGTTTCTGGGTGCCTCCGTTTACTGGGGCGGCGTCAGCGCAGAAGTCCGGGAATACATCGAGACACTGGACAAGGGCAAAATCGGCAAAGTCGTGGTGTTCTCCACATCTGCCCTTGCAGAGCGGGCGTTCCCGCAGATGCAGAAGCGGTTACAGGACAGGGGGATTCCGGTGGAGGACAGGAATTTCTACTGCCGCGGGTCGTTTGCGGCGCTCCACAGGGGACGCCCCAATCAGGATGATTTGGCTGCCGCAAAGAAGTTCGCGGAAGCGCTGACGGGAAAGGAGTGACATCTTATGGCGGAAAAGGACTTTAATCTGGAGGAATATCTGACGAACGGTGTGGAGAACATCGTCAAAGGCGCGGTTCGGGCCACCTTGAAGGACCCCAGGGAGAGCGCCTTTATGGCGCGCTACGCGCTGGCAAGCCGCGAGTCGTCCAAGCGGCGCGCCGCGCTGGAAGCAGAGGGGGAGCATATCCCGCCGTTCCTGATTGCCAGCATCACCAGCAGCTGCAATCTTCACTGCGCGGGCTGCTACGCCAGGGAGAACCACATCTGCTCGGACGAGGCGGCCTACGCCCAGTTCACCGCTGAAGAGTGGGACGCCATCTTTCGGGAGGCAAAAGAGCTGGGGGTCGGCTTTATCCTTCTGGCCGGAGGAGAACCTATGATGCGTCGGGATATTCTGCAAAAGGCGGCGGAGATCCCGGAGATCCTGTTCCCCGTTTTCACAAACGGCACCCTGATGACCGACCGGTACATCCAGCTGTTTGACAAGGCCAGAAATCTGATCCCAATCTTCAGCATTGAAGGCGATGAACGGAAAACTGACGAGCGCCGCGGGACCGGCATTTACCAGGGCCTGCTTCGCGCAATGGACCGGATGGAGGAAAACCACCTGATATTCGGCGCATCCGTCACGGTCACCACGTCCAACCTGAAGGAGGTCGTCTCCGATGCGTTCCTCTCCGTGCTGCAGGAGCGGGGCTGCAAGGTGGTGATTTATGTGGAGTTTGTGCCGGTCACGGAGGACAGCGCCGAGCTGGCCCCTCAGGACGCGGACCGGGCATTCCTGGACCGGAGCCTTGCCGAGCTGCGGGAACGCTGCCCGGAGATGCTGTTCGTTTCCTTCCCCGGGGATGAAAAGAGCTCCGGCGGCTGCCTGGCCGCAGGGCGGGGCTTCTTCCACATCAATTCCCACGGCGGGGCGGAGCCCTGTCCCTTCTCTCCCTACTCCGACATCAACGTTCGGGATACGTCGGTCCGGGAAGCGCTGCACTCCAAGCTGTTCACCGCTTTGCAGACCGGGGACGTATTGATGGAGGACCACGCCGGCGGCTGCGTCCTGTTTGAGCGGAAGGACCGCGTGGAGGCCCTCCTGTCCGCTGAGTAACGTCAGGAGTTCGGCGCCAGTGCATTAAGAAATAAGAAAAATCCGGTTTGAATCGTCCTGATTCAAACCGGATTTTTGGCAGCGGGAGAAGGATTCGAACCCTCACATACAGAGTCAGAGTCTGCTGTGCTACCCTTACACAATCCCGCTATCAGCATGGGGCGCGCCCCACAAACTATGCCTATTATACACACCCCATGGCGCGTTGTCAAGCACTTTTTTGCCTTTTTCTCAGAAATTGGAAGCCTGCCGCCAGGCGTGCAAAGGGGCGCGCCGCCGGTAGGAAAAAGAACTATTCACGCCAAAACCGGTGTGAATAGTTCTTGATTGGAGGCACCACCCAGAATCGAACTGGGGATAAAGGTTTTGCAGACCTCTGCCTTACCTCTTGGCTATGGTGCCACAGGACAGGGACGAACCCTGGATATAAAAACAGCTGACGCTGTAGTTGTTGGAGCGGAAGACGAGGCTCGAACTCGCTTCCCTGCCCCGGAAAAGCTGGAGCTTTTCCGGGTACCGGGCACCTCTGATTGCAAAAATCCGCGCTACACACGGATTTTGGTGGAGGTAGCGAGTCCAGCGGACACCAAAACCCAAATGAGTGCTCGATACTCAACCGAAGCAAAGCCCAACGAAGCGGGTTTGCTTCGGAGAGGAGGAGTGATGGAATGAGTGAGCTTTCGGCTTTAGCCGGAAGCGAGGGATATGGAGTCCACTCCGACGATGGAGCGGAAGACGAGGCTCGAACTCGCTTCCCTGCCCCGGAAAAGCTGGGGCTTTCCCGGGTACCGGGCACCTCTGATTGCAAAAATCCGCGCTACTCGCGGATTTTGGTGGAGGTAGCGATTGCTACTTCACTGCCGCGCTGTTTGCAACAGGGTATAACTCCTTTTGGAGCGGAAGACGAGGCTCGAACTCGCTACCTCCACCTTGGCAAGGTGGCGCTCTACCAGATGAGCTACTCCCGCAAATGGTGCCTCCGATCGGAATCGAACCAATGACACGGGGATTTTCAGTCCCCTGCTCTACCAACTGAGCTACAGAGGCATATCCATGCCGGCGGCATGGAAAATGGCGACCCGGAACAGGCTCGAACTGTCGACCTCCAGCGTGACAGGCTGGCGTTCTAACCAACTGAACTACCGGGCCATTGAAAAAAGCTGAGACAAATGGTGGGAACAATAGGACTCGAACCTATGACCCCCTGCTTGTAAGGCAGGTGCTCTAACCAGCTGAGCTATGCTCCCTCGCCAGTTGTTGTCAGGTTCGCGTTTGCGCCCTACACTCAGCATGGATTATTATACCCATTCTTCCACCGTTTGTCAACTGCTTTTTTTGAAACTTTCGCTGCGCCAAATTAGAGCTGACCGGCCAGCTGCCGCAGCTCTGCGCCGGAAAAGGCGTACTCCTTCCCGCAGAACTGGCAGCTCAGGGTGCAGCCGCCCTGCTCCCGGACGATGTCCTCCAGCTCCTGCTTTCCCAGGCTGATGAGGGCGCGGGACACCCGCTCCCGGCTGCAATCGCAGCGGTAGGCCACCGGAATCGTCTCCAGCACCTCCACCTCGAACTCCGACAGGATCTCCTGCACCAGCGCCAGCGGGGTGACGCCGCCCGCGAACTGCTCCGTCACATAGCCGCTTTTGCGGACGCCCCGCTCCACCTTGTCAATGACGGCGTCGTCCGCGCCGGGGAGGAGCTGAATCAGGTAGCCCCCCGCCGCCTTCACGGACAGGTCGGTGTCCACCAGCACCCCCAGGGCGCAGGCCGTGGGGAACTGCTCACTGGTGGCGAAGTAGGCCGTCAGGTCCTCGGCGATCTCCCCGCTGACCAGGGGCACCTGGCCCACATAGGGCTCCCGCATCCCCAGGTCCTTGATGACGGTCAGGGTGCCGTCCCGGCCCACTGCGCCGCCCACGTCCAGCTTTTGCAGGTCGTTCAGGGGCAGCATCACCTTGGGATTCTGGACATAGCCCCGCACGTCGCCGCTGGCCTCCGCCACGCAGGTGATGTTCCCCAGGGGGCCGCCGCCCTTGAACTGGACGGTGACGGAGTTGTCCTCCCCCTTGAGCTGGTTGCCCATCATGGACGCGCCCATCAGCGCCCGCCCCAGGGCCGCCGTGGCCACCGGCGTGGTGTTGTGAATCTGCCGCGCCTGCTCCACCATCTCCCGCCCGGTGATGGCGGAGGCCATCACGGCCCCGTCAGAGGTGATGACCCTCACAATTTCATCTGCCATACGTCTGTCTCCTTATCCCCGGCGTTCCGCCGCGAAATACTGCCGGGTCTGCTCCGCGTTGCGCAGCACCTCGGCGGTCAGCGCCTCCACGCTGTCAAAGCGCCGCTCCCCTCTCAGGTGGCTGTAAAACTCCATCCGTACCCGCTTCCCGTACAAGTCGCCGTGAAAGTCCAGGATATAGCCCTCCACCGTGACCTTGCCGGAGCGGTCCACCGTGGGCCGGACGCCCACATTGGTCACGGCGATTTGGGCGGTGGCGTCATCGTCCGCGTCCAGATAGACCTTGGTGGTGTAGACCCCGTAGGCGGGCACCGCCACCTCCGGCGGAATGGTCAGGTTCACCGTGGGGAAGCCCAGCCGGGAGCCCAGGTGCTTCCCCGGATTCACCGTCTGAATCAGGGTGTGGGGGTGGCCCAGGCAGCGGTTGGCCTCCTCCATGCGGCCCTCCGCCAGCAGCCGACGAATCACCGTGGAGTGTACCTGCACCCCGTCCACCGAGACCATGTCCACGATTTCGCAGCCCACGCCCAGCGCTGCGCAGGTGTCCCGGAGCCGCTGGGCGTCTCCGGCTCCCCGGTCGCCGAAGCGGAAGTCTCTGCCGCAGACCACATAGGCCGCCCCCAGGGTGCCGATCAGGTAGTCCGTGATGAAGCTGCGCCAGGGCATATGCATCATGGCCTCGTCAAAGTGGGCCAAAATCACCTCGTCGATCTGGTAGTAGTGCTGCATCAGCCACACCCGGTCCTCCGTGGTGTTGATCATGGGCACCGCCTGTCCGCTGACCAGGGCGCCCGGATGGGCGTCGAAGCTCATTACGGCGGCGGGCAGTCCCAGCTCCTCTGACTTGGCCTTCACCGCCCGCAGCAGCGCCCCGTGGCCCAGGTGTACGCCGTCAAAAAAGCCCAGGGCGATCACCCGTTGTCTCTCGTTCAAATGGTTCACCTCATCTAAAAACTACACCGGAAAGAAGCTCTTGACGGTGCGCATCTCCCCGTTTTGGCACTGGCCCAGCATCAGGAACGCGCCGTCCGAGCCGTAGACCCGGTAGCGCCCGTCCGCCGCATCAAAGGGGAAGGGGTTCCCGTTGCGGCAGAAGGCTTCCCGCCGTCCCTCCACCTGAACAGAGGGAAACTCCCGGAAAAAGTCGTCCACCGGACGGAGCAGGGCCTCGGCCCGCCCTTCCTCCGCCGCCTGGGCCACGTCATCCAGCGTCACCGCCTGGGCCAGGGTGAAGCCTGCCGCCTCGGTACGCCGGAGGGAGGCCATGACCCCGCCGCAGCCCAGGGTCTGGCCGATGTCGTGGCACAGGGTCCGGATGTAGGTGCCCTTGGAGCAGCGGACGCGGAGGGCGTACTCCGCAGGGCCGACCTGCCCCAGCACATCCAGGGCGTAAATCGTGATGGCCCTGGGCTGCCGCTCCACCGTCCGCCCCTTTCGGGCCAGGTGATAGAGCTTCTGGCCGTTCACCTTCAGGGCGGAGTACATGGGGGGTATCTGCTGGATTTCCCCCCGGAACTGGGGCAGCACCCCCTCCAGGTCTGCGCCGGTGCAGACTGCGGGGGCGGTGGACAGCACCGCCCCCGTGGTGTCCTGGGTGTCGGTGGTCACCCCCAGCCGCAGGGTGGCCAGGTATTCCTTCTCTCCGGACTCGGCGAACTCCACCGCACGGGTGGCCCGCCCCACAAAGACGGGCAGCACCCCGGTGGCCATGGGGTCCAGGGTACCGGCGTGGCCGATGTGCCGCTCCCCCAGCAGCCGCCGGAGCCTGGCGCACACATCCATGCTGGTCCAGTCCGCCGGTTTGTCTATCACTATGATTCCGCTTGGCATAACGGGGCTCCTCACTTCTCTGTCTATCCTCGGAGCGTTTGCTCCACAGCGCCATAGGCGGCGTCCATGGCCGCCTCCAGTGTCTCGGCCTGAATGGAGGCCCCCGCCGCCGCCGCGTGCCCGCCGCCGCCCAACCGGGCGCAGACGTCGCTGGCGTTGACCCACGTCTCATCGGCGCGGATGCTGAGCTTGAAGTTCCCGGGGGTCAGCTCCCGGACAAAGACGGCGCACCGCACCCCCTCGATGGTGGCGCAGAAGGAGGCCAGCTCCGAGCAGTCCGCGTCCGTAGCCCCCACGCTGGCCTTGTCCGCCAGGGTCAGGCCGCAGACGGCCACCTGTCCCGCCCGGTGGAAGGCCATGGAGGACATGAGCATACCCTGTAGTTGCAGCTCCTTCCGGCCTCTGGTCTGGAAGAAGTGCTTATTCACCCGGCGGGCGAAGTCCCCCTGCTCCATCAGCTCCGCCGCGATGCGGTGGCTCTCCGGGGTGGTGCTTGAGTAGACGAAGCAGCCGTTGTCCGTGGTAATGGCCACATACAGCGCCCGGGCGATGGGCTCGCTCATCACCCCCAGCAGTCGGCAAATGCGGTAGATGATTTCCCCGCAGGCGGAGGCGGAGGCGTCCAGGCACAGGTTGGGGGCATAGCGGCGGTTGGAGCCGTGGTGGTCGATGCAAAGCTCGCTTTTGCCCACGAACTGCTCATAGCCCGCCAGGAAGAGCTGCTCGTCCGCAATGTCCACACTGACGATATGCTCCGGCGCGTAGCCCTCCGGCGCCCACTGGAAGTCCAGATAGTCCGGATAGTCCGGCGTCACCTCCGGGTTGGGCATCGTCCAGGCCGTCTTGCCCAACGCCTGCAATGCCAGGCACAGCGCGGTGGCGCTGCCCAACGTGTCCCCGTCCGGGCGAACGTGGGTCAGCACCAAAAAGCTGTCCCGCTCCAGCAGCCAGCGGGCGGCTTCCTGTTCCGTCATAGTTGGCGGCTCCTTTCTCCGGCGGGGTCACTCCTCCGGTACCGCCCCGGCTTCTTCCGCCTGGGCGGCCTTCTCCGCGTCCTGGGCAGAGATGTCGTTGATCATCTGGATGATGCGGCTGCCCCGCTCGATGGAGTCGTCCGCCACGAAGGTCAGCTCCGGCGTGTACCGCAGGCTCATGTTGTGCCCCAGCTCCCGCCGCAGGAAGCCGGAGGCGGATTTCAGCCCCTTGATGACCTCCTTCACATCCCGCTTGTCCAGAGGGGAGACGTAGACGGTGCAGTAGCGCAGGTCGTTGCTGGTCTCCGTCCGGGTGATGGAGATCATCCCCTGCACCCGGGGGTCCTTTAAATTGCGGATCAGCTGGGACAGCTCCTTGCGGATGTCCTCATTGATCCGGTCAATGCGATAGCTTGGCATAGCGTTGTTCTCCTATTTTGAAAGTGATATTCGTGACAGTTATGATGGTTCCCCGTCGCCGTTGGTGCAGACGAAGAAGAGCCGCCCGTCCGACGACTCCGGCGGCCGTTCCTCCATGCCGCCGAACACCTGCACCCGGGCGAAGCCCGCCTCCCGCAGCATGGCCTCCAGAGCGGCGGGCTGCCAGGCTCGCTCCCGATGCTCCTCCTGCTCTCTGCGCCAGACGTTCCCGTCCCGCTCAAACAGGTCCATGCCGTAGGTCAACGTTTCCCCTTCAAAGGATGCCCGCCACAGGCAGAGGACATCCTCCGTCTCATCCACAAAAATCTGGCCGTCCAGCCCCTCCATCCACTGAGGGGCCAGCACGTCGAACAGAAAATAACCCTCCGGCACCAGGAAGGTGTGGAGCCGCCGGAAGGCCTCCCGCAGTTCCCCCTCGTCGGTGACATAGTTCAGGCTGTCCAGGCTGCACACGCAGGTGTCCACGGTGCCGTACAGATCCAGCTGGCTGGCGGACTGGTTCAGCAGCAGCGGCGGCTCCTCCAGCGCCAGGTCGAAGGACTTCTCCATGGCCTCGGACAGCATATCGGCGGATAAATCCGTCCCGATGGTGGAGTAGCCCTTCTGCGCCAGCATACAGGTCAGCGTCCCGGTGCCGCAGCACAGGTCCAGCACCAGATGCACCGGCACCCGGCTTTTCTCAAACCAGTGCAGGTACCAGCTCAGCCAGGCGTCATAGTCCACGTCGCCGGTCAGGGCGTCATAGTACCGGGCAAGCCCTTCATAGGCGCTCATGGCTTCTCCGGCTCCTCCTGTTCCTGCTCCAATATGCGGGAAAGAACATCCTGATAGCCCCCGGCCCCGTAGTTCAGCGCCCGATTCACCCGGCTGATGGTGGCGCTGCTGGCTCCGGTTTTTTCCAGGATATGGTTGTAAATCATGCCCTGCTGCAGCAGCACGGCCACGTCATACCGCTGCTCCATGGCCCGCAGCTCCGACACTGTACACAGATCCTGAAAGAAACGATGGCATTCATCCAAATCCTTCAGCTCCAAAATGGCCTTATACAGGCCCAGGCTCTCCTGCTTTCCGCTTACCTTGGACATGGGGCATCCTCCTTTTCCCGATGGTTGCGGCGAAGTCCGTCGCTCTACAGCTTCACATTTTACCATCTTAAAGCGTGAAAGTAAAGCCTTCCCACAATTTTTCCATCCGGCACTTTGGGGCCGCTCCCGGCGGCGCAGGGCGAAAAAACCTGAAAAAAACGCTTGCATTTTCCAGAGGAACGTGCTATGATAAATAGCGGTCACAAGAGCGGCCGGGATGTGCGGGCGTAGCTCAGTTGGATAGAGTGTTTGGCTACGAACCAAAAGGTCGGGGGTTCGAATCCCTTCGCCCGTACCAGGATTGGACACCTGCTTTGATACGATGTGGTATCAGAGCGGGTGTTCTTTTTTACACCATTTTCCTTCCATAAAACGCCGGTGAAAGGGGGCGTATCAGTTGAAAACCATCTATTTGATCGGCGGACCGATGGGCGTGGGAAAGACGACGGTGTGCCGGAAGCTGAAAACAGCGTTGGCTGACTGCGTTTTCCTGGACGGGGACTGGTGCTGGGATGCAAGCCCCTTTCAGGTCAACGAAGAGACCAGGGCGATGGTGCTGGAGAACATCTGCTTTCTGCTAAACCAGTTTATCCATTGCTCCGCCTATCAGAACATCATTTTCTGCTGGGTGATGCACGAACAGGAAATCATCGACTCCGTTCTGAGCCGTCTTGATGCGGCCGATTGTACGGTCAAGACCATATCGCTCCTGTGCAGCGAGGAGGCGCTTCGGGGCAGACTGCTCGGCGATGTGCGAAAGGGCCTCCGTCAGGCAGACGTGGTCGAACGAAGCGTTCAGCGGCTTCCCAGCTATCAAACGCTGAACACGAGGAAAATCGACACATCGGGGAAAACCGTGGAGCAGGTCGCCAGGGAAATCATACTGGCGCAATAGTATAATCGGTGTTTTAAGAGCGGCTGTGGCAGCCGCTCTTTTCATGCCCATACGGTGGCTATGGCGGGTCGATACAAGCGGCAGAGTAACCATGCCCTGGGCGCTCATGGGCAATACCTGAATGCGTTCAGGAAAACACTTTTTTAATATTTGCGTTTGACAAGTTATGACGGGCGGCGTATGATTGTTTTAGTTAAAATTGAAGATTTGCATTGTGCGGTTGAGCGTCAGGCCGCCTGCTCATTTCGCGGTGAAGGGGGCTGCCGCTGCGGGCTGCACATGGAATCCACCCAATCAGGAGGCAGATATGGAACAAACGGAATACATTGCCCATCGTGCGGAAGATGGCCGCACCCAAAGCGTAAAGGCCCACCTGGAGGGGACAGCCGCCCTGTCCGAAGCGTTTGCATCCGCATTCGGTGCGGCAGAGTGGGGCCGCTGGGCGGGGCTGGCCCACGACATCGGCAAATACTCAAACGCCTTCCAGCGGCGCATCAACGACCCAGACCACGCGCCACGCACCGACCACTCCACCGCAGGCGCCCAGGAGGCGTTGCGGCGGGGGTTGGCCCCGGCAGCCTATGCCATAGCCGGACATCACGCCGGCCTGCCGGACGGCGGTACCCGGTTGGATACAGCGGACTACCCCACCATGATAGGCCGCTCTCGGAAGCAGGTGCCGGATTACAGCGCCTGGCGGCGGGAGGTGACGCTTCCCCAGGTGTCCCTGCTGCCCTACCTGGGGCGGGACGGCTTCACTGACAGCTTTTTCACCCGAATGCTCTACTCCTGTCTGGTGGATGCGGACTTTCTGGACACGGAGACCTTTATGCAGGGGCCACAGCCCCGCGGAGACTATGCCTCTCTGCCTGTGCTGCTGGACAGGCTCTCTGCCAAAACAGACCGCTGGTTAAACGGTGCGCCTGGCAGCGCCCTGAACCGCTGCCGCAACGACATCCTCCGCGCCTGTATGGATCACGGCGCCCAGTGGCCCCGCTGCCTTTACACGTTGACCGTTCCCACCGGCGGCGGCAAGACCACTGCATCCCTGGCCTTTGCCCTCCGCCACGCCGTAGCGCATGGGATGAAGCGGATTATCTACGTCATTCCGTATACCTCCATCATCGACCAGACGGTGGATGTGTTCCGGGACATTTTGGGGGAGGAGAACGTCTTGGCCCATTACGGTGAGGCCGCCTTCCGGCAGAAGGCCCCGGAGGATCTGACCCCGGAGGAGTACCGCCAGCTGCTGGCCTCCGAGAACTGGGATGCGCCGCTGGTGGTCACCACCGCCGTCCAGTTCTTTGAATCCCTCTATGCCAACCGCAGCTCCCGTTGCCGGAAGCTCCACAATATGGCTGACAGCGTCATCATCTTTGACGAAGCGCAGACCCTCCCTCTGCCTTACCTCCGTCCCTGCTGCGCCGCCATCGCCCAGCTGGTGGAGCATTACGGCGCTACCGCCGTGCTGTGTACCGCCACCCAGCCCGCCCTGGGGCCGCTGTTTGGGGAGCTGGCCCCGAAGCTGCAGATGCAGGAGATTTGCCCCGGCGGGGCAGCCCTCTATCAGGCCCTGCGGCGCTGTCATTTGGAAGATTTGGGCAGCCTCAGTATGGAGATGCTGGCCCAGCGCCTGCAAGAGCATCAACAGGTGCTCTGCGTGGTGAACCGCCGCAAGACTGCCCAGCAGCTCTATGCTGCCTTGCCCAAGGACGGAGGCAGCTTCTGTTTGACCACGCTGCTGTGCGCCGCAGACCGTCGGGCCAAGCTGGCTGAGATACGGCGTCGGCTCAAGGCAGGGCTTCCCTGCCGGGTGGTGTCCACTTCGCTGATCGAGGCAGGCGTGGACGTGGATTTCCCGGTTGCCTATCGGGAGGAGGCCGGGCTGGACTCCCTCTTGCAGACCGCAGGGCGGTGCAACCGAGAGGGCAGAGAACCGGACCCGACCAAGTGCCCCGTGTATCTGTTTAAGCTGGAGGACAGCCCAGCGCCCAAAATGCTGGAACCGCAGATCACCGCCCTGCGGGCGGCTCAGCGGGAACAGGGCGAGCTGGATTTGCCGGACGCCATCGCATATTATTTCAAAACCCTGTATGGGGTTAAGGGTACCGAGGCGCTGGATCAGAAAAATATTGTAGATGCCTTTGACTATCGGAGGAGCGTACAGTTTCCCTTCGCTGCGGTGGCCAGGGAATTTGCCCTGATTGAGAATCCGACCAAAACGATTTACCTCCCCATTGACGAGGGAGAAGCGCTCTGTCAGCAGCTCCAGGATGGGCAGGCGAACCGGACATTGTACCGGAAGCTGGGCCCTTACAGCGTGGAGGTCTACCAGGAGCAGTATCAGGCCCTTTACCAGGCGGGGGCGTTGGACCCTGTTGACGAGCGCTCCGCTGTGCTGACCTCCCCCATCTGGTATGACCGGGAGACGGGGCTGAAGTCTGATGCGCAGGGAGGGCAGGGGTTGTTTATGGGATGATGGACAAAGCCCGGCGAAGAAGCACCTTCGCCGGGCCAGACGAATATATCGTCTACCAGATATTTCAATCCACAGCTATCGCTGACACAGTTATTATAGCGTATACTGAATTTAGCCGCAAGGGAGAATCTTAAAAATACAAAAAAAGCACTTGACAAACATCACTACTCGAGTTATACTTTATATAGTCTAACAGATGAAACAGAGGTGATTGCATATGATTGTTATTTTACAAATGAAAGGAGTGAACGCGATTGTCTATCAAAATCGAAGTCTGGGGGCCTTACGCCTGCTTTTCTCGACCGGAGATGAAGACGGAACGGGTGTCCTATGACATCATCACCCCCAGCGCAGCCAAGGGCCTGATTGAAAGCATCTTCTGGCACCCCGGCATGACCTGGGTCATTGACCGCATTTACCTGCTTTCCCCCATTCAATTTACCAACGTCCGCCGGAACGAGGTGAAATCCGTCATTGTGGGGAGCAATGTCCTCTCCGTTATGAAGGGCGGCAAGGCGGACCTCGCCATCTACACCTCACAGGACATCCAGCAGCGGGCCGCCCTGATTTTGCAGGATGTCCACTATGTCATTGAGGCCCACTTTGACATGACGGAGAAGGCCGCCCCTGGGGACAATCCCGGAAAATTCCAGGAGATGACCCGGCGGCGGCTGGCCAAGGGGCAGAATTACAGTACGCCCTACCTGGGCTGTCGGGAGTTTCCCGCCAACTGCCGGGAGTGGCCCGGCGGGGAAATCCCCACCCAGCCGGTCACCCAGGACCTGGGCTATATGCTCCACTCCATGGATTATTCCGACCCTCAGGACATCCGCCCACGGTTCTTCCGGGCAAAGCTGGTGAACGGGGTGCTGGACTTGCAGGATTGTGAGGTGGTCTCATGATTTTGCAGGCGCTGACCGAATATTATGACGCCCTGCTGGACCGGGGGGAAATCTCCCCACCCGGCTGGGACGATGCCGCCAAGGTCAGCTTTGGCCTGGAGCTGGCAGAGGACGGGACGCTGGTGCAGGTAATTCCCTACCAGCGGACGGTGCAGCAGGGCAAAAAGGAAAAGCTGCTGACCAATCGGCTGATGCGCGTCCCCGCCCATGTGAAGCGAACGGTGGGGATCGCCGCGAATTTTCTGTGTGATACCAGTTCTTATCTCCTGGGGGCGGATGCCAAGGGAAAGCCGAAACGCTCTATAGAATGTTTCCTGGACTGTAAAGGGCTGCATCAGCGTCTGCTGACGGGTGTAGACACCCCGGCGGCCCGGGCGATCCTGGCCTTCTTTGACCGCTGGCAGCCGGAGCAGGCCGCCGACCATCCCCTGCTGTCGCCCATCTGGAAGGACCTCACTGGCGGAGCCAACCTGATTTTCTGCTTTGGTATGGAGCCGGTAACTGCGGACACCGCCATCTGCCGAGCCTGGCAGCAGCATTATAGCGCCGGGGCGGAGGATGCCGAAACCGGCCAGTGCCTGGTTACCGGCGAAGTCAGCCCCATTGCCAAACTCCACCCGTCCATCAAAGGGGTGCGGGGTGCCAGCACGATGGGGGCCTCGCTGGTCTCCTTCAACGCTCCGGCCTTTGAATCCTACGGCCACACCCAGGGCGGCAATGCCCCCGTGGGGGAATACGCCGCCTTTGCCTACACCACCGCCCTGAACGCCCTGCTGGCGGACAACGAACACTGCCAGGTCATCGGTGATACCACCGTGGTCTGCTGGGCACAGCACGGGGAACCGGCCTATCAGTCTGTAGGCATGATGGGGCTGTTTGGCGCGGCTCCGGGCATTGATGACCGTGACCTGTCCGCCGCGCTGCACAAGCTGGCACAGGGAGAACCCATTTCCTGGGACAATGTGACCCTTTCTCCGGAGGAGCATTTCTACTTCCTGGGCCTTGCCCCCAATGCGGCCCGGCTGTCGGTGCGGTTCTTCCTCCGGGACAGCTTCGGCAGTTTCATGGAGCATCTGGAGCAGCACTACCGCGACATTGCCATCATTCGCCCCGCCTATGACACCCGGGAAAATATTCCGCTGTGGCAGCTGCTCAACGAGACGGTGAATCAGAACAGTCGAACCAAGTCCGCCTCCCCCCAGTTGACCGGCGATGTGCTCCGGGCGATTCTCAGCGGCGCACCCTATCCCGCCACCCTCCTCAACGGCGCGGAGCTGCGCATCCGGGCGGAGCGGGAGGTCACCCGGGGCCGCGCGGCCATCATCAAGGCGTATTACCTGCGCTTTTCCCACCCAGACTGTCCAAAGGAGATTTTACAGATGGAACTGAACGAAACCAGCACCAACGTGGCCTATACCCTGGGTCGGATGTTCTCGGTCTATGAGCAGATCCAGCAGGCGGCCAACCCCAACATCAACGCTACCATCAAAGATAAGTATTTCAACGCCGCCTCCGCCACTCCTGCCACGGTGTTCCCCCTGCTGGGTAATCTGGCGGCCAAGCACCAACGGGTGCTGGCCCGGGACAGCAAGGGTGCGGCGGTCAACCTGGAGCGGAAGCTGCAATCCCTCTCCACTATTATCGGGGATGCATATCCTACCCGGCTGAACCTGCAGCAGCAGGGTTCCTTCCAGCTGGGCTACTACTTCGAGAATCAGGCTCGTTATCAGAAAAAGGAGGAAAAGTAAAATGTCTGACCCCATCAAAAATCGCTATGAATTCGTCATCCTGTTCGACGTGGAGAACGGCAACCCCAACGGGGACCCCGATGCGGGCAATATGCCCCGGGTGGACCCGGAGACCGGCTACGGCCTGGTCACCGACGTGTGCCTGAAGCGGAAGATCCGCAACTATGTGGAGACGGCCAAGGAGAACGCCACCGGCTACCGCATCTACATCAAGGACAGCGTCCCCCTGAACCGCAGCGACGCCGAAGCGCTGGACAAACTGGGCTACAAAGGCGTGGACGAAAAGGGGCTGAAAGCCGCCAAAAAGAACGACCCCACCCTGGATGCCAAAGTGCGGGACTTTATGTGCCAGAATTTCTATGACATTCGCACCTTCGGGGCCGTGATGACCACCTTCGTCAAAGGCAATCTGAACTGCGGCCAGGTTCGGGGTCCGGTGCAGTTGTCCTTTGCCCGGTCTGTGGACCCCATCGTCCCCCAGGAGGTCACCATCACCCGTGTGGCTATCACCACCGAGGCCGACGCCGAGCGGAAGGGCACCGAGATGGGGCGGAAGTACATCGTCCCCTACGCCCTCTATCGGGCAGAGGGCTACGTCTCCGCCAACCTGGCCCGCAAGACCACCGGCTTCTCTGAGGAGGACCTGTCCCTGCTGTGGGAAGCCATCCTGAATATGTTTGAGACTGACCACTCCGCTGCCCGGGGCAAAATGGCCGTCCGCAAACTGATTATCTTCAAGCACGATACTGAGCTGGGCTGTGCCCCTGCCTACAAACTGTTTGATACAGTCCAGGTCAGCCGCAAAAATCCCGACGCCCCCGCCCGGGCCTACGGGGACTACACCGTTACCGTGGATGGTGCCTCCCTGCCTGCCGGGGTGACCTGTACGGAAATGGCCTGAGCCCATGCAGGAAGAAGATTACCTCCCCCTCTCCGGCATCCAGCACTTCGTCTTCTGCCGCCGCCAGTGGGCCCTCATCCACCTGGAGCAGCAGTGGGCGGAGAACCTCCGCACCACGGAGGGGGAGCTGCTCCACAAGAACGCCCACGACGCGGAGCAGCGCACTCTCCGGGGCGACCTGTTGACGGTGCGGGCTATGCGGGTACACTCCGCCCGGCTGGGCCTCTCCGGGGAGTGCGACGTGGTGGAGTTCCGGCGTTCGGAGGAAGGGGTGCCGCTGGCGGATACCAAAGGGCTGTGGCTGCCCTACCCTGTGGAGTACAAGCGGGGCCGGGCCAAGCCCACCGCCTGCGATGAGGCCCAGCTCTGCGCCCAGGCCATATGCCTGGAGGAGATGCTGTGCTGCACCGTTCCGGAGGGGGCGCTGTTCTACGGCCAGCCCAGGCGGCGGCAGGAGGTGACCTTCACGCCGGAGCTGCGGACGCTGGTGGAGCACGCCGCGCAGGAGATGCACCAGCTGTTTCAACGGGGGTACACACCAAAGGGCAAGCCCACCAAGGGATGCAACGCCTGCTCGCTGAAAGACCTGTGCCTGCCCGGCCTGACCAAAGGCCCCAGCGTGGCGGACTACCTGAGAGGGGAGTTGAAGGAGCCGTGAGACACCTGCTGAACACGCTGTTCGTCACCATAGAGGACGCCTACGCCACCCTGGACGGGGAAAACGTGGTGATTCGCCGTGGGGAGGAGACCCTGGGCCGGTTCCCGCTGCACATCCTGGAAGGAATTTTCCTTTTTACCTATCCCGGAGCCTCCCCCGCCCTGATGGGCAAATGCGCCAGGGAAAACGTGAACCTGGTCTTTCTGACCCCCAGAGGGCGGTTCCTGGCCCGCACCTGCGGCATGAGCCAGGGCAACGTGCTGCTGCGCCGCACCCAGTACCGGGCGGCGGACGACCCGCTGCAAAGCTGCCGCATTGCCCGAAATATGATCTTCGGCAAGCTGAGCAACGCCCGGCAGGTGTTGGACCGCGCCCGCCGGGACCACAGCCCCAGGCTTGACGCGCAGCGCTTTCAGGCGGTTTCCGACCAGCTCCGGGGGCTGCTGCCCCAAGTGCTGGAGGAGACCTCGCTGGACGCTTTGCGGGGCCTGGAAGGGGCCGGGGCCAACGAGTATTTTGGCCTGTTTGACGACATGATTTTGCGCAGCAAAGACGTGTTTTTCTTCCACGGACGGAGCCGCCGCCCGCCCCTGGACCCGGTCAACGCCCTGCTGTCCTTTGTCTACACCATGCTGGGCAATGAGTGCGCCTCCGCCCTGGAAACGGTGGGGCTGGACGCCTATGTGGGCTTCCTCCACCGGGACCGTCCCGGCCGCACCTCTCTGGCCCAGGACCTGCTGGAGGAGCTGCGGCCCTGTATGGCGGACCGCTTCGTGCTGACCCTCATCAACAACCAGGAAATCTCCGGGAAGGACTTTGAGGAACAGGAGAACGGCGCCGTTTTCCTGACTGACGAAGGCCGCAAAAAGGTTCAACGGGCCTGGCAGGAGCGGAAGCAGGTGGTCATCGTCCACCCATTCCTGAAGGAAAAGCTGCCCTGGGGCCTGGTGCCCTACGTGCAGGCGCTGCTGCTGGCCCGGTACCTCCGGGGCGATTTGGACGGTTACCCGCCGTTTTTATGGAAGTGAGGCCGTTATGCTTGTCGTGATTGCCTATGACGTAAACACGGAAGACTCTGCCGGGCAGCGCCGTCTGCGCAAGGTGGCAAAGCAGTGTGTCAACTATGGCCAGCGGGTGCAAAACTCCGTGTTCGAGTGCTCACTGGACGCCGCTCAGTACCGCTTGCTGAAAGCAAAGCTCTGCGACATCATAGACACAGAGCGGGACAGCCTTCGGTTTTACAATCTTGGGAACAACTACCACAATCGGATCGAGCATTTTGGGGCCAAGGGCGGCTATGACGCCTCCGGGCCGCTGATTCTCTGACCCCCGGGCGCGAAGGGCAAGCGAGCATAAAATGCCCGCCCCGTTCGCGCGGACTGAACGGTTAAACTGCGCCAATTTGGGAACTTTATTGCCCGAATTTTGTCTACACTTTCCCGTTCAGTTGATTATTTGTCGCAAGAATGTACGATTTGACGAAGAAATTTTGTGCATTTTTGCTGTCGCTCCCCGCAAGGGGAGCGTGGATTGAAATCTTTCAAATAGTTTTGATTGGTTCCTTTCCCTGCGTCGCTCCCCGCAAGGGGAGCGTGGATTGAAATGCCCCGCCTGGAGTGGGGGAGGGGAGAGGAGGTAGTCGCTCCCCGCAAGGGGAGCGTGGATTGAAATAGACGGCGGAAAAGAACAATTACCGCATCGTATAGTCGCTCCCCGCAAGGGGAGCGTGGATTGAAATGGATATGCAGCCGGTTTTTTGGCCGGAGAACTGGAAGTCGCTCCCCGCAAGGGGAGCGTGGATTGAAATTTCTGCAATTTCCGTTAGGAATGACGGTCATGCCGTCGCTCCCCGCAAGGGGAGCGTGGATTGAAATAAACAAAAACCTGAAATTATCATCGCTCTCAATGTCGCTCCCCGCAAGGGGAGCGTGGATTGAAATGGTTGGAAGTTCCAGCTTCGGTAAATAATGTGTAAGTCGCTCCCCGCAAGGGGAGCGTGGATTGAAATCACGCAAAGCTGCTTCCGTCCGCCCCAGTCGCGCCGTCGCTCCCCGCAAGGGGAGCGTGGATTGAAATGCCCCGCAGAGCTTAATTTGTGAGGTCGATTTTTGGGTCGCTCCCCGCAAGGGGAGCGTGGATTGAAATTGAGATTGCTTGATTTATCTACTCATAAATTTCACGTCGCTCCCCGCAAGGGGAGCGTGGATTGAAATCTAGGCACTGCAATTCACCTCGCTTTGTATGGAAAGTCGCTCCCCGCAAGGGGAGCGTGGATTGAAATCTGGCGGAGATACTCCGCCGGAAGCTGGACCGATGTCGCTCCCCGCAAGGGGAGCGTGGATTGAAATAGCCGGGGCATCTCCGTCACCGTCCGCCCGTTGACGTCGCTCCCCGCAAGGGGAGCGTGGATTGAAATATTGATTACATGGGGGCGGAGGATACGAGCTACACGTCGCTCCCCGCAAGGGGAGCGTGGATTGAAATACCGTGGGGAATCGTAGAATCGCAGATGATGACAAAGTCGCTCCCCGCAAGGGGAGCGTGGATTGAAATATGTCCGGCTATAACAAGCGCGGCAATCAGCACACCGTCGCTCCCCGCAAGGGGAGCGTGGATTGAAATCCCGGTGTAGCCTACTACCCACACATACCAGGCATGTCGCTCCCCGCAAGGGGAGCGTGGATTGAAATACTTGCTTCATCAAAGATACCAACGATAAAATCAGTCGCTCCCCGCAAGGGGAGCGTGGATTGAAATCCCCATGTCAGTATTGTTATGAGTGACAATGCCCCATTGTCGCTCCCCGCAAGGGGAGCGTGGATTGAAATGTCCGTCGGCGTCAGGGTCGGCACCTCCGTGCTGTCGCTCCCCGCAAGGGGAGCGTGGATTGAAATCACAGGTACCGGTAGGTGCTTGTGACGGTTTGGACGTCGCTCCCCGCAAGGGGAGCGTGGATTGAAATCACCCGTCCATCGTCTTGGTGTTGGGCAGCAGGTTCCGTCGCTCCCCGCAAGGGGAGCGTGGATTGAAATACGTTATTTCATCCAGGGCGGGGTTTCGCCAGGGTCGCTCCCCGCAAGGAGAGCGTGGATTGAAATGTGTGTACTACTCACACAAAGGGGTACAAGCAGCTGTCGCTCCCCGCAAGGGGAGCGTGGATTGAAATGATGGAGTAGGATTCAACGCCCGGTTCTAGGCGGGTCGCTCCCCGCAAGGGGAGCGTGGATTGAAATATCGCTGCTGTCTGCCAGGCTGGCGATGGCCGCCGCGTCGCTCCCCGCAAGGGGAGCGTGGATTGAAATTGTTTGGCCTCCAGCGCCTCCACGCTGGTGGCGTTGGTCGCTCCCCGCAAGGGGAGCGTGGATTGAAATATTTAGTGGGAGGCTACCCCTGGGCATCCTCCAGCAGTCGCTCCCCGCAAGGGGAGCGTGGATTGAAATTGATGGACAATAACATCCGGCCATTGACTGACCTGTCGCTCCCCGCAAGGGGAGCGTGGATTGAAATTGGCCTATGACGGCAAACTGAAAGATAAAATCGGAGTCGCTCCCCGCAAGGGGAGCGTGGATTGAAATAGTCATTTTTGTTTACCTCCGTCCTTCATTGTGCGTCGCTCCCCGCAAGGGGAGCGTGGATTGAAATTTCCCGGACATATCGTAGTACCACACCCTGGCGGCGTCGCTCCCCGCAAGGGGAGCGTGGATTGAAATGTGCTGGCCATGCCGCTCCCTGAAATGCGGTAAAAGTCGCTCCCCGCAAGGGGAGCGTGGATTGAAATCCGTAGCTGTTATTGCCGTAGGGCATGAAGCCGTGTCGCTCCCCGCAAGGGGAGCGTGGATTGAAATTCAGACCTCTTTGTGGCCGTGATGGTCGTGGCCTGGTCGCTCCCCGCAAGGGGAGCGTGGATTGAAATAGGTATTCGTATGCCATTGTAATGTTCCTTTCTGTGTCGCTCCCCGCAAGGGGAGCGTGGATTGAAATCAACAAGTCAGCATTGACCAAAGGGGACAAACAGTCGCTCCCCGCAAGGGGAGCGTGGATTGAAATCGGCCAAACGTACAATATGCGGAGCGAGGCCAAAGCGTCGCTCCCCGCAAGGGGAGCGTGGATTGAAATGGGGCGTAGGAAAAGATGGTCGTTCGGTTGCGCTTGTCGCTCCCCGCAAGGGGAGCGTGGATTGAAATAGGCACATCCCGCCCAGCGCCTTAATTCTCAGCCGTCGCTCCCCGCAAGGGGAGCGTGGATTGAAATCATTATTTTACCTCCTAAATTTTCCGTTGTGGTGTCGCTCCCCGCAAGGGGAGCGTGGATTGAAATGGCCCGAAGCACCTGGAATACATGAGGAACTGTCGGTCGCTCCCCGCAAGGGGAGCGTGGATTGAAATCCCAGTACATTGACGGCTGCGGCGGTTATTATGGTCGCTCCCCGCAAGGGGAGCGTGGATTGAAATACCGAGATTGCCTGCGCTCTGGGCGGCGTGGTGCTGTCGCTCCCCGCAAGGGGAGCGTGGATTGAAATAAGCAGAAAGCCAACGAAATCGGCGGCACGCAGAGGTCGCTCCCCGCAAGGGGAGCGTGGATTGAAATATCGAATTTGGTTCCGGTATCAGGTATCCCGATAGTCGCTCCCCGCAAGGGGAGCGTGGATTGAAATAAGGCCACGTTCAGCTGGGCGTTGAGGGAGTCTACCGTCGCTCCCCGCAAGGGGAGCGTGGATTGAAATAATCACAAACTGTGATTTTTGTAACCGAAGCACAATGTCGCTCCCCGCAAGGGGAGCGTGGATTGAAATGTCTCGGTGGCTCCATACTTGGCTCCGCCAGTCAGGGTCGCTCCCCGCAAGGGGAGCGTGGATTGAAATATAAAAGCGACTGCGTCACGGCCCCAGGTGGCCGCGTCGCTCCCCGCAAGGGGAGCGTGGATTGAAATTCGAGGATGAACAGTGTTCTTCCGACGCGGGCAAGTCGCTCCCCGCAAGGGGAGCGTGGATTGAAATCAAAATTTACCATCTCAATAAATTGCAACTTGCGTCGCTCCCCGCAAGGGGAGCGTGGATTGAAATTCCGCTATAATACGGATAATGGAAAGGGTGAGCGTCGCTCCCCGCAAGGGGAGCGTGGATTGAAATATCGTGGTGCTAATAATTCGTTTTGCCATCTTTTGTCGCTCCCCGCAAGGGGAGCGTGGATTGAAATAGCGCTTCTTTCAAGTCTTTTATAATACTCTCGGATGGTCGCTCCCCGCAAGGGGAGCGTGGATTGAAATATGTTGAACACTCCTTAAAATCGGTGGTGGCTGGGTCGCTCCCCGCAAGGGGAGCGTGGATTGAAATTGCTGTGTCCACATAGTAGGCAAGCCGCGTCAGCGTCGCTCCCCGCAAGGGGAGCGTGGATTGAAATAGGACATAGCATTACAAAACAACTTAGCGCAGAGTCGCTCCCCGCAAGGGGAGCGTGGATTGAAATACAGCCTTTAACTGGCTTAATTTGGGCAAGAACATCGTCGCTCCCCGCAAGGGGAGCGTGGATTGAAATTTTGTTGCCATGATATTTTACCTCCTTAAATTATCGTCGCTCCCCGCAAGGGGAGCGTGGATTGAAATATGTCAAAATAGGTACCACCGCCGTACCGCTGTCCGTCGCTCCCCGCAAGGGGAGCGTGGATTGAAATATTTTGTCTTGCGCGTTTTTTTGGACCGTGATCCGTCGCTCCCCGCAAGGGGAGCGTGGATTGAAATACCTATGTGCTGGCGATGGTGGAGTTTACCCCCGGTCGCTCCCCGCAAGGGGAGCGTGGATTGAAATCTCGGTTGCGCTGTTTTCCACGGCGGAATCGTCGGGTCGCTCCCCGCAAGGGGAGCGTGGATTGAAATATCGTCCGGTATTTGCCGCCGATAATCAGCCCCGTGTCGCTCCCCGCAAGGGGAGCGTGGATTGAAATATCTCCTGGTACTTTGGGTGCAGTGAGGCAGACGCGTCGCTCCCCGCAAGGGGAGCGTGGATTGAAATCTCTGGTAATTGGCTCGCCAAACACAGCAATTCATGTCGCTCCCCGCAAGGGGAGCGTGGATTGAAATACCAACACGGTGGAGCTGCGGTCTCCGCTCGGCGTCGCTCCCCGCAAGGGGAGCGTGGATTGAAATTCATCAGAGAAGTCCATGTTCTCCGGTCTAACAGTCGCTCCCCGCAAGGGGAGCGTGGATTGAAATGTCCTCCACTTACGGTACGCTGACCGTCACCGTAGTCGCTCCCCGCAAGGGGAGCGTGGATTGAAATTGCCCATATCTGCCATGGCGACGGCGGCGTCGTCGTCGCTCCCCGCAAGGGGAGCGTGGATTGAAATATGGCGGGCGACAGGTTGCGCATGTCCTGGGGTGTCGCTCCCCGCAAGGGGAGCGTGGATTGAAATATGGGCTTGATGTTCTCGTTGCCGTCGGTGCGGCGTCGCTCCCCGCAAGGGGAGCGTGGATTGAAATCTTGGTCTTGTAGGTCTGGTCGCCGCGCTTGCACGTCGCTCCCCGCAAGGGGAGCGTGGATTGAAATCGCAGCTGTTTGGAGGGGCTGGCCGGGTAGGTGGGTCGCTCCCCGCAAGGGGAGCGTGGATTGAAATTCTATCGTGCAGTCATAGATGCCAGGCTTGCTGGTCGCTCCCCGCAAGGGGAGCGTGGATTGAAATCCCGGCTCCCATGTAATCCAGCTCTCCGAAGCGGTCGCTCCCCGCAAGGGGAGCGTGGATTGAAATGCGAAGTTAGCTGCGGACGCGACATCACGCAACGTCGCTCCCCGCAAGGGGAGCGACTACCAACTCCCGACTAAACACTGCTTACAAGCGTACCTTCTACTTCCTCTCCGCACCAGACGCCAGATATCGGCACTCGCTCCAGCACAGCAGGCTGCCGCCCCAGCCCACGGCCCAGCAGAGCAGCGTCTCCTTGGCGGACACGTCCTTTGACAGGGGCACGACCCGGAACCAGTCCTCCAGCCGCTCCCCGGCGGCGACCCAGAGACGGTACCAGAAGCCGAAGTCGCTCCACCGGGGCGGGGTCAGCCAGCCGGGCAGCCGCCCCATGCCGATGGGCACCAGCACCGCCGCCAGCAGCACAAGGCCCCAGAACAGCCCCCGGCGCAGGGCAAGCCGCCCAATGGGGTACCGCCGTTTCAGCGCCAGCAGGCACCAAATCCCGCAGACCGCCACCGGTACCCAGTTCAGCAGACGGAGCAGCGCCGCCATCTGAGGGCCGTACACCGTCCCAGACCAGTCATCCAGCCCGGCGAGGGCCATGAAGTCATTGGCCGCCCCCACAGGGTCGTCCTCGATGTCCCCGGTCAGTTCCAGGCAGGTGGCCCCCGCCGCCGTCTCCGAGGGCAGGCAGAGGAGGGCTTCTTCACTCCGGAACACACCGGAGACCATCCAGGTCTCCCCGTTCCAGAGGAATTCCTGCCCCACCACATTGGTGCTGCCCCACAGGGCCAGCGCCAGCGCCTTGGCCACCATGGCCGCCTGCCCCTCCAGCGCCCCCGGCTCCCCGCCGTCCAGAAAGGTGAACCGCTGGATGTCCCCCAGGGCGCCGCTGTACCGCAGGGCCAGGGCAGAACAGGCGGCGTACGCTGTCTCGGCGGAGCCGTCTTCCTCCCACCAGCAGGTGACGGAATACTGCGCGGCGTCCCCGTCCAGCAGGGCGTTCACCTCCTGCGCCTGGGCTGCGGTCAGCGGCGTCCCCAGCCGGAGGGAAACAGAAGGGTAGGCGTCCCCTATGGATTCGGCGCTGCGCCAGGCAAGCAGCAGGCAGGCCAGCAGCAACACGCACCACAGCAGCCGCTTTCTCGTTCCCCGCGTCATTCGCTCACCCTCACATATTCGCCGTCCTCCACGGAGCGGCTGGCGCTGACGACGACTGCGCTGTCATTGCTGAGGATGCCGTCCACCGCCGCCAACTCGCCGTTGCTGGCCAGCAGCGTCACCGCCTCCCGGCGGATTTGGTACCGCAGCCCCAGCACCGATTCCACCTCCTCCACCACATAGACGAAGCCGCCGCTGTTGTCCTCGTGGTAGGCCCCGATGGGGATGGTCAGGTCATACCGGTCGCTGGACAGAGTGACGGTCACATCGGCGTCGCCGTCCGTCCAGTCGCCGGTCAGGTAGGCGGTGGCGGTCAGCGTTCCGGTGCTGCCGTCCTGCACCAGGGCGGCGATGGAGGCGGACGCCTCCTTATCCCCCTGCACCACCTGGAGGGTGGCCCCGTCGGGCACCTCCGTCAGCTCACTGCCGGTCAGGGTCAGCACATAGCTGTCGCCCTCCGCCGTCAGCTGAATCTCCACCTGCCCGGAGGAACCGCCCGCCGCCCCGGAGAGGGAGACGATTTTTCCGGCAAAGGGGGCGGTCAGCACGCCGCCGCCCTCCTGGAGGGCGGTGAGAGCGGCCACCTCCGCCTCCTGCTGGGCGATGGTGACGGAGAGGATTTGCGCCTCCGCCTGATTTTGCAGGTTTTGGGTCTCCGCGTCCGCCTGGGCGTCGGCAAGACTGTCCTGGGCCTCGCTGAGGGCGGTTTCCGCGTCCTCCAGGGCGCGCTGACTGCTGCGGCTGCTGTCGGAAGCCGCTGTGTTGGCGTCCTCCAGCGCCTCCTCCGCGGCGTCCACCGTCTGCTGGGCGCTTTCCACCGCCTCCTGGGCCGCCGTGATTTGGTCGTCGTAGGAGGCAAGGGCCTCCTCGTCCGCCGTGAGTTGGGCTTCCAGCGCCTCGATTTGGGCCTGTAGCTGCTCCGCCTCGGCGCTGACAGCCTCCGCCTCCGGCGTCACGCCGGAGGCGGTTTCGTTGGTCTGGGCGGCCTGCTCTGTGTCCGCCAGCTGGCGTTCCAGGTCGGCCAGCGTCTCCTTTTCCTGGGTAATGGTGGTGTTCAGGGCGGAGCGTCGGCTCTTCAGCGTGTTCAGGGCAGATTTTGCGTCGCTCAGCGCGCTCTTCGCCTCAGACACTGCCGCCTTCGCCCGGCTGACCTGGGTGGCCTGGGCGGAGGCCGCGCTGGCTGCGTCCTCCTTCGCCCGGTCGTAGGCGGTCTGGGCAGAGGTCAGGGCGGAGTCGTCCGCCGTCTGCTCCTCCTGATAGGCTGCCAGCTGCAGGTTCAGCTTGTCCAGCTCCCCCTGGGCCTGGGTCAGCGCCTGAGCGATGGTGTCGGCGTCCAGCCGGAGCAGGGCCTCCCCCTCCTGCACCGTCTGCCCCTCTGTCACCAGGACGGACTGGACGGTGAGGCCGTCCGGGAGGGTCAGCACCTCCATGCTCTGGCTCTCCACCGTACCGGAAAGGACCAGCGTCTCCGTCACCGTGGCAGCCTTGGGGGTCTGGGTGGTGACGGTGGTCTGGGCAGCCCCCGCCATCCCCCGGGCGAACAGGGTCAGCGCCAGCATCAGCAGGAAGAAGGCGGCGATCCGCCAGGCCGCCTTCCCCTGGCCCTCCTCCCCCGCCTTTGCGGGGTGAGGGAGGGTGATTTTTTTCAGCGTCATACCGTTCTCCTTTACTGCTCCGCCAGCATCAGGGCCAGGTCGTCCTCCACCTGCGCCACCATCTCCTCCAGGGTCAGCTCCCCGGAGCAGTACGGCTCCACAAGATCCAGCACGGTCTCCGCCACCAGCTCGCTGACCGCCGCCGGGGTGGTGCGGCTGTCCAGCACCGCCCGCAGCTCCTCGATGTCCCAGCCGTATTCCGCCGCCGGGTCTGCGAAGTAGTCCAGCTGCTTGTCCATGGCCTCCTGGAGGACGGGCAGGCCGTCCCCATAGGTGTACTGCTGCACCTCCATGGACAGGACGCAGCCCACGAATTCCTTCGCCGCCTCGGTGGCGGAGGAGCCTGCGCTGACCGCCAGCAGCACCTCCGGCGTATAGGCCCCGTCCACCAGGCCGGGGGCCTGGGTCACGGTGAAGTCGGAGAGGGCCTTTCCGTAGCGCTCACAGGTGGAGAGGGCCATGATGAGGTCCTCCACCGCGTCCAGGGTGGTCAGCCCCCAGGGGCTGTCCTGCTCCAGCCAGGTATAGGCGTCGTCCTCCACATAGGTGTTCAGGTTGCCGTAGGAAAAGGTGCCGGGGATGACCTCCTCAACGCCCGTGAGCGTCTCGTCTGTTTCGGCGAAGTAGCCGTAGGTGTCGCTGATGGTTTTCAGGGCGGTCAGCCAGGTGCGCAGCGCGTCCGTATCCACCCCGTCACTGTTCACCAGTCCGGCGGCGCTGGTGTACCACAGGTTCCACGTCAAATCATAGAAGGTCGTGGCCAGACAGGGGTCGTCCGCGCCCGCCTGGGCCACGGCGTCCGCCAGGGCCTCCAGGCTGTCCGGTCCCTCCCCCTGACTGCTGAGGAGCAGGGGCACGGTGAACCGGGTGGGCAGCACATAGTAGCCGCCGTCCTCCCACTGGAAGGCGGACACCGTCTCCCCCACAAAGTCCGTCCCCTCCACCAGGTCGCGCAAATCCTCCAGCACGCCCCGGGAGATGTAATTCTCATAGTCCACCCCGTCCAGCACCAGCACGTCCGGGCCGTTCCCCGCCAGCATTTGGGTATTCAGGGTGGTGAGGACATCGTTCAGCGTCTTGCCGCTTTCGCTGTACTCCCCGTAGTCCTGCACCTGGAAGCTGACCTCCACCTCCGGGTGGGTCTCCTGGAAGGCGTAAATGGCCTGACGGATGGTGGCGCTGTCCTCCAGGGCCCAGATGGTCAGGGTGGTGGTGCCATAGGTGGCCTCCGCATCGTAGTCGTAGCGGTAGAGGCTCAAAGGGGCGTCCTCGTTCCGGGCGTTGATGAAGATGGTATTGTCCTCCGTTACATAGATATCATCGCTGCCGGCGAGGAAGTTCAGCTCAGAGCTGTACCGGTAATCGGTGGCGTCCAGGACGATCTCCTTCAGGTTTGCCCCCAGAATGCCCATGCAGAAGTTCAAATCCTCGTCCAGGAAGTAATAGCTGCCCTGCTCCGTCATGCGGCAGCTGGAGAGGTCGCAGCCGTTCTCCGACATCCCGGAAACGTCCAGCTCCTCCAGCAGCGCCCCGTCGCTGAGGTTGTAGGAGTTGTTCAGCTCTGCGCCGTCGCTGACATAGACCGTATCCCCGGCCACGGCGAAGTCCAGGTCGTAGTAGTCCGATTCCACTGACCACAGGAACTCCCCGGTGGTGATGTCCATGGCGTAGAGGGTGTTGCCCACCTCCGTTTGCAGGCTGAACAGCAGGTAGTTGTCCTGATAGATGCCGCACTGCATCCAGCCGTTGATGGGCTTGTCCGGGTCGCAGAAGTCGTAGTCCGTGACGGTTTCCGCCCCGTCCTGCTGGCGGTAAAGACGCACCGATTTTACTGTGGAACTATCGGTATCCTCGTCGTAGTCCGTCACAAACTCCCAGCTGTAGGCAGCGCCGTCCGTCCCGAAGTACCAGTAGTAGACAAAGTCCCCGTCCCGTATGCCGGTAAGCTCCTGCTCCGTCCAGGTGTCCCCCTTGTCCTCGGAGTGGTACCAAATCGTACGGTCGGCGTTGAGGCTCCCCTCGGATGCCCAGGTGTAGAAGCCCGCCACCAGGTCGACGGTGCCGTCGGCACCGAATTGCAGTACCTCGCAGTTGATGTAATCCGCGTCGGCGGCGTAGGTCGCGTAGCTCTCCGGGGTGACATTGGTCTCCACATAGCGGCCTGTGCCGCCGCTCAGGTCTGTGGTGCTGCCGTCCGCTGACCCCAGGCCACAGCCGCCAAGGGTCAGCAGCAGGGCGAGAATCAAGGGCAGGGAAAGGATTTTTTTGCGTTTCATAGGTGGTTCCTCCTTTGGCTGTTGGGTGGGGTATTTTTTTTACTCAGTTTTGGTGGAAATGCCTGCACCGTCGATTGCACTTTCTGTGTGAAAAATATGCTGTGTGGAAAATATGTAATTTGTTGAAAAATGGAGACATGGTTCCTTTTTTCACTACCGTATGTGTAGGGGCGGCCCCTGGCCGCCCGGGGTAAGCAGGTGGTTCCTGCGGGCGGCCAAGGGCCGCCCCTACAGGCGTGAGTGAACAGCTCCGCCCAAAGCGGTTGAAACTGATGCAAAGGTTATTTTTTGCGTTGCGTAATGGCCGGGGATTTACTACCAACTAACAGCTAACAGCTCATTCACTCCTTCACTGCCCCCTGCAAAATCCCCTGCTCCAGGTACCGCTGCCCGAACAGGAAAATCAGCAGCGCGGGCATCAGGGCGATGAAGCTGGCCGCCATGGAGAGGCCCAGGTTGTCCAGCACCACCTGGGGCAGGTACAGGGTCAGGGGCCAGTTCTCTGCCGACTCCAGGAAGGTCATGGGCTGCTCCACCGCTCCCCAGGCCTCCAGGAAGCCCAGCACAAAGGCGGAGATGAGGCCCGACAGGTTCATGGGCAGGCCCAGCCGGAGGAAGATGGTAAACTGCCCCGCCCCGTCCAGCTCCGCCGCCTCGATGACGCTTTTGGGGATGGCCTCAAACCCACGGGTCATAATGAACACCGGGTAGGTGGAGAAGATGCCGGGCAGAATCACCGCCCAGACTGTGTCCATCAGGTTCAGCCGGTTCAGCACCAGGTAGCTGGGCACCATCGTCACCTGGAAGGGCAGCAGCATCAGCACCACATACACCCCGAACAGCGCCCGCCGCCCCGGGAACCGGAGCCGGGCAAAGGCCCAGGCCGCAGGCGCGCCCACGATGAGCTGCCCCAGGGCCTGGGGGAAGGCCTGCTTGCAGCTGTTCCAGAACACGGCGAAGAACTCCGGCGTATCCAGCAGTAGCTCCGCCAGGGAGGCCAGGGTGGGCCAGCTGGGCAGCAGGAACCACCGGGCATAGCCCGCTCCTTCCCCGAATACCGGCCCCAGCAGGGCGGTCAGCTCGTCGGCGGGGAGGAAGATTCCCATGACGATGAACCACAGCGGCCACCAAATCAGCAGGGCCAGCGCCAGCAACCCGGCGTACAGCGCAGCCCGTTTCACCTGCTTCATCCCTCGTCCAGCCTCCAATACCTCCGCCCCAGACCGATGACCGCCAGCAGCACCAGCACCATCAGGCAGGCGGCGGCGGTGAGCCGCCCCATGTCCAAATCCAGGAACCAGTTGTTAAAGAGGTGCTGGAGCAGGTACATACTCTCGTGGGGATAGTTCCCCGCCACCAGGTACGCCTCCCGGAACACCTTAAAGGTGTTGATTAAGGACAGCAGCCCCACCACCCCCACCATGGGCCGCAGCTCCGGCAGGGTGATGTAGCGGAACTGCTGGAGGGGGCCTGCGCCGTCGGCTGCGGCGGCCTCGTACAGGTCCTTGGAGATGTTGTCCAGCCCCGCCAGCCAGAGAATCATGTCATACCCGGCGTTCTTCCACAGGTAGGTCACCACCAGCACCCAGAAGGCGGCGTTGGTGCTGAGGAAGGAGATCGGCTCCCCGCCCAGGGCTGTAATCACGCCGTTCACCAGCCCCTGGTCGCTGAACAGCACCTTCCACAGCAGCACGATGGCGCTGACCGGCACTGCCATGGGGAGGAGGAAGGTGCCCCGGAACACGCCGCCCTTGCGGTTCTGGGCCCGCACCATCAGCGCCAGGGCCAGAGACAGCCCCAGCAGCAGCGGCAGGCAGACGCAGAGGAATTTCGCCGTGTTCTTTGCCGCCAGCTGGAAGGCGCTGTTGGTGACCACCTGGCGGTAGTTGGTCAGCCCCACCCAGCGGTTCCCCATGGCGTTGCAGAAGGAGCGGCGCAGCGTGTCCCCGAAGGGAATCAGCACAAAGACGGACAGCCCCGCCAAACTGGGGGCCAGGAAGGGAAGGGCGGCTTTCAGCTGCCGCAGATGGGTTTTAGTGGCGCGTTTCCGGTTCATGGAGGGCTCCTTTCCGGCGGTGGGTGGCTGTGTTGCCCTCATTGTACCGCAGATTTTCCCGCCGTACCTAAAATGAATCTAAAAATGGGCAGAAATTTTAAGGTTTCTTTGAGGTTTCTCCCGGCGGTTTCTGGTATAATGGTGTCCGGGGTGATTTCTATGAATATCCTGCTCATCGAGGACGATTTGCAGCTCTCCGGCCTGGTGGCCGACCAGCTCCGGAGCCGGGGCTATCAGGTGGACGCCGCCGCCAACGGGGAGGACGGGCTGGCCCTGCTCCGGCAGGGCCGCTATGACGGCTGCATTTTAGACCGGATGCTCCCCGGCCTGGACGGGCTGACCCTGCTGCGCCGGGTTCGGGCCGCCGGGGTGGAGACGCCGGTGCTGATGCTCACTGCCCTGAGCCGGACGGAGGACCTGGTGGACGGCTTCGAGACCGGCGCGGACGACTATCTGGCCAAGCCCTTCGCCATGCCGGAGCTGCTGGCCCGGGTGGACGCCATGCTGCGCCGCCACGGGAAGCAGGCCGCCAGACTGTCCGCGGGCGACCTGACGGTGGATCGGGCGTCTATGGTGCTGACCGGGCCAACCGGCCGCTGCACCCTGACCCGGCGGGAGCTGGACCTCCTGACCCTGCTGATGGAATCCCCCGGAGCGGTGATTCCCAGGGAGCGGTTCTTCCAGGCGGTTTGGGGCGTGGACGCCCCGGTGGGGGACGCCTCGCTGGACACCTACATCTATTTCCTCCGGCGGCGGCTGCAAACGGTGGGCACCCGCTGGCGGCTGTCCACCCGCAGGGGGAAGGGCTACCTGCTGGAGGAGGCGCCATGATTCCGGCGCTGCGGCGGCGGTTGGCGGCGCTGTTCGGCGGGCTGACCAGCCTGGTGCTGCTGGTGATGCTGGCGGTCACCTGTTACCTCAACTGCACCCAGTACCGAAGCAGCCAGGAGGTGCTGTACCAGAACCGGTTCCAGACCCTGCTCCAGCAGCTCCAGCGGGGCGGGGAGATCAGCGACAGCTACCTCTCCCAGGTGGCCGGGGATGAGACGCTGCTGTGCTATGTGGAGGTCAACGGCATCGCGCTGCACTTCTCCGCCCTCCGGTCGGACGAGCTCAATGAGGGCGGCCTACTGGCGGCGCTGCGGTCGGAGACGGCGCGTCAGCAAGCGGTGCAGGAGGACGCCAGCCTGGTGAGCTTCGCACTTTCCGCAGAGGGGGCAGACTATGAGGTCACCGTCTGCACCATGGCGGATTATCAGGTGTATTTCGCCCAGGACCTGACCAGCCGGAGCGACCATATCCGGGAGCTGGTGGGGCTGTACCTGCTGCTGGGGGCGGCGGGAGTGTCCGCCATGCTGCTGGTGAGCTGGCTCCTCTCCCGCATCGCCACCCGCCCCACGGAGCGGGCCGTGGAGGAGCAGCGGGCGTTCATTGCCGCCGCCAGCCACGAGCTGCGCAGCCCCCTGGCGGTGGTGCGGGCCAGCCTGTACGCCGCCGGGCAGCAGAGCGACCAGCCTGCTGTGCAAAATCAGCTGGCCCTGGCCGACCAGGAGGCGGAGCGGATGAGCCGCCTGGTGGGGGATCTGCTGACCCTGACGGGCAGCGGCGTGGGCCGCTGGGCCTGCAAGAGCGCCCCGGTGGAGCTGGAGACGGTGTGCGTCCGGCTCTACGACCTGTTTGCCCCTCAGGCGGAGCAGAAGGGGCACCCCTTTCGGCTGGAGCTGCCGGAGGAGGTGCTGCCGGTGCTGCAATCAGACGAGCAGCGGCTGGTGCAGCTGCTGTCCGCCCTGCTCTCCAACGCCATGGACCACACCCCCGCCGAGACGGAGGTGGCGCTGCGGGCCAGGGTGGAGGGCGGCTGTGCGGTGCTGTCCGTCATCGACCACGGCCCCGGCATCCCAGACGGGGAGAAGGCGGCGGTGTTCCGCCGGTTTTACCGCTCGGAGCGGAGCCGCACCGACAAGGGGCACTTCGGCCTGGGGCTGTCCATCGCCCAGGAGCTGGCCCGGCAGCTGGGGGGCCAGCTGACCCTGGAGGACACCCCCGGCGGCGGGGCGGCCTTCTCGGTGCGGCTGCGGCTGCCCCACGGGCGATGGGGATAGCAGCCCTCCCCAAATTTAAGATTATTTTTAGGTAACGGCGGGAAAAGTGCGGTATGATGGAACCATCAAACCGACAGGAGGTTCCATCTATGAAGAAAGCATTATCCCTGCTGCTGAGCCTTGCCCTGCTGCTGACCCTGAGCAGCTGCGGGGGCGCACAGGAGCCGTCCGGCTCCGGCAGCGCTGACGCCGAGGCGGACAGCGGCTCCGGCACGGTCACCAGCAGCGCATCGGCCACCACCCTCCGCTATGTGGAGAAGAATATCACCCCCACCCTGGAGGACGGCTCCGCCGCCAGCATTGAGAAGATTCAGGGCTGGGAGGACGGCAGCCTGGACGCCTTTGGCTACGAGGAGTGGTACCACTCGGAGGACGGCGGCGACAGCTGGGAGACCCGGACTGTGCCGGAGGACTTCCTCACTATCCTGTGCGTGGACAGTGAAGATACGCTGTACGGCCTGGGCTGGGACGGGGAGAACAGTCAATATGTGATCTACCGGTACACAGCCGACGGCGAGACGGCGATGATGCCCCTGGACAGCGGCATCGAATCCTTCTCCTGCTGCGCCATTTATGACAACCGCATTGCATTTGTGTCGGACGACAATGACGACTTTACCTCCACCCTCTACGCGGTGGAGCTGGCCACAGGGGCCACCCTCTGGCAGCGGGACAGCGACAGCCCCTCCCCGACGTGCTTCTGCTATGACAGGGCCCTCTACCTCTGCGAGGACGTCTGCCCCCTCCTGGCCCTGGACCCGGAGACCGGCGAAGAGTTGGGGGAGTACGGCGAGGACTTCATGTGCAACACCGATCAGCCGCTGCTGGCGGAGAACGGGTACTATTTCTTCCTGGATGGGGACAACTGCAACCTCTGCCGGGGCATCTTCGACTCCGCGATTTATGAGGTGGTGCTGGAGGCCGCCGACTACCGCTACAGCCTGGAGTGCCTGAGGGGATATACCCCTATCTCCGGCTTCTTTATGGATGGGGACTACACCCTCTACCTGACCACCTACGAGGGCAGCCTGTACCGCTTCTCTGTGGACCGGGAAGCGGCGGTAGCGGACGGCACCTTCACCATCTGGACGCTGAACGAAACCGACACCCTCCGGGAGGCGGTGCTGACCTTCCAGGAGGCCCACCCGGAGCTGGACGTGGAGCTGAAGGTGCAGCTGGGAGACGACGGCGCTTCGGACAGCGCCGCCACCGTCAGCGACATCCTCTCCACCCTAAACACCCAGCTTCTGGCGGGGGATGGGCCGGACGTGCTGATTCTGGATGGCGTGAGCTACGAGAGCTACATTGACAAGGGGGTGCTGGAACCCCTGAACGACCTCTATCAGGAGAATGAATTCGTGGGCGGCACCGTCTCTGGCCTGCTGACGGAGGAGGGGGACTGCTACGTCATCCCCGCCCGGTTCTCCGTGCCGGTGATTCTGAGCGACCAGGACCTGCCCGCCACCATGGAGGAGCTGACCGAGCGGGTGCTGGCCGGCGGCGGGTCGGCAGAGCAAGTGGCGGAGGACGACCTGGGCTGGGAGGACAACGCCTATCTCCATCCATCCGGTGAGTTCTATTCTATCTGGCTGGCGGCCAGCGGCGGCTCTCTGATGACGGAGGACGGGGTGGACACTTCGGCACTGACCGTCTGGCTGGACGATTTGAAGCAAATCAGCGACCACTACAACCTGGCGGACGGATACGCCCTGGCCGGGGAAACCTCCGGCAGCGCTTACGAGGGCTTTGGCTACGGCAACCGGAACGAGTATTTTCCCTCTGACGGCCAGTGGGGCGATGGCTCCACAGGCGTCATGGTGATGTACGATGTGCAGTCCCTGCTGGGGGAGATGGTGGCCCGGTGCAGTGAGTATGATGAGACTGTCGGGGAGGACGTGATCTCCCCGGAGGCGGCAAACTTCCGAATTGCCCGCTTCCCCGGCCTGACGGAGGGGGCCTACACCCCGGAGATCCTGATGGCGGTCAGCGCAGGCAGCGGCCAGACCGACCTGGCGAAGGAGTTCATTGAGACCGCCCTCTCCGACGACGTCCAGCGCTACACCTACGGCGACGGCCTGCCCGTCACCCAGGCGGGGATGGACGCCCAGCTGGACTACTTTGCCGACTACGCCGGGCAGTGCGGCTGGGACATCTCGGCTCTGGAGACGATTTTCAACAGCTGCGCCACCCCGGTGACGCTGGAGTTGGAGGTGCAGGATGTCCTGTATGATGCGGCGAACCGGCTCTGCCTGGGGGAACTTGATTTGGACAGCGCGGTGGCCCAGGTGGAATCCGACCTGGCGCTGAAGCTGGCGGAGCAGTAGACGAAGCGAAGCCTCCGGCTCGCCCTGAGAAAGGCGGGCCGGAGGCTTCTGGTTTTTCTGTTGGGTGAGGTTACAGGGGTTCCATCCTTAGGCAAGGTTTGTGGAAGGAAATTGTGTTTGCCCGCCCGGCGGGGTTGCTTTCCTTCGATATGGTTATTTAAAGGAAATACCGCGTTTGCCCTCCCGGCGGCCCCATTTCTCGTCCCGCCCCTGAAAGGGGAGGTGCCTCCGAAGGAGGCGGAGGGGTGGGTTTCTTAGATATGGTTCTTTAAATGGAATACCATGTTTGCCCTTGCCAGGGCATGGCTTACTTTTCTCGCTCCGCCGAGAAAAGTAACAAAAGAGGGCGGCTTAAGGGGGAGCTTCGGGGCCTCGCTCCCCCTTAAGAATCCCCCTCCTATCCCGCTGGGCTTCGCGCTGTCCAGTCCACAAGTGGTCTATCCCGTCAGAGACGATGTAACTTCTAACTGGTGAGACTGCCGCCCATGGCGGCTGGATACGATTGCCGCCCACGTCCCTCGCCTTACGGCGGGACGGGCGGCAATTTTGTTATCGTTTGATTGTGGACCTCTGACTGTACGGCTACGTTATAGCGCCTCCCCTGAAAGGGTAGGGAGCGCAGCAGAGAGGTGGGTTCCCTTGCCCCCAACCGTGCCAAAGGGCAGGAAGCTGGCTGCACCAGCGTCCTGCCCTTTCCATGTTTCAGTTATCCCATTTGCCATGCAGCAGCCGGCGCAAATGCCGGATTCATACTATTGCGCACTGATACAAATAGCTGCCCGCGCTCACGGTATGCCGGCTGCCGTCCGGCAAGATCACTTCCGTTTCAGCGGGAGTCGTGATTGAGATGGCGGCGCTGCCTTCCGCCGCCTGCCATGCCACGGAGATGAGCCCCTGGCGGGAGCGATAGCTGCCCTCCACTCTGCCCAGACGCCGGTCAACGAAGGGGCGAATCCGCACCTTCCGGAATCCGGGCAGGGCGGGCTGAATGCCGAGGATATACCGATAGTAGAACTCGCCCACGCTCCCAAAGGCGTAATGGTTGAATGAAACCATGTTGTCGTCAGACATCTTGCTCTCGTTGACGGTGCCGTCCGGGCGCAGGGCGTCCCAGCGCTCCCAGGTGGTCGTCGCGCCGCGTATGACTTGGTACATCCAGCCGGGGCACTCCTCCTGGAGCAGCAGGTCAAAGGCCAGCTTCGTCTCGCCGCCCTCCGCCAGCAGGGGCAGGATGTGCTGGGTAGCAAAGAATCCGGTCTGCATCCCCTCCGTGCGGACCGAGGCCACCAGGTTGGCAAAGACCCTGTCCCGCAGCGCGCCGTCCGGCAACACATGGGCCAGCGCCATGACATAGGCCCCCTGATAGTCGTCCGTCATGTGGCCGTCCTCCGTCACAAAGGTGCGCAGGTACGCCGCCCTGGTCTTCTCCAGCTGTGCGCCCCAGCGCCGGGCGTCCTCATGGCGGCCCAGCTTCTCCGCCAGGGCGGAGGCCATCTTCAGGTCATGCACCACAAAGGCGTTGGACACCGGCCCATTGTGCATTGCCATGAACCTGACATCCTTCCCCAGCGCCAGCCAGTCCCCCAGATTGGCTCCCAGCCAGAGGTTCGCCTGCTCCATGTGCCGCATCTCGCACTCCACAAACAGCCGGATGCTCTCATACTGGTCGGTCAGGAAGTTTTCCTCCCCATACTGCCAGTAGAGCTGCTCCGGCAGCAGGGTCACGGCGTTGCCCCAGCCCAGCATATTCATAAAGCCGATTCCTGTCGGCCCCGTGGCCGGGACCACCGGAGGGACATAGCCCTCGCTGTTGTCCATCTGGGTGTAGCGGATGTCCTTCAGGAACTTGCGCCAGAAGGCGGACGTGTCGAAGTTGTAAGCGCCGGTACGGGCAAACACATGGCCGTCGCCGGGGTAGCCCATCCGCTCGTCCCGCTGGGGGCAGTCGGTGGGAACGTCGATATAGTTGGACTTCTGCCCCCAAACCTGGTTTTCATACAGCTTCTGCACCAGAGGATTTTCGCAGGAGAACGCGCCTGTGCGTTCCATATCGCTGTAAACGGCGTGGGCGGTGACCAGGCCGGGGACATAGGCCGCGCCGGTCAGCTCCACATACCGGAAGCCCATATAGGTAAACCTCGGCGTGTAGGGCCGTGTGTCCCCGCCTTTGTAATAGACCAGCTCCTGCTTCGCCCTGCGCAGGTTGGCGGTGTACAGGCTGCCGTCCGGGTTTAACAGCTCCCCGTGGCGCAGCCGGAGGCAGTCCCCCTCCAGCTTGCCGGGGTCGATGGTGAGCACGCCTGCGAAATTCTGGCCAAAGTCCAGGATGGTGCTGTCCCCGTTGACCATGACCTGCCGCACCGGCAGCTCCTCCCGCAGCCGCACCCCACAGGGCTGCTCCTCCAGCACCTCCGGCACCGCGCCATCAAAGGGCGCCGGCCTGCGCGCCGAGGGGGTCAGCGCCTCTGCGTGGTAGATTTCGCCGTCATAGAGTCCGGCGTATTCATAGGGGCTCTCCAGCTCCTCCACCCCCTGACGGGAGGTGAGGCGAACCCCTGCGCCCTCCAGGGTCCAGGCCACGGCAGGCGTTTCCCCGTAAATCTGCACCTGATTCTCGTAGGTGTACCGCCCGCAGTACCACCCCTGGCCCAGGAACACCACCAGCTCGTTCTCCCCGGCGGACAGCGCCACCTCGTAGCGCTGCACCTGGAGGTCGCGGGGATAGTAGGTGTAGCCCGGCGCGAGAAAGCGGTCCCCCACCTTTTGGCCGTTCAGGTTTGCCTCATACACGCCGAGGGCGGTGATGGTGAGGGTGGCCGTCTCCGCCTCCTGCACCGTGATTTTCTGACGGAACACGTCCACCCGCCCCTCCCGGAAGGGCTGCGGGGACGTGATAAAGCATTCTCTCAGGGATTCCATATAGGTAACGATTCAAAAACTCCGCGCTCTGCTGGAAGCTCCTGACGGGGCTGCCGTCCACCCAGTTCCTGTGGCTCTCCAGGATGACGGCGTCCACATGGGGGAGCGCCGCCTTCATTAGGCTGTCCAGGTCCAGCGTCCCTGCCCCCAGCTCCATGCTGTCCATTTTCAGGATGGGGGTCATGGGCGTCCCTCTGATCCGGCAGCCCCGGTCGTTGATGTGATAGAGCTTCAGCCGGTCCCCCAGCGCGCCCATCAGCGCCAGGGCGTCCACGCCGGCGTCAATGGCCCAATAGCTGTCGAACTCAAAGCCGATGTCGGTCTCCTCCACCAGAATCTGATAGGCCGTCCTGCCCGGCTCCGGCTTCGTAAACTCGATGTTGTGATTGTGGTACAGCAATTCCAAGCCGCAGGCGCGCAGCGCCTCATTTGCCCGGTTTAGCCGCCGCGCCAGCGCGTGCACCTGGGCGGCGTCGCCGTAGTCGAAGCGGTACATCCCCGTAAGGGTCACATATCTTGCCCCGTAGGAGGCCGCCTCCTCCGCCACCGCCTGGGGGTCCTCCTCAATCGCGTTCAGGTACTGGTGGAGGCTGGGCACCTGCAGGCCGGACGCCCGAATCAGCCCGGGCCAATCCAGCCTGCCGCCGCGGCCCGTGGGCATGCCCGCCGCCCGCGTCAGTGCCCTGACCAGAAACGGCGTCGGGTGAATCATGAAGGAGCAAAGCTCGATTCCCTGATACCCGGCCGCCTTCATGGCGGTCATAGTTTCCAGCGCCTGCCTTTCGCTGCTCAGCACGGTTCCCAACTGGAACTGCTGCACCGCTTTGATGGGCATTGCATTTCCCTCCTTGCTATCCTGCTTATTCCTCCGGCTGTTCCGGCTTTGGAATGGTTTGCAGCACCCGGTTGAGCTGCTGCACCTGCGCCTCCTCCGCGCCGCCCTGTTTGAGCAAACTGAGCAGCGTCATCCGGCCCATCATCCGCAGCAGGCCGGGGTTATCCTTCACAGCGTCCGCCACATCGCCCCGGCTGGAAGCGCCCTGGTTCATCATCCGGTCGACAATTTCTCCGGCGCGGGAATCGGATTGCAACACAGAGAGCTTGTCCTCCACGGAGAAGCACGCAGGATTGGTTTCCCCTGCATCAAACCAGTTTGTCACGCTCTGACGGCCAGGCAGGGTGTAATCCAGGTTGGGGGCGTCCACATGGCGCACAAGGATGACGCTGGTGCAGTCCCCCGCTCTGGCCTCGATGGTGTGGCTGCCGGAGATGGGGACGGCAAATTTGAAGATGTGGCTGCCCTCCAGCGTGGCGAACTGCTTTCCGTCCACCAGCAGCTCCACAGCGTTCTGGTTGGAATAGGCGACAACCTCGGTCACATCCTCCGTCCGGTCCACATACCGGCTGCCGCACAGGTGGACGAACGGTTCACGTTTGTTCCAATAGGCTTTGTAGAGGTAGAAGGCGTCCTTTTTGGTCTTTCGGTCAAAGGTGACCAGGCCCTTCTGATTTTCGCCATGCTTGCCGCCTTCGTCCCGGCCATCGGCGGCGAAGTCGAACAGGTTCCACACATGGGTGGCCCACAGCCAGGGGCGTTTTTCCATCATCTGCAACAGATGCTCGTGGTAGACGCACTGGAAACCCTCGGTGTAGTCTCCCTGCTCCGGGTGGGCGCTCTGGTAGGCCGGGTTGGCGTCCGCGCCGTACTCGGAGAGGCCGATAACACGGTCGGGATAGTTTGCGTGATACCTCAGCAAAGAACGCGTCGTTCTGCTCCAGGTCGCCCAGGTACCAGCCGAAATAGAGGTTGTAGCTGTTGATGTCGGGAATCTCCAGAATGGGAGAGTCCGTCTCCAGCATGAACACGTCGGCCATGGCGGTGGGCGGGTCTTGTCCAGGCTGTGGCACAGGTCGTTGAGCGCCCTGTGGTTCTCCAGAAACGCTTCATTGACGGCGCTGGCGGCGGTGATTTCATTGGAGAGGCCCCAGCAGACGATGGAGGGGTGGTTATAGCACTGGGTCACCAGCTCCCGCATCTGGCTGAGCGTGTTCTCCCGCCCGTTCTCCATATGCATGGTGATGAACGGAATCTCCGCCCAGGCCACGATGCCGTTTTCGTCGCACAGGTCATAGAACGCCTGGGCGTGCTGGTAGTGGGCAAGGCGCACCGTGTTGGCCCCGATCTCCTGTAGGATTTCCATGTCCTCCCGGTGCATCTCATAGGTCAGTGCATTGCCTGCGCCCCTTCGATCCTGATGGCGGCTGACGCCCCGGAGGGGATAGGGGCGCCCGTTGAGCAGGAAGCCCCGCTGCGGGTCTACTGCAAAGCGGCGGCAGCCGAAGCGGGCGGACACCGCGTCTCCGCTGTCCAGCGCCGCCGTGGCGGTATAAAGATAGGGGTCGGCTGTGCCGTCCCACAGGCGGACGGGGCATAGCGTGAATCGGGCTGTGGCTGCGCCGCCCTGCACCACCGCAGACTGCCGCATCCCCGCCACAGTGAAGGAAACGGTGCGGCCCTCCCCGCATTCGACCTGGGCCTCCACCGTTACGGCTGCGGACTTCAAATCCGGAGCCACCTCCGGCGTGACCCGAAGGCCCGGCACGCCGCCAGTGAGGGCGAAGTGGGCGGCGGGGACGGTCAGCAGGGAGACATCCCGGTACAGCCCGCCGTAAAAGGTGAAATCCGCCTTTTGCGGGTAGACCCGGTCGTTGTCACTGTTGTCCACCGCCACCGCCAGGGTGTCCGCCCCCTGTAAGAAGGGGGTCAGCTCCACCCGAAAGGTGGAATAGCCGCCCTCGTGGTGGGCCAGATGACGGCCGTTGAGGTAGACGTCGGCGGTCATGGCCGCCCCGTCAACTTGCAGCCAGACCTGTTCCTCCCCCGCCGGGGCGGGGACGGACAGCGGCCGGACATACCAGCAGCGGCCCCGGTAGTAGTCGTTGCCGCCGTCCTGGCCGTCCTCGGCGTTCCAGGTGTGGGGCAGCGTGACAGGTGCGCCCGTCGCCTGAGCCGCCGCCTCCGGGCTGTCGGCGGACCTGACAAAGCGCCAGTTGTCGTTGAGCAGTTGGATGGTTCGCATAAAAGACCTCCTTCAAATGGAAAAGCGGCGGCGCTGCGGCCCGCTGCCGGGCGCGGGGCGGTGGGCAAAATCTCTGATTGCAAAATCGCCGGTTTGTCGTTACAATAGGGTCAGAAAGGATGTGTTCTCATGGAGATAGAGCAGAATCTGATGCTCTTGCAGGAGCTGATCCGCTGCGGCAGCGACATATACGCCTGGGTCTATGACGGGGAGGGCAATCTGCTGCGCTCCAACTGCCCGGACGAGGCGCTGTTCGCCACCGCCTTCTCCGCATTGGGGGAAAAGGCGCGGATGCTGGAGCACAGCCGGGCATCGGAAACGCCCCTGATTCTGGGCAACGCCATCGGGATGAACTGGGGCGTCGCCTATCGCTGGGAGGCGGAAACGCTGGCGGGCTGTTATGTGATTGGCCCGGTCTTTTACTACGACGTCTCCATGCGGGAGGTGGAGCAGGGCCTCCAGAGCTTCCCCAATCTGGATGTCAGCGTCGCCTGGACCGCTCAATTCATCTCCGCCCTGGGCCGGGTTCCGCTGGCCCAAAGCACCATCCTTTCCCGCTGCACGCTGATGATGCACTACTGCCTCACCGGCCAGCGGCTGGATGCCAGCGATTTGGCCATGCAGAGCGCCGCCTCCCCTCAGACGGAGCAGCGTCGGCACCGGGACCGGCACAAAATCTGGCTGGCCGAACAGGCCATGCTGCAAATGGTGCGCAATGGCGACCTCAACTATAAGGAGGCGCTGAATGCCTCCATCCTGAGCTCCTCCGGCGTCCCCGTGCGGGGGAAGGACCCTCTGCGCCAGGCCAAGACCTCCGGCATTGTGTTTACCTCCATCGTCTGTCGGGCCGCCATCGAGGGCGGGCTCTCCCCGGAGGAGGCATACACCCTGGGGGACGCCTATATCCAGAGCATCGAGGCGGCGGAGCGGTATGATGAGCTTTCCGGCATCGTCATGACCATGTACGATGACTTTGTGCGCCGGGTTCACCGGAAACGCACCAATCCGAAATATTCCGCACAAGTGCAGCAGTGCCGTGATTATATCGAAATGCACTTGGGGGAAAAGATTCGCGCCGCAGACCTGGCGGAACTGGTGGGCTATACGGAGTACTACCTGACCCACAAGTTCAAACAGGAGACCGGCTGCTCGGTGAACCAGTACACCAAATACGCCAAAATCGAACGCGCCAAGGTGCTGCTCCGCACCTCAGAACTCAGCGTGCAGGAGATTGCCGACCGACTGGGGCTTGGCAGCCGGAGCTATTTCAGCCGGGTGTTTGCCGAGGTGACCGGCTACACGCCGGTGGAGTTCCGCGCCGGGAAGGGGACCGGTGGGGAATGAGGCGGCTCAGCCCTGCTCCGGCTCCGCGGCGGCCTTCTTGTCGGCGATGCGCTTCTGAACCTCCAGCATGGCGGCCTTGTCCAGCTTGCAGTGCTTCATGGCGCAGAGGGTGCAGACCCAGCCCACGATGGGCAGGAAATACATCAGGCCCAGCGTCATCCACTTGATTTGCCAGGTGGCCTCGTCCGTAGGCTGAGGCATGGTCGTGGTGTAGCCGATGAGGGCGACGCAGGCGGTGGCGATGGTGGAGCCCAGGGAGGAGATCAGCTTGTCCAGAAAGCTGTAGGTGGCGGTGACGGCGGCGGGGAGATACTTCCCGGAGCGGTCCAGCTCATAGTCGATGATGTCCGCCATAAACGCGGAGTTGCCCACCGTGACCCCCATCTTGGCCCCGCTGAGGCCGAAGTTCAGCACTATAAAGAGGATGGTGAAGGGCAGGAAGGTCAGCACCTTGCTCATATCCACGCAGCCGAAGAACGCAACCGTCCCCGCCGCAATGCACAGGCAGAGCCAGGTCCAGGTGACGATGGTCTCCTTATTGCCGTGCTTCCCGGCATACCGTGCGCCGATGACGGCGAACACGATGGACGGGAACATGGAGACGGCGGAGAGAATCGTACTCATGCCCATGTTGCCCATCAGAATGCCAAAGAGCATGGTGGTGACGATGGATTGGGAGGTGGTCTGCTGGGCCAGCTTGTCGGAGGCGGCGGAGACGATGTAGTACTGGAGGGGTTTGTTGGACTTCAGGAGGTTCCACATATCCCGCAGCTTGACCTTCTCCTTGCTGGAGCCGGCGGTGATGCCCGCGTAGTACTCCGGCCTGTCCACATTGGCCACGCCTACAAAGCACAGCAGGAGCAGCACCAGCGAAACGGCCACGCAGACGACGCAGGTGGTGGCCAGCATGGACAGGTTGTATTCGTTGCCGTACATGGGCAGAATCACCGTGCTGACCACGATGCTCAGAATCATAGGGGTGACATAGTTGTAGGCGGTGCTCCACACGCTGACGGTGGGCCGCTGCTTGGGGTCGTTGGTCATGACGGAGGGGATGATTTGCCCGGTCACGTTGTTCAGGGTGTAGCCGACGACGTACAGCATGTACAGGACGATGAACAGGAATACGCCCGCCGCGCCGTCCACGGCGCCCGCCGCCCAGATGTACAGCAGAAAGACGGCGAGGGCCTCAATCACCCAGCCCAGCGCCATCAGCGGGCGGATTTTGCCGAAGCGGGTGTTGGTCTTGTCGATGATAACGGCGATGATGGGGTCGGTGACGCCGTCAAACAGCCTGGTACCGGTGAGGATGATGCCCACAACTGCGGTGGCGATGCCGTAGCCGGAGCTGGCGATATAGCTGGCGTAGGTCATGAGGATGTAAAAGCACATCCCTACCGCGCCGTTCATCTGCCCCAGTGCGATGCGCCAGGTGGTACTGCGGCGGTACTGGACGCCGCAGCGCTCACTTTGGCTGACCTTTTTCGTTTTCATAAGAGGTTCCTCCTTTTCAGGTTCCGTATGTGCGGAGCCGTGGCTGCTGGCTCCGGCCTTGATGCACTGATTACAGAAGAAACGCCGTTTCCGGAAAATACAAAAAGTGAGGACGAAATAAAAAAATCGTGTGTTCTTGCAAAACACACGATTTTTTTCTATAAACACGAATTTGTTCCTTTCAACCTGCGCTCCGCCGGATTACAATGGGGGCCAGAGGAAGCAGCATCATTCCATACGGATTTGACACGGGAAAGGAGTTTCCATTATGAAGAAATTTGCGCCGGAGTTCCTGGTGGGCACCGCCACTGCCGCCCATCAGGTGGAGGGCAACAACATTCACAGCGACTGCTGGGTGCAGGAGCAGATGCCCCACTCCGTCTATGTGGAGCCGTCCCTGGATGCGGTGGATCACTACCATCGCTACGAGGAGGACATCGCCCTCCTGGCCGGGGCGGGGCTGAACGCCTACCGCTTCTCCATCGAGTGGGCCAGGATCGAGCCGGAGGAAGGGCAGTTTGTGGAGGAGGAGATCGACCATTACCGTCAGGTCATCGCCTGCTGCAAGGCCCACGGGGTGGAGCCGGTGGTGACGCTGCACCACTTCTCCAGCCCGGCCTGGCTGATTGCCAAAGGGGGCTGGCAGGCGGAGAGTACGGTAGACTACTTTGTCCGCTATGTGCGCTATGTGGTGGAGCGGCTGGGCAGTGAGCTGCACTATGTCTGCACCATCAACGAGGCGAACATGGGGTTGCAGGTGGCGGCCATCAGTCAGCGCATGATACGTCAGATGCAGGCCATGGCCGATCGGGGCCAGACGGACGGCGGCGATGGGCGGGCGCAAATGGGCCTGAACCTGGAAAAGATGATGGCAAACGCCCAGGCAGCGGCAGCCGAGAATGCCGCCTTCGGCACAGCGCAGCCGCACACGTTTACCAGTGCGCTTTCCGCCGAAGGGGACGCCATCATTATGAAGGCCCATGCCGCCGCCCGGGACGCCATCAAGGAGCTCTGCCCCGACCTGAAGGTGGGGCTGACGCTGAGCCTCCACGACTTCCAGCCCGTTGCCGGAGGCGAGGAGGCCGCCGCCAAAGAGTGGGAGGACGAGCTGCTGCACTACCTCCCGGTTATCGGGGAGGACGATTTCCTGGGCGTGCAGAACTACACCCGGATGCTGATGGGGCCGGAGGGCAGTATGCCCACCCCGGAGGGTGCGGAGCTGACCCAGATGGACTATGAGTTCTATCCCGAAGCGCTGGAGCACGTCCTGCGCAAGGTGGCCCAGGTGTACCACGGCGAGCTGCTGGTCACGGAAAACGGCATTGCCACGGCCGACGACGCCCGCCGGGTGGACTTCATTCAGCGGGCCACCGACGGCGTCGCCAGATGCGTGTCCGACGGCCTCCCGGTGAAGGGGTACTTCTACTGGACCCTGCTGGACAACTTCGAGTGGCAGAAGGGCTTCTCCATGACCTTCGGGCTGGTGGCCGTAGACCGCGCCACCCAGAAGCGTACGCCGAAGCCCAGCCTCTCCGTTTTGGGCGGCCTGCGCTGAGGGCGCGCCATCCAACCCCATAACCGGATAAAAGGGCAGCCAGTGTCGGCTGCCCTTTTTCAGTTTGGCCGGTCCTGCTATGCGGCCAGCCCATTGATCAGCTGCTCGGTGGCGCAGGCCAGGAACTCCGCCACCTGTGTCACCGGCTCCTGCATCCCGCCCCTTACCCAGTCGAGGAGGATGCCGCCGGTTCCCTGGCTGATGAAGGCGTACAGCATCCGCTGCTCCGACTCCCGCAGCTTCGACTGCTGCCGGGCCAGCCAGGGATAGGCCCGCTCACAGCAGCAGCGGGACAGCTCCTTATAGAAGGAGGGGTCGCCGTTGCCGCTGCCCAATACCAGCCAGTCGTCGCCATGGGCCTCCAGCCAGGTGAGGATTTGAACGTACAGGTCAATCAGATTATGGCTGTGCTGGGATTCCGGCAGGGCAGCCTGCTCCTGCAAAATCTGCTGCTCCAGCTGCTCCATCAGGTCAAAGATATCCCGGTAGTGCTTGTAGAAGGTAGCCCGATTGATGCCGCAGGCTGCGCACAGCTCCTTCACGGTGATTCTCGCCGCCGGTTTTTCCTTCAGCAGCGCCAGGAACTGCTCCCGAATCACCATCCTGGTATAGCGGGCGCGGGCGTCGTGAATGCTCATCGTCAATGTGACCCCCTTGTGTCAGTTTGTCAGCACTTTGCCGGAAACTGTCGCCTATCTGACAGAACGCTGAAAATTGCCGGTTGTGCGGACTCCATACTTCATATTATAGTAGAAGCACAGGGATTCGTCAACACATGACGATTATTTTACAATATGAAGCGGGGGGACAGGCGATGAACCGTCAGGAAAAGATTTTTCAGGAGTATACGATATGGCACAGCATTGCGGCCATGGCACTGCCGGCCATGGTCAGCATGGTGGTGATGATCCTCTACAACATAACGGATATGTTCTTTGTGGGCTTGCTGGGCGACACGGCGCAGATCGCCGCAGTATCGGTGGTGGGGCCGGTGTTCAGCCTCATCATGGCGGTGGGCAGTATGCTGGGCAGCGGCGGCTGCGCCCTGATTGCCCGCACCCTGGGCGCACAGAACGGGGACGGGGTGAAGCAGTACAGCAGCGTCTGCTGCTGGGGGGCGCTGGCCATCGGCCTGGTGTTTACCGCAGTGCTGCTGCTGTTCCGGGGGCCGCTGCTGCGCTTCCTTGGCGCCAACGAGGAGATGTGGCAGGACGCGCAAACCTATCTCACCATCCTTGCCATCGGCGCACCGATCATGATCTTCGCCTCCACCTACGGGATGCTGCTGCGGGCGGAGGGCGCTGTGCGGGAGGGCATGGCGGCGAACCTGCTCGCGACAGCCGGAAATATGCTGCTGGACCCGCTGTTCATCCTGGCCCTCGGCATGGGGGTGGCCGGTGCGGCGGTGGCCACCGTGCTGGGCAACTGCATCGGCAGCACCTACCTGGTGCGGTATGTGTACAGGCGGAAAAGCAACCTCTCCCTCTCTCTGCGGATGGCGCTGGCCCGCCCCGCCACACTGGGGGAAGTGGTATTCATCGGCCTGCCGAACGCGGTGAGTACGGCCCTCTCCAGCTTTGCCAGCGCCCTGGCGAATCAGCTCCTGGTGCAGTACGGCACGAACGCCGTGGCGGCGATGGCCGCCGCCAGCAAGGCCACCATGGTCATCAGTATGATTCAGATGGGGCTGTGCATGGGCGTGCAGCCGCTGCTGGCCTACCACTACGGGGCCAAAGACCTGCCCCGGCTCCGGGAGACGCTGCGCAAGCTGGTGCTGCTGACCGTCCTGACAGGCGGCGCGTTGACCGCGGTCTGCATGGTCAACAGCGGGGGAATCGTCGGCCTGTTCCTCCAGGAGGCGGAGCCGCTGGCGTTGGGGCAGCAGATGGTGCGGCTACTGGTGATTTCCGGGCCGTTTCTGGGCCTGTTCTACATCGGCAGCAACTTCCTCCAAGCCTCCGGCAACGCGCCCCTGGCCACGTTTGTCTCGCTGCTGCGGCAGGGCCTGTTTCTGGTCCCGCTGCTCTACCTGATGAATCACTTCTTCGGGGTGACGGGCAACATCTTGGCCCATGTGACCGCGGACATCGCCAGCGCCGCTGTATCCGTGGCGCTGACGCTGTGGCAATACCGCCGGCTGTGTACCGCAATCGGCGGCGGGCCAGAGGCGGCGCAGCAGGACAGGGCGGCGCTATAGCGCTGCCGTACGGTCAGGGGTCCACAACCAAAGAACCACAAAATTGCCACCCGTTCCGCCTTAGCGAAACGGGTGGCAATCGTCCCCAGCCGCCATGGGCGGCAAGGGGTGGTGAAAACTGCTATGTCATTGGCTCCCCTGGAAGGGTGGGGAGCATAGCGGAAATGCCGCTTGGCGGCGGAGCGAGAAGAGGCGCGGGGAGGGCCACTCAGGCCAGCGTATCCCAGAACGGGGTGGGGATGGGCGGCTGGGCCAGCATGGCCCGCTGCTCCTCCGTCAGCAGGGATTTGCGGACGATGACCTGCATGGTGTAGGCCCGGAACCACTTCTCACTGCAAACGTAGTAGCCCTTCTGGCCGTTGGCCTCGCCCCAGCTGTTCTCGATTTTCCAGCGGTCGGGGGTGCCGTCCTCTGTCAGGTTGACGCCGCAGAGGAACATGGCGTGGTTCATGGAGGAGTCCCGGGTTTGCAGCCGCTCCGCGGCGGTCATGCCGAAGGTCAGACCGCCCAGGACCTGGCCGTACTGGAAGGAGTCCTGGTCCCAGTAGCCTGCCGCCCGCTCCCGATAGGGGTGGCAGTCGCAGGAGAAGGGGACGCCCTCGCCGCTTTTCAGCTGGGCGATGGCCAGGGCCTCCAGCTCGTCCATGGTCACGTTGAGGGCGACGATGTCATCCTCCACCACGTTGCCCATAAACGGCTGGGAGTAGGTGCGGTGATAGGGGTGGTCAGGCCCGCAGACGATGTTTGCATAGTCGTCCAAATCGTCCCCTACGAACTCCGCAAAGAAGGTTTTCGGGGTCAGATTGGGGTGGCAGTGGTACTGCTTCTCCTTGTCCGTATAGACGAAGTCGAAGGTTTTCGGCGGCTGCCCGTAGAGGATGCACAGGGCGTTGTACAGCTCCTGGAGCATCTCCTCCCGGCGGGGGATCGGGTCCGTCCCCTCCGCGTGGAGGCGGCGCAACTCCAGGGCGTCCTCCCGCAGCTTGTGGCACAGGATACTGTTCCACTCCGCCGTGCCGGTGGAGTGTACCGTCTCCGGCATGACCCAGGAGGGGACCACGCCGTACTTCTTCATCAGGCTCACCGCCATATCCCACTGGCCGCCGTCCGTCAGGCAGCGGCGCATGAGGGTGACGTTCTCCCTGGCGTCCAGGGGCAGGTCGGCGTAGTGCAGCACGCTTTCGAAGAAGTTATTGCACTTTTCCAGCTTGTCATAGAAGGCGAGATAGGTGCCGGAGATGGAGAAGTCCTCCAGGTTGCACCTCTGCACCACCCGCTCCCGCACCAGGTTCATGGCGGAGTACATCCAGCAGCGGCCGCTCTGCTTCTGGTTGGTGATGCCGGTGGTGGGCACCTCCACGGAGAAGTCCATCCGCAGCCTGGCGGCGGCGGAGGGCACAAAGGCGGCGCTGGTCAGGGTGGTGCCGGACAGGGCGTTGGAGAGGACGTTCAGCTGGGGGTTGCCCTCATAGCCCTGCTCCAGCCGGTCCAGCAGCCCACCGGTGATGGGGGAGACATCCTTCATGTTACATCACATTCTTTCTGTTTCAGTGTTGGTTATGGTTCTTTAGCGGTTGATGAAGCTGTTCAGCTCCTCCACAAAGTCGTCCACGTCCAGGCCGTGGACATCGCAAGCCTGCTCCAGCGTCTCGCCGCTGGCGGCCATGCAGGACAGGCAGTGCATCCCCTGGTTCAGGAAGATCTGCTCCACCTCGGGGTCAGCGCTGAGAATATCGCGCAGCATCGTATTGGGGGTAATCAGCATCAGTTGTCAGGCTCCTTTCCGGAAAATCAAGTTACGGCTACTATTATATACAAAAATTTCCTATTCAGCAAGGGGGAAATCAAAGCCGAACCGTTTTCCGGTACACCAGCGCCGCCGCAGCAGCCGCCACCAGCTCCGTGACCCAGAAGGCGTGCCACACGCCCTCCGGCCCAAAGAGGCGGCACAGGAGGAAGGCCACCGGCAGAATCACCACCACATAGCGCAGCAGGGAGATGACCAGGGACGCCGCCCCCTTGCCCAGCCCCTCCAGCGCGCCGGAGGTGGTGACGGACACGGCGGAGGCCAGGAACCCGGCGCAGATGATGTGAAGGGCCCGCGTTCCGATTTCAGCCGTCTCCGGCGTCTGGGCAAAGAGGCCGATCAGCGGCTCCGCCGCCGTCAGGCTGATGACCGTCCCCAGGGCCATAATTACCCCGTTCATGCACAGCGTGGTGCGGTACAGCTGGCGCACCCGACCATACTCCCCGGCCCCGTAGTTGTAACCGATGAGGGGGCGCAGCCCCTGGACGATGCCGTTGGCAGGCAGGTACAGGAAGGTTTGCAGCTTGTAGTACACCCCCAGCACCACCACATAGGCCTGGGAGTAGGCGGAGAGGATGCCGTTCAGTGCGGAAATCAGCAGGGAGGGCAGCGCCTGGTTCAGGATGGCGGGGATGCCCACGGCGTAGAGCTTCCCCAGGGTCTTCCGGTCAAGCACCAGAAATTCCCTGCCCACCCGCACGGGGAGCTTCCGGGTGGCGTAGACCACCAGATAAAACGCCGGCGTCAGCAGCTGGCCCAGGCCGGTGGCCAGGGCGGCTCCGGCCACCCCCATTTGGGGGAGGAAGCCGACGCCCCAAATCAGCAGCGGGTCCAGGATGATGTTGGAGACAAAGCCGCACATCAGAGCCACCATGGTGGTTTTCATCCGCCCTACGGCCTGCAGGACCTTCTCGAAATACAGGTTCAGCATGATGATAAGGCCGAAGGCGAAGGCGATGGTGGCGTACTGCACCCCGTAGCGCAGGACGGTCACATCCTCGGTGAAAAGACCCAGGAAGAAGGGCATCACCGCAATGCTCGCCGCTGTGACGATTACACCGTGGAGGGCGGAGCAGACCAGCCCCAGGGTGGCCCCCACGTTGGCGCTGCGGCTGTCCCCCGCCCCCCGGTGGAAGGCGATCACGGCGTTGACCCCCACGCCGAAGCCGATGGCGATGGCGTTGATGAGGTTCTGCACCGGGTAGACCAGGGAGAGGGCGGTCAGGGCCTCCTCGCTGATTTGGGCCACGAAGTAGCTGTCGATGATGTTGTACAGGGCGTTCACCGCCATGGAAATCACCATGGGCAGGGCCATGGAGGTCAGCAGCGGCAGAACAGGCCGCTCCTTCATAAACTGGTTGCTGTTCATAGTCGTCTCCTTTTTCGTTTCGAACACGCAAAAAAGCCGCACAATCATCCGACTCGGATAATTGTGTGGCGAAAAGCGTGAAATCCGGAAAAATCCACACCAGGTTTTAGCAACATTACAATAGCACAGGGGGAGGGGCTTGTCAAGGGGTGGAATTTGCTGTCTCCCTCCCGAAGAAGGAACGGGAAAATCTCCTTCCCAGCGTGGGAAAAGTGTGGTAAAATAGGAGCAGCATGAAAACCGCGCCCGGGGGAGTTGCTGTGACGGCCCGCCCCGGCGTACGGAAAGGAAGCATTACCATGATCGCATTTTTGACCAGCAGCCCCGCCATCCCCAGGGATGCGGAGCATCCCTACAGCGCCCGGGAAGTCAACGGCGCCAACGGCCTGATTCAGCGCCTGGCCGCCCTGTGGCAGCCGGAGATGCACGTCCTGTTCATCAGCGCCACCCCGGCGGAGCACGAGGAGAATCTGTCCAGAGCGGCGGAGCTGGGGGCGGCCTTCGCCGTCTCCGGCCTGCCCTTCGCCGGTCTGGCGGTCTGGGACGATGCCAGCGGGGACTGCTCCGCCGAAACGCTGCGCCGGTTTGACCTGCTGATTCTGTCCGGCGGCCACGTCCCCACCCAGAACGCCTTTTTCCAGCGCATCGGCCTGCGGGAGAAGCTGGAGGGCTATCCCGGCATCGTGCTGGGCATCAGCGCAGGCACCATGAACAGCGCGGACGTGGTTTACGCCCAGCCGGAGCTGGAGGGGGAGGCCCTGGACCCCGGCTATCGGCGGTTCCTCCCCGGCCTGGGGCTGACTAAGGCCATGGTGCTGCCCCACTATCAGGCGGTGCGGCATGCCACGCTGGACGGGATGCGCCTCTTTGAGGACATCACTTATCGGGACAGCATGGGGCGGGTGTTCTATGCCCTGGTGGACGGCAGCTACCTGCTGGTGCAGTCCGGCGTCACCACCCTCTATGGGGAGGGCTACCGCATCGCGGACGGCAGGCTGCTGAAAATCTGCGCGGCGGGGGGCTCCGTAGTGCTTCCCGTATAAGCCTGCACGAACTGCATAGCATAAAAGGAGACAGCCGGCCTGCTGGCCGGCTGCCTCTTTGCGTGAAAAGGGTCCTGCGTTTTTTTGCGTTCCGCCCCGGCGGGGCGGAGGGGGCGAAGTTACTTCAGCCCCTGCTCGTAAGCCTCGATCATCTTACGAACCATCTGGCCGCCGATGGAACCGGCCTGACGGGCGGTGATGTCGCCGTTGTAGCCCTGCTGCAGGTTGACGCCCACCTCGTTGGCGGCCTCCATCTTGAACTTGTCCATGGCCTCCCGTGCCTGGGGCACGACGATCTTATTGCTGTTGCTGTTAGCCATACTCGTTGCATCTCTCTTTCTAATCAAGATTCGACCCTTCCTGAGTGGAAGTGACGAGTGTAGTATGAGAAATTCAACCCGAACTATGCGGCGCAGCGCCCCGCCAAAAGCTGGCGGCCTTTCCAGCGGGGAAACTGGCATTTTTTGACAGCAAAACAGGGGGTTTGGAACAGCCATCCGGGAAAAAGAAAGCGCCCGGCGGCATTTTACAATGCCGCAATGCCGCAAGGCGCTTCGGGTCGCAGTTCCGATAGCGGCGGAAGGTGTAGGAGACGCCGCCCTCGCGCATCGCTTCGCTTTCGGAGACCAGCGTCCACTCCGGGAACTGCGTCAGCTCCGGGAAGAACCGGTCCGCCGGGCGGACGGCCTCCACGCAGGTGAGCTCTGCCTCGGAGCAGCAGGGCAGCAGCGCCGCATAGAGGGACGCGCCGCCGATCACCCAGGCGTCCTCCTCCACCTGGGCCAGCTTCTCCAGGCCGTGCAGGACGGTCACGCCCTCTGGGTGGAAGGCACTGCTCCGCGTCAGCACATAGTTTTTCCGCCCCGGCAGAGGGGCAGGCCCCGGCAGGGAATCCCAGGTGGCCCGGCCCATCACCACGGCGCAGCCCATGGTCAGCGCCTTAAAGTGCTTCCTGTCGCCGGGCAAGCTATAAAGCAATTCTCCCTTCCAGCCGATGCCCCAGTCCCGGCTGACTGCCGCGATCATCCGCATGGGTCAGCCCTCCCCGGGGAGGCTGTCCAGCAGCTGGCCCATGGTCTGGCGCAGCACCGGATGGACAAGGTTGGGGGCCAGCTCCGCCATAGGCTCCAGCACGAACCGCCGGTTCTGCAAATCCGGGTGGGGGATGGTCAAATCCGCGTCGTCCTGCACCAAATCGTCATAGAACAGGATGTCCAAATCCAGCGTCCGCGGCCCCCAGTGCACCAGCCGCTCCCGCCCGGCGGTCTGCTCCAGCCGGTGCAGGGCGTCCAGCAGCTCATGGGGCGGCAGCAGCGTCTCGATTTCCGCCGCCGCGTTCAGGAAGTCCTCCTGCGCCACGCCGCCGTAGGGCTTCGTGGTCCGGTAGGCGCTGACCGCCTTCACCCGAATGTCGGGGTTCCGGCGCAGGCCATCCACCGCGCCGTCCAGATACGCCTTTTTGTCCCCCAGATTGGAGCCAAGCCCCAGAAAGGCCCGGTGCCAGCTGCGGGAGATGCAGACGGAGACGGAGTCGAAGGGCAGCGGGATGGGGGCACTGGGCTTCGCCAGCTCCAGCTCCGCCCCCCGCAGCAGGGGATAGCGCAGCAGCAGGGCCCGGCAGGTGTGCTCCGCGGCGGCCTCCAGCAGCTTCCAGGTGTGCGCCTGTAAGTAATCCGTCAGAAACTGGCAGACCTCCGCATAGCTGACGGTGTCCTCCAGATTATCTGTCAGGCCGCCCTGGCGGGTGGAGAGGAAAAGGGTGGCGTTGACCACAAAGGTCTGGCCCAGCCTGGTTTCCTCCTCATACACGCCGTGGTGGGCAAAGACCCGCAGCCCGCGAATGCGAAGCTCATCCATAGCACACCGCCTCCGTCATGCGCACCGCCCGGACGTTGGCCTGTACATCGTGGACCCGGACGAACATACAGCCCGCCATGGCAGCCATGACCGTGGTGGCCAGGGTGCCCTCCAGGCGGTCGTCCGGGGGCAGGTCCAACGTCAGCCCGATGACGCTCTTCCGGCTGGCACCCAGCAGCACCGGCAGGTCAAAGGCTTTCCGCAGCTCCGGCAGGCGGCGGATGCACTCCAGGTTGTGCCGGTAGCCCTTGCCGAAGCCCACGCCGGGGTCGAGGATGATTTTGCTCCGGGAAATACCGGCCTGCTCTGCCAGGCGCAGCGTCCCCTTCAAATCCTCCAGCATATCCACGAAGAACAGGCCGTAGCTTGCCTCTTTGCGGTTGTGCATCAGGCAGCAGGGCACATCGGCCCCGGCAATCACCGCCGCCATCTTCGGGTCGCACTTCAGCCCCCAGATGTCGTTGATGAGGTCGGCCCCGGCGGCAAGCCCGGCGGCGGCCACGGCGCTCTTGCAGGTATCCAGGCTGACGGGCACGTCAAAGCGGGCCTTCACCGCCTCGATGACCGGGAGGACGCGGTCCATCTCCTCCTGGTCGGAGAGGAGGGTGTAGCCGGGGCGGGTGGATTCCCCGCCGATGTCCACAACGTCCATCCCCTGGGCCAGCATCTCCTCCACATGGCGGAGGGCGGCGTCCAGCCGGTTCCACTGCCCGCCGTCGGAGAAGGAGTCCGGCGTCACGTTCAAAATGCCCATTATATAGGTTTTGCCTTCGGTCTGAAACTCTTTTGTGCCAATTCTCATGGTTGGATGCTCCTAGCAGAATGTGAAGTCTAAATCTTCGCTTTATTCAATATATCGCAAAATACCAACGGAACAGACTGCGGCATCACCCCTCAGTCAGCTTCGCCGACAGTTCTCCTTTCAGGGGAGCCATTAACGTAGCGGTTACAGCAACCTCTTGCCTCCCCTGAAAGGCAATGTCATCAATTTAAAGATGCAATCTATCCTGGGTTGAGGAGAATTACGCAGCCGTACAGTCAGATTTCATCGACCGAGGGATAACAAAATTGACGCCCGTCCCGCCAACGGCAGGGACGTGGGCGGCAATC
>JAJPXL010000170.1 GCA_021205455.1 Clostridiales bacterium
TGTTCGGGCAGATTTCATCTATCGATGAATAATAAAATTGCCGCCCATCCCGCCGTAGGCGAGGGATGAGGCGGCAATCGCACCCAGCCGCCATAGGCGGCAGTCTCAGCAGTTATCAAGTTACATCGTCTGTTCTCTGCGGAACCACGGAACGGCAGAGATAAGGCGCAAGCCGCCAACGGAATACGGGGAGATTCTTAAGAGGGGGGCCACAGGTCCCCCTCTTAAGCCGCCCTCTTTTGCTACTTTTCTCGGCGGAGCGAGAAAAGCAGGTCCCCGCTTCCCTGGCAGGGGAAGACTGGACAAAGTCTCTATCGCGAACTTCATCCAAGGAAAACAAGGCCCGCCGGGAGGGCAAGACCGCCGCTCCTTTATCAGTCCTTGCCCAAGGAGTACACCCCCCTCAAGTCAATGACCTTGCGAATCCGTGGGCTGGCGCTGCCGCCATCCTTCCAGACATAAAAACAGCAAAGGACCGGAGCGATTCCGGCCCTTTGCTGTTTTGCTGTTTTAGTCTGCGTTCTGTCCGCTCCGGTCAAGGGCAGTGCGGTAGGCGCGCCGCTCCTCGTCGGTCATCTGCTGATAGACCCCCAGGGCCAGGCTGCGGAAGCAGCTGCGAATCGCCTCGGAGAACTCGTCTGCCGGCAGGGCGTCCTTGCTCAGCAGCCAGCGCTCGATGGCGCAGAGCAGGGAGTCGGCGAAAAAGGTGATTTGGAACGGCTGCACCTCCTGCCCCGGCATATAGGACTTCATATACTCCGCAATGATGGGGAGGATAAACTCCCGGAAGTGGTCTGAAAAGGAGTTTTGCCCCTTGATCTGCATGGCTCGCCGGTAGAAGTCCCGGTCCGCTTCCAGGAACCGGCAAAGCTCCACGAAAAACTCCCAGCCGGTGTCAAAGGTTTTCTGGCTGGCCATGGCGATGAATTCGGTGTCAAAGATCCAGTTCACCAGGTCGTACTTATCCCGGAAATGGTAGTAAAAGCTCTTGCGGTTCATGTTGCATCTGCCGCAGATGTCGCTGATGTTGATTTTGGCGAAGGGCATTTCATTCATCAGCTCTTTCAGCGCCCCCGCCAGGGCGCGCTTTGTGATATTGGAATCCGCCACGATGCACATTCCTCCCCCCTGGGCGTGCAAATCGGATGCCAAAAGAAAAAAGACGCAACTCACCTACGGTGGTAGATAAGTCTCGTCATTTTAGATGAGGCCAGGAATGGTTCCAGCGTGTTGACATCATCGCACAGGGTGCTGACTACTCCCTTACTTATACCAGTTTAACACAAAACGGCGCTCCGCTCAAGGCGGTACCCTCAAAATTTTTTGGACAAAGGGCCAACCCTGTCCAAAAATGTAATAAAAGAAAGAATTCGGGGAAAATTCGGACACGAACCGGATTTGTCCCTTGAGCAGGGGCGCAAATCGGGCTAAGATAAAGATACTTCCTCCCGGCGAGCAGGGGGCAACGCGGGTCTGAACGCTGCGGCGCTGCGTTGCTGCACCACATATATTTCTCTCTGCCCTCTCTCTCTGGCTTTGTACCCTCCAAAGCCCTGTGCCGCAAAGTGGCAAAGCGGCTGACAGCTGGGTTGCCTCTTGTTCGCTGGGAGGAAGCGGGGCGGCCGGACGAATCCCGGTCAGCGCGCATCCTCCGGGGTGCGCGCGCCCCTTCAGCCATTCCCATCCCGCAAAAAGGAACCCATGAAGCTATCACGAAGGCAAAAAATACAACTCGTATGCGGCATCCTGCCGCTGCTCCTGTGCGTCGCGGCGGCAGTGCACTACCTGGCCGCAGGCGGGACGTTCTCAGTGGAGGCGGTGCTGAACTACACGCCGGAGCGGCCTGTTCTGGCGGCGGCGACGCTGGTGCTGCTCTACGCCGTCAAGAGCCTGTCCGTGGTGTTCCCGCTGGTGGTGCTGGAGATCGCGGGCGGCTATCTCTTTCCCCCGCTGGCAGCCCTTGGGGTGAACTGCATCGGCCTGGCGGTGTGTACGACGATTCCCTACTGCGTGGGCAGGGTGTCCGGCGCCGCGCTGGTGGGTCAGCTGGAGGAGCGGTATCCCCGGCTGAAGGAGTTCATGGGGCGGCAGCGGAGCAGCTCCCTGTTCCTCCCCTTCTTCCTCCGCATCGTGGGCTGCCTGCCGGGGGATGTCATCAGCCTGTACTTTGGGGCCACGGGGACAACCTACTGGCGTTACCTGGTGGGCAGCCTGCTGGGGCTGCTGCCCGACATGGCGGCGGTCACCGTCATGGGGGCCACCATCACCGACCCCACCTCCCCCGCCTTCCTGGGGGCCTTCGGCCTGACGATTCTGTTCTCAGCGTCCTCCGCCCTGATTTACGCCCTGTACCGGCGGAGGAAACGTAAGGCGGAGGCAGACAACGCCTCAGGCTAAACAGCGCCGCTTCATCGGGAATCGATGAAGCGGCGCTGTTTTATGCGAAGCGGCGGCTCAGTCCAGATGCTCGCCCGTGTCGCGGTACTTGCTGTTCAGGGGGCTGGTGAAGTCGGCCTCCTTCTTGTAGCGGTTGACGGCGTTGGCGGCCTGGTCAATGGACAGCAGGGTGCCCGCGCCGGCCACGCAGCCGCCGGGGCAGGCCATGCCCTCCAGCAGGTAACCGTTGTACTTCCCGGCCCTGGCCATCGTCATCAGCTTCCGGCACTCCCGGAGGCCCTCGGCCCGGGCGGTCTTTACCTCCACCTCCGGGTGAGTCTCGTGAATCAGGTCGGTGACCGCCTGGGCCACGCCGCCGGAGACGGCGAAGCCGCGGCCTGCGGCGGTGCCCTCGTTGTTGATTTCAGACGCAGGGATGGTGGCGAAGTCGATCTCCTTGGCCTCGAACATCCCCTGAAGCTCCTCAAAGGTCAGGACGAAGTCCACATCGGAGCGGATATTCTCCCGGATGGCCTCCAGCTTCTTGGCGGCGCAGGGGCCCACAAAGACCACCTTGCACCCCGGATACTGCTTCTTCATCAGCCGGGCGGTAAAGACCATGGGGGTCAGCGTCATAGAGATATTGTCCGCCTGGGCGGGGAACAGCTTATGTACCATGGAGTGCCAGGCGGGGCAGCAGGAGGTCGCCATAAACTTCTGCTGGTCCGGCACCTTCTCCAGGAAGTCCTTGGCCTCCTCGATGGTACACATATCCGCGCCCACGGCCACCTCCACCACCTGGTCAAAGCCCAGGGTTTTCATGGCGGTGACGAACTTCTCCACCGTGGCCTCCTTGCCGAACTGGCCGATGAAGGCGGGGGCGACGATGGCGATGACCTGGTCGCCCTGGAGGATGGAGCGGATGACCTGGAAGATCTGGCCCTTGTCCACGATGGCGCCGAAGGGGCAGCTGACCAGGCACTGGCCGCAGGCCACGCACTTGTCCTGCTTGATGACGGCCCGCCCCTGGTCGTCAGAGCCGATGGCGTCCATGCCGCAGGCGGCCATGCAGGGCCGCTCCAGGTGAATGATGGCGTGATAGGGGCAGGCGGTGGCGCACCGGCCGCACTTCACGCAGCGGTCGGGGTCGATTTGGCTCTTGCCGTTGACGAAGGAGATGGCCTTCCGGGGGCACACCTGCTGGCAGGACTGGGCCAGGCAGTTCTGGCAGTTCTCCGTCACCTTGTACTGGTTGGTGGGGCAGCGGTGGCAGGCGTAGGGGATGATGTTGATCAGCGGCGGCTCATAGTACTGCTCCGCAATGGCCGCATGGTCCATCCCCTCGGTCATCAGGCTGCGGGTCTGGACGGGGCGGATGGACAGGCCCATGGCCAGCCGCACCCGCTCGCCTGCGATGGCCCGCTCCAGGAAGATGGACTCCCGGTGCAGGGGGCTGTCGCCGGGGACGATGACGTAGGGCAGGTCTTCCGCCTTGGTATAATCCCCGCCCTCGTAGGCCATTCTGGCCACTTCGGTAAAGACTTTCTTACGGATGTCCGTGATAAGGGAAGGTACTCCGCGCATGGACACAACCTCCTTAGAGTAGTTATTTCTATAGTATCATATTTGCCCCCGTTTTTCCACAGCCTTTTGTGGGATTTTTGTTAAAAAATTGACAAATTTTTTCCGGACAAGAGAAAGCATTATAGATGCCCTTCTAATTGCAATAAAGGGCAAAATCCTGTATAATATGAGACATCTTAGAGAAATGAGGGCTCATTCTATGAAACAGACAACTCAGGCGGGGCAGCGGGCGCGCTGGATCGCGGAAACGGCAGTGCTCATCGCGCTTTTGGTGGTGCTGCAGGGGGCGACGGCCTCCACCAACCAGTTCATCACCGGCTCCTGCGTCAACACGGTGCTGGGGGTCGCGGCGCTGGTGGCCGGGCTGTGGAGCGGCGTCGTGGTGGCGCTGGTCTCCCCCTTCTTTGCCTACCTGCTGGGCATCGGCCCCCAGCTGCTGCCCATCGTCCCGGCGGTGGCGCTGGGCAACGTGGTGCTGGTGCTGCTGCTGTGGCTGCTGGCCGGGAAGAAGCTGCCGGAGTGCCCGATTCCCTGGCGGGTGGCCGCTGTCGCCATCGGCGCGGCGGCGAAGGCGCTGACGCTGTATATCGTGGTGGTGCAGGTGCTGTGCCGGGTGCTGTCCCTGGCGGAGGCCCAGGTGGCCACCTTCTCCCTGATGTTCTCCTGGCCCCAGTTGGTCACCGCCCTGATCGGCGGCACCCTGTCCATGTACCTGGCCCCGCTGCTGCGCCGGGCGCTGAAGCGGTGAGCTGTCCGCTTGTACAAAACGGAACCCTGTGCTATAATAACCGGTAAGGGTAAATGCCCTTACCGGTTATTTTTTACCGCAGCTGCGGAGAGAGGCGAAACCGATGAACCAAAACTATCAGAAGGAGCTGGACAGGCTCCTGGATACCCTCCGGCGGGAGGGGCGGGTGCCCCGTCTGCTGCTCCACAGCTGCTGCGCCCCGTGCAGCAGCTATGTGCTGGAGTATTTGTCCCAGTACTTCTCCATCACGGTGCTGTACTACAACCCCAACATCTTCCCTCAGGAGGAGTTTGAGACCCGCATCCGGGAGCAGGAGCGGCTCATCGCCGCCATGCCCCTGGCACACCCCGTCTCCTTTGTGGCCGGGCCCTACGACAGCGAGAAGTTCTACGCCGTCGCCAAAGGGCTGGAGCAGGAGCCGGAGGGGGGCGAGCGCTGTTTCCGCTGCTACGAGCTGCGGCTGCGGGAGGCGGCCCGCTGCGCCAAAGAGGGGGGCTTTGACTACTTCACCACCACCCTCACCATCAGCCCCCTGAAGAACGCCGCCAAGCTCAACGAGATCGGGCAGCGCCTGGGGGAGGAGCTGGGGGTAGCCTGGCTGCCCTCGGACTTCAAGAAGCGGAACGGCTATCGGCGCTCCACGGAGCTTTCCAAAGAGTACGGCCTGTACCGGCAGGACTACTGCGGCTGCGTCTACTCCAGACAGGAGCGGGACCGGCGGGTGGCCCGGCGGCAGGAGGAGGGCCAATGACCCTATAGCATCAACGTTAAGATGCAATCTATCCTGGGGCAAGGAGAATACCGTAGCCGTACAGTCAGATGTTATCCACCGTTGGACTATAAAATTGCACGTTCCGCCCGCCGTAGGCAAGGGCGGAACGGCAATCGTCCCCAGCCGCCATCGGCGGTAGCTTTGGTGCGTAGGGGTTACATCGTCTCTATCGGGATAGACCACCTGATTGAGGGACAAGGCGAAGCCCACAGTGGGATAGGGGGAGGGTTCTTAGGGAGGATTTTGCGTAAAAAATATGCCGGGGGCATATTTTTAGCAAAATCCTGAGCCAGCTTGCTGGCGAAGCCACTGAGAAGGGTAGGTAGTGCCTTAAAGTCCCTGATAACGGAGGTGCCCCGAAGCCCCTCCCTGAGCCGCCTTCTTTCCCCCATTTCTTGGCGGAGCAATTTACGGCGTTAAAAAATATGCCAGCGGCATATTTTTAGCCGGAAACTGATGCCAGCTATGCTGGCGAGGGTCACTGTCCGAGGAGGATACCGTGAAGGGTCAGCAGGCGGCAGTCAGGCCCCCGGAGGGAAACAACGTTGTTCCTTCCAATATCCTTGTCTGAGGAACGGACAGCTCCAGTCAGGCAAAAAACGGGATTCCTTCATCGCTTCTTCTTTAAGGAGACAACCCCCCAGGCGCACACTGTGCGCCGCCTTTTCGCGCAGTTGCACAACCGCTCCATTTATGCTATAATAGTTTATTCACGCAAGTTCCCGCGGGGCGGCGGCAAGCAGCGCTTGCCCGTGGCGCGGGCGTGCGCGGCGAAACGTTGGCACAGGAGGTGCGCCCATGGACCGCAGCGATATTATCCAGGAGTTCGGCAGCGATGACTACTACAAGGGCCTTCACTATGTGAACCAGGGCAGGGTCAAACGGCTGGACGTGAGCAAGAGCAGGCTCGGCGTGAAACTGCACGCCAAGGTGCGGGGCCAGAGGCTGTACGATGTGGACATCACCATTATGGACAGCAGCCTCTCCTACTGGTGCGACTGCCCCCGGTGCGACTATGCGGGCCAGTGCAAGCACATCGTGGCGGTGCTGCTGGAGTATATCGGCGAGCTGGAGGCGGAGCAACCGTCTGCGGCCCTGCAGGGGCGGCAGCTGGTCAGCAATCAGGCCGCCCGGAAGCTGCTCCAGGAGGCGGAGCGGCAGAGCATAGCGCTGCCCCAGGGGGCGGAGCCGGTGGGGGCCGTCCACCTGATTCCGGAGCTCTGGCTGGACGGCTGGAAGCACGAGGTGGGGCTGGAGCTGACCGTGGGCATCACCCGCCAGTATGTGATGCGGAGCATCCGCAACTTCCTGGGCGCGGTGGAGCAGGAGGATGAGGTCGCCTACGGCAAGCAGCTGTCCTTCCGTCACAGCTTCAGCGCCTTTGACAAGCCCTCCCAGGCCCTGATCGGCCTGCTCCGGCGGGATGCGGCGGAGTACGAAGCGATGGATGTCAGCCCTTTCCGTGACTTCCCCGGGGGAACGGCCCGGCGCATCATTCTGTCGCCCTACTGCATTGATATGCTGTTCGACCTGTACCAGGGGGAAACGCTCCCTCTGGGCGGCAAGGGCCAGCTCCGCCTGCAGGAGGCGCAGCCGGAGCTGGAGGCCACCTTGCGCAGCCGGGACGACGGCCTGGAGGTGGAGCTGCTGGAGGACGCCCAGCTGTTTCACGGGGCGCGGCGGGACTATCTGCTCGCGGATGACATTCTGTTCCCCTGCGGCCCGGAGTTGAAGGAGCTTGCCCAAACGGTCCTCGACGGGCGGAGGGGCAGCTACTTTATCGACGACCGGCCCCTTTTCTTCGCCCGGAAGGACCTGCCCGTCTTTGCGGTGGGGGTGCTGCCCCGCTTGAAGCGCTGCTTCACCGTTACCGGAGACGAGGCGCTGCTGGAGGACTATGTGCCGGACACACCGGTACTGCAATACTATCTGGACTGGACGGGGGACGCCCTGACCGCCCAGCTCAAGGCCCTGTACCAGGACAAGTCCGTCCCGGTGGGAGAGGACAGGGAGCTGGACGGCATCCGCCGCAATCGGCTGGCGGAGCGCCGGGGCCTGTCCGCGCTGGAGAAGTGGTTCGGCCAGGCGGACGATGCCGGACGCTGCCGCCTGGAGGACGAGGACCGGCTCTACGCCTTCCTGGGCAGCGGCGTGGCGGAGTTACAGGAATACGGCGAGGTGTACACCTCCGCCGCCGTCCAGCGCCTCCACGCCCCCCAGCCCAAGGTGCGGGTGGGGGTCTCCGTCTCGGAGGGCCTGCTGGATCTGGAGATCGACACCGGGGGTTTCCCCCTGGCTGAGCTGGAGGCCCTGGCCCAGGCGGTGCGGGCCAACCGGCCCTATTACCGGCTGAAAAGCGGGGCCTTCCTGTCTCTGGACGAGAGCGGCGCCCTGACCCGCCTGGCGGAGCTGAAGGACGGACTGGGGCTGAAGGACAAGGAGCTGGCCTCCGGTACGGTGGAGCTGCCCCTGTACCGGGCGCCCTACCTGGAGCAGACGTTACAGGGCAGCGAGTCCCTGCGCTACAGCCGGGACGCCGGCTTCCGCAGCCTGGTGCGCAGCTTCCGCACCGTGTCGGACAGCGACTATACCCTGCCCCGGCAGTATCAGGACATCCTGCGCCCCTACCAAAAGACGGGGTTCCGCTGGCTGAAAACCCTGGCCCAGTACGGCTTCGGCGGCATTTTGGCGGACGATATGGGCCTGGGCAAGACGGTGCAGGCCCTGTCCTTCCTGTCCTCCGCCAGGGAGGAGGGGAACACCCTGCCCTCTCTGGTGGTCTGCCCCGCCTCCCTGGTACTGAACTGGGGGGACGAGTGTCGGAAGTTCGCCCCGGAGCTGAACGTGCTGCTGCTCAGCGGCACCGCCGCCGAGCGGCGGGCCCAGTGGGGGCAGGTGGAGGGCTGCGACCTGGCGGTGATCTCCTACGACTCCCTGCGCCGGGACGTGGGCCAGCTGGAGGGCCGCAGCTTCTACACCTGCATCCTGGACGAGGCCCAGTATATCAAGAACCACACCACCCAGAGCGTCAAGGCGGTGAAGCAGATACGCAGCAAGCTCCGCTTCGCCATGACCGGCACCCCAGTGGAGAACCGCCTCAGCGAGCTTTGGAGCATCTTCGACTTTCTGATGCCGGGCTACCTGTACCGCTACAGCGAGTTCCAGGCCCGCCTGGAGAAGCCCATCGCCAAAGAGCATGACGAGGGGGCGGCCAAACGGCTGGCCGCCCTGACGAATCCCTTCATCCTCCGCCGGATGAAGGGGGACGTGCTGAAGGAGCTGCCCCCCAAGACGGAGAGCGTGCGCTATGTGGCCCTGTCCCAGGAGCAGCGGAAGCTGTACACCGCCGTGGCCCTGGACGGCCGGAACGAGCTGAAGCAGGCGGAGGCCAACGGCCAGGAGAAGCTGAAGGTGCTGGTGCTGCTGATGCGGCTGCGGCAGATCTGCTGCGACCCCCGGCTGTGCCTGGACAGCTACGAGGGGGAGAGCGCCAAGCTGGACAGCTGCATGGAGCTGGTGTCGGAGGCCCTGTCCGGTGGGCACCGAATCCTGCTGTTCTCCCAGTTCACCTCCATGCTGGAGCTGATTCGGCAGCGGCTGGAACGGGAGGGCATCTCCTACTTTGTGCTGGAGGGCAGCACCCCCAAGGGCAAGCGGGCCCAGATGGTGGAGCGGTTCAACCAGGGGGAGGGGGACGTGTTCCTCATCTCCCTGAAGGCGGGCGGCACCGGCCTGAACCTGACCGGCGCGGACACGGTGATTCACTACGACCCCTGGTGGAACCAGGCGGCCCAGAACCAGGCCACCGACCGGGCCCACCGCATCGGCCAGCGCAACGCAGTGCAGGTGTACAAGCTCATCAGCAAGGACACCATCGAGGAGAAGATCCTGGATTTGCAGCAGCGGAAGCAGGAGCTGGCGGACACCGTGGCCGGAACGGAGGAGGGCATTTTGGCCCTGTCCGGCCAGGAGCTGCTGGAGCTGCTGGAATAATTTCCCACAGAGTAGGATAAAATAACGGCGGGCCCCGCGCCCAACCGTAAAGGGAAACCCCTGTCCTTCCCTTCGAAAAGTGCGGAAAGCCAGCAAAAAGATAGAAAACAGCCGCTTTTTTGTGAAAAATGACAAGCAAAATCCTCTTACAAAAAAGTGAAAAAAGGTGTATTATAAATACATCAAGCAGAATGGAGATGAAGCGTCATGCTGGAGAGCGGAAGTTTGATCATGCACGGGACCGCCGGCGTCTGCCGGGTGGAAGGCTATAAAAAGCTGGACGGGATGCCCGGGGATTACGTTGTGCTCAGCCCGGTATATCTGAAGGACGCCACCTTTTACACCCCGGTGGGCGGCAGCAAGGTGAAGATGCGCCCCGTGATGACAAAGGAAGAGGCGGAGGAGCTGATTGCTCAGATGCCGGATGCGGAGCCGATTCAGTTCAGCGGCATGGCGGATCAGAAGCAGCGCAGCGCCGCCATTATGAAGTCCGGCGACAGCTTTGAGCTGGCCCGCCTGGCAAAGACGGTGTACCAGTACCAGAGCCGCCGCTCCAAGGCGGGGAAGAAGCTGTCCAGCACGGACACCGGCATTTTGAAGCAGACGGAGCGGCTGCTGTTCGGTGAGCTGGCGACGGCGCTGGAGGTTCCCTATGACAGCGTGGAGCGGTACATCGTCCAGGTGTTCCAGGGGAGCTGAGGAAGCGACATTGACGCGCCTTCCGGAAGGGCAGCCTTCCGGAGGCGCTTTTTTGCGCTTCTCCTGGGCACAAACGGAATTGCGGGCGGTTTTTATTAGAAAAATGTGAAAAAACCTCTTCCTTTACTCCGAAATTTGTGCTACAATGGATACCGCATGAATGCCCCCTTTTGCGGGCTAGAAGAAAGGAACCTGAACTTATGGGAATTATGAGAAAGCTTCTCGGGACGAATTCCAAACGAGAAGTGAAGAAAATCACCCCCATCGTGGATAAAATTGAATCAATGGCCGATGAGTATAAGGCGATGACCGATGAGGAGCTGCGTGCCAAAACGGACGAGTTCAAAGAGCGCCTGGCCCAGGGGGAGACGACGGACGACATTTTGCCGGAGGCCTTTGCCACCTGCCGGGAGGCGGCGGACCGTGTGCTGGGCCTGCGCCCCTACCGAGTGCAGCTCATCGGCGGCATCATCCTGCATCAGGGCCGCATCGCGGAGATGAAGACCGGTGAAGGCAAGACCCTGGTGGCCACCCTCCCCGCCTATCTGAACGCCCTGACCGGGGAAGGCGTCCATATCGTCACCGTGAATGACTACCTGGCCAAGCGTGACTCCGAGTGGATGGGCAAGGTCTATCGGTTCCTGGGCCTCACCGTGGGCCTGATCGTCCACGGCCTGACCAAGGCCGAGCGGAAGGCCGCCTATGACGCCGACATCACCTACGGCACCAACAATGAGATCGGCTTCGATTACCTGCGGGACAACATGGCCGTCTACGACCGGGACGTGGTGCAGCGTGACCTGTCCTTCGCCATCGTGGACGAGGTGGACTCCATCCTCATCGACGAGGCCCGTACCCCCCTGATCATCTCCGGCCGGGGTGAGGAATCCACCAAGCTGTACCAGATGGCGAACCAGTTCGCCGAGAGCCTGCGCTGCTACGTCATCGCCGAGACCGACAACAAGGAAATCGACGGCGAGGACGACGACGGCAACCTGATCAGCGAGACCTACGACTATGTGGTGGAGGAGAAGCGCAAGAGCGCCACCCTGACCGAGGCCGGCATCGCCAAGGCGGAGAAGTTCTTCCAGGTGGAGAACCTGGCCGATGAGGAGAACACCACCCTGAACCATCACATCAACCAGGCCATCCGCGCCCACGGTGTGATGAAGAAGGACATCGACTATATCGTCAAGGACAATCAGGTCATCATCGTGGACGAGTTCACCGGCCGTCTGATGTATGGCCGCCGGTTCAACGAGGGCCTGCACCAGGCCATCGAGGCCAAGGAGGGCGTGAAGGTCGCCAACGAGTCCAAGACCCTGGCTACCATCACCTTCCAGAACTTCTTCCGCCTGTACGATAAGCTGTCCGGCATGACCGGCACCGCCATGACCGAGGAGGACGAGTTCAACTCCATCTACAACCTGGACATCGTGGAGATTCCCACCAACAAGCCGGTGATTCGTATCGACCAGCCCGACGTGGTCTACACCACCGAGCAGGGCAAGTTCAACGCTATCGTGGAGGAGATCGCCGCCCGCTATGAGAAGGGCCAGCCCGTCCTGGTGGGCACCGTGTCCATCGAGAAGTCGGAGCGCCTGTCCAAAATGCTGCGCAAGCGCAAGATTCCCCACAACGTGCTGAACGCCAAGAACCACGAGAAGGAAGCGGAAATCATCGCCCAGGCCGGCAAGCTGGGCACCGTCACCGTGGCCACCAACATGGCCGGCCGTGGTACCGATATTATGCTGGGCGGCAACGCGGAATACCTGGCCAAGGCCGATCTGCGGAAGGCCGGATTCAACAGCGACGTCATCAACGAGGCCACCGGCTATGCCGAGACCAATAACGAGGACGTGCTGGAGGCCCGCCGCCAGTACGCTGAGAACCAGCGGAAGTACAAGGAAGAAATCGCCGTCGAGGCGGAGAAGGTCAAGGAAGTGGGCGGCCTGTTCATTCTGGGCACCGAGCGCCACGAGTCCCGCCGTATCGACAACCAGCTCCGCGGCCGTTCCGGCCGTCAGGGCGACCCCGGCGAGAGCCGCTTCTACCTCTCCCTGGAGGACGATGTGCTGCGCCTGTTCGGCTCTGAGCGCCTCCAGAAGATGATGACCTCCCTCAAGGTGGAGGAGGACACCCCCATCGACGCCAAAATGCTGACCAGGGCCATCGAGAACGCCCAGATGAAGGTAGAGTCCCGCAACTTCCAGATTCGTAAGAACGTGCTGGATTATGACGACGTGATGAACACCCAGCGCGAGGTCATCTACGCCGACCGCCGGAAGGTGCTGAACGGCGAGAATCTGAAGCCGGACATCCTCCAGATGATTACCGACAGCATCACCCGCAGCATCATGGGCAAGGTGGGCGAGAAGGATACCATCACCGCCGCCGACTTCGCCGACGCCACCGCCCCCTACCGCATGGTGTTCCTGACCAACGAGGAGCTGGTCTACACCGATGAGGAGATCGCCACCAAGAAGCCTGCCGAGTTGATCGAGGAGGTCAAGGCCCGGGCCTTTGACATCTACGAGCAGAAGGAGAAGGTGCTGGGCGAGCCCCTGATGCGGGAGCTGGAACGGGTCATGCTGCTCCGTGTCGTGGACGAGTACTGGATGGAGCACCTGGACATCATGGACGATTTGAAGCAGTCCATCCGTCTGAAGAGCTACGGCCAGGAGGACCCGGTGGTGGCCTACAAGCGGGAAGGCTTCGATATGTTTGAGCAGATGATGCTGGCCATCCAGGAGGAGACGGTGCGCCGCATCTTCGTGGCCCGCGTCCGTCACCGCAAGGTGGAGCGCCGGGCAGTGGCCCGGGTCACCGGGGAGTCCCACGGCTCCGCCTCCGGCTACACCAACGCCGCCACCGACGCCCGCACCGCCGGCATCACCACCGGCGATGTCAACCCCGGCCTGAAGGGGGCCGAGACCCACGGCAAGGTGGACCATGTGGCCGAGAACGAGGCCGAGAAGCCCAAGCGCGTCCCCATCGTCAAGAAGAACCGCATCGGCCGCAACGACCCCTGCCCCTGCGGCTCCGGCAAGAAGTGGAAGAACTGCCACGGCAAGGACGGCGCCACCACCTACGACCCGGCGGAGTTCGCCCCCGCCCAGGAGGAGGCCAAGGAAGAGGCCCCCGCTGAGGAGCCGGTGAAGGAGACCGCCGCCCCCGTGGAGGAGGCCGTCCAGGAGACCGCCGCTCCGGTGGAAGAGGCCGCCGCCCCGGTGGAGGAAGCCACCCAGGAGGCCGCCGCCGAGGAAGCCCCCGCGGAGAAGCCTGAGGAATAAACCGTTATGCAGCCGCCTGCAATCGCAGACGGCTGCATTTTTGAGGGGAGAAAGGAGCAAACAGATGCTGCAATTCAACTGCGACTACAACGAGGGCACCCATCCGAAGGTGCTGGAGAAGCTGGTGGAGACCAACCTGGAGCAGACCGTGGGCTATGGGGAGGACCCCTACTGCCAGGCGGCGGCGGAGCTGCTGCGGAGCCTCTGCCATGCACCGGAGGCCGCCGTTCACTTCCTGGTGGGCGGCACTCAGGCCAACCTGACGGTGATCTCCGCGGCGCTGCGCACCTATCAAGGGGTGCTGGCGGCGGAGAGCGCCCACATCCACGTCCACGAGACCGGCTCCATCGAGGCCTGCGGCCACAAGGTGCTGGCTCTGCCCAGCGGGGACGGGAAACTCACCGCCGCGCAAATCGAGGCGGCGTACCGCGCCCATGTGGAGAACGAGAGCTTCGAGCACACCGTTCAGCCGAAGATGGTGTACCTCTCCCACCCCACGGAGCTGGGGACGCTGTACACCCTGGCGGAGCTGGAGGCCATCTCCGCCGTCTGCCGGAAGCGGGGGCTGTACCTCTATGTGGACGGGGCGCGGCTGGGCTACGGCCTCACCGCCCGGGGCAACGACGTGACCATGCCCGACCTGGCCCGCCTCACCGACGCCTTTTACATCGGCGGCACCAAGGTGGGGGCGCTGTTCGGAGAGGCGGTGGTGCTGACGAACCCCGATCTGAAGCAGGATTTCCGCTACGTCATCAAGCAGCGGGGCGGGATGCTGGCCAAGGGCCGGCTGCTGGGGCTGCAATTCCTGGCCCTCTTTGAGGACGGGACTTATGAGCAGATCGCCGCCCACGCCAACCGCCTGGCGGACCGGCTGCGGGAGGCGTTCCGGGCGGCGGGCGTGCCCTTCCTGGTGGAGAACACCACCAACCAGCTGTTCCCCATCCTGCCGGACAGCGTGCTGGCGGAGCTGGCCAAGTCCTACAGCTTTACCTATCAGCAGCGGATGGACGAGACCCACAGCGCCGTGCGGTTCTGCACCTCCTGGGCCACCGACCCGGCGGCAGTGGAGCAGCTGTGCGGGGACATCCGGCGGCTGTGCCCAACGAAGTAGCCGCCGAGCGAAAACGCCGCCCCCAGCGGCAGGCGAAGGGCCTACGGCGGGGGTGGTCGTTCCTTAGACAAGGAAAGTGGGAGGAACTGCGTTTTGCCCGCCTGGTGGGGCTGCTCTTCTTAGATGTGGTTCTTTGAAGGAACTACCGCGTTTGCCCTCCTGGCGGGCCCTATTTCTTGCTCCGCCGAGAAATGGGGGAAAGAGGGCGGCTTAAGAGGGAGACCTGTGGCCCCCCTCTTAAGAATCTCCCCGTATCAGGCAACCGGCTTGCGCCTTGTCCCTCAATCAGGTGGTCTATCAGGCGACAAACGATGGAACCTGATACCTGGTGAGACTGCCGCCTATGGCGGCTGGGGGCGATTGCCACCCGTTCCGCTGGGGCGGAACGTGGCGGCAATTTTGTTATCATTTGGTCGTGGATCTCTTTTTTGTTGAGGATAGGCCCGCTATCCTCAATGAAACAGTAGGGGCGGCCCTTGGCCGCCCGCCCGTTTTCTCCTTAGATAAGGTTC
>JAJPXL010000076.1 GCA_021205455.1 Clostridiales bacterium
GCCTGGGGGAGGGCGGCAAGTACCACGAGAAGGCCACCGAGACCCCCCTCCCCAAGGGGGAGACCCTGACCTTCGCCCTGGTGGGCAACCAGAACAGCGGCAAGACCACCCTGTTTAACCGGCTGACAGGCTCCAACCAGCATGTGGGCAACTTCCCCGGCGTCACCGTGGACCGGAAGGACGGCGTCATCAAGGGGTATCCCAACACCATGGTCACCGACCTGCCGGGGATTTACTCTATGTCCCCCTACAGCAGCGAGGAGATGGTGACCCGCCAGTTCATCCTCCAGGAGAAGCCAAAGGGCATCATCAACATCGTGGACGCCTCCAACATCGAGCGGAACCTGTACCTGACGATGCAGCTGCTGGAGCTGAACGTCCCCATGGTCATCGCCCTGAACATGATGGACGAAGTGCGGGAGAACGGCGGCTCCGTCCGGGTGAACGAGATGGAGCAGCTGCTGGGGGTGCCCGTTGTCCCCATCTCGGCGGCGAAGGATGAGGGCATTGACGAGCTGGTGCGCCACGCCCTCCATGTGGCCAACTACCAGGAGCGCCCCCGGAAGGTGGACTTTTGCAGCGCCAGCGACGAGGGCAGCGCAGTACATCGGTGCATCCACGGCATTATGCACCTCATCGAGGACCATGCCCACCGGGCGGAGATCCCCGTCCGCTTCGCCGCCTCCAAGCTGGCGGAGGGCGACTAGACGGTGCTGGAGGGCCTGGCCCTGGACCAGAACGAAAAGGAAATGCTGGAGCATATCGTGCAGCAGATGGAGACGGAGCGGGGCCTGGACCGGGCGGCGGCCATGGCGGATATGCGCTTCCGCTTCATTCAGCGGGTCTGCGACGAGACGGTGGTGAAGCCTCAGGAGAGCAAGGAGCATCTCCGCAGCCGAAAAATCGACCAGGTGCTCACCGGCAAGTACACCGCCATCCCGGTGTTTGTCCTCATCATGGCGCTGGTGTTCTGGCTGACCTTCAACGTCATCGGGGCGTGGCTGTCCGACCTGCTGGAGCTGTTCATCGGCTGGCTCACCGACCTGGCGGACGCGGGGCTGACCGCCCTGGAGGTCAACGAGGCGCTCCACTCCCTCATCATTGACGGCGTATTCAGCGGCGTGGGCAGCGTCCTCAGCTTCCTGCCCATCATCGTGACGCTGTTCCTCTTCCTGTCGCTGCTGGAGGACAGCGGCTATATGGCCCGGGTGGCCTTCGTCATGGACAAGCTGCTGCGGAAGATCGGCCTCTCCGGCCGGAGCATCGTCCCCATGCTCATCGGCTTCGGCTGCACGGTGCCCGGCGTCATGGCCTGCCGCACCCTGCCCTCCGACCGGGACCGAAAAATGACCATCCTGCTGACCCCCTTTATGAGCTGCTCGGCCAAGCTGCCCATCTACGCCTTCTTCACCGCCGCCTTCTTCCCGAAGAACGGGGCGCTGGTGATGGTGGGGCTGTACTTCTTCGGCATCCTGGTCAGCATTCTGATGGCCCTGCTGATGAAAGGCAGCCTGTTCAAGGGGGAGGCGGTGCCCTTCGTCATGGAGCTGCCCAACTACCGGATGCCCAGCGTCAAGAACGTGGCCCAGCTGCTGTGGGAGAAGGCCAAGGACTTCCTGGAGCGGGCCTTCACCGTCATCTTCCTGGCGACCATCATCATCTGGTTCCTCCAGTCCTTTGACTTCCGGCTGAACATGGTCACCGACGCCCAGGACAGCATCCTGGCTGCCATCGCCGGGGTGATCGCCCCCATCTTCAAACCCCTGGGCTTTGGGGACTGGCGCATCTCCACCGCCCTCATCAGCGGCTTTCTGGCAAAGGAGAGCGTGGTGTCTACGCTGTCCATCCTGCTGCCCACCACCGAGGCCCTATCCTCCATTCTGACCCCTCTCAGCGCCCTGGCGCTGCTGGTGTTCTGCCTGCTGTACACCCCCTGCGTGGCGGCCATCGCCTCCATCCGGCGGGAGCTGGGCGGCAGATGGGCTGCCTATGTGGTGGTCGGCCAGTGCGTCATCGCCTGGGTGGCGGCGCTGCTGGTGCGCACCGTGGGGCTGCTGCTGGGGTTTGTGTGAAAAAACGTGGAAACGCGGCATAGGAGGCGCTGATGAAGTACATGACCTTCCCTTCCTCCTGCGCCTTTGCGGGGGTGGCCAATCTGCTGGCCTTTGCCGGTGTGGACGCTTCGGACAGAGAAATCGCCCTGGGGATGGGGCTGCCCTACCTCTTTGCAAAATCGGAACAGGGCGGCTACCTGTCCGGGCCGATGATGCAGACGGGGGAGCTGTTCGACCTGTTCCTGCGGCCCAGGGGGTTCCGCCTGGCGGAGCAGCGGGCGGAGCCCTCCGCCGTGCCGGGGCTGCTGGCCCATCACGCCCCGGCTATGGTGGGCCTGCGGCTGGATGCGGACAGGAAGCACGCAGTCATTTACACCGGCCGGGATGGGGAGGGACGCTACCGCCTCCTCAACAACAAGCGGGAGGATGCCCCGGACTGTGACCGGTTCCTGTTCACGGAGGAGGAATTTCTTGCCAGATTGGACGCCCCAGTTACGGTGGGATGGCTGGAAGTTGTCCCCTGTGCCGATGTGGCGCTTTTGCCGCATCTGACCGTCTCCATTCAGGTATTTCAGGAGATGCGGGATGAACTGCGCACCTTTTGCGGGGCGGCCCACACCTGGGCCGAGCTGCGGCAGGCCCGGGACCCGCTGTTTCGCCCGCTGCTGCTGGACGGCGTCTCCATGGCAAATCTGCTGGGGGAATCTGCCTTAGAGGAAGCGCTCCGTGAACTGCAATCGGCGTTCCTCGCCGCCCTGCGGCGGGGGCAGGCGGTGGCGGCAGGTGAGCTGCTGCCGGTTCCCCAGCTGGAGGCGGCTATGGAGGTTTATTTTCGGCTGCTGGTGGAGAAGCAGGAGGCGCTGTGCCCAGGCATGGAGAAACAGACTATCAAATCAGAATGGAACGGAGGTAGTTTATGAGCGTATGCACTTTTCTCGCTGCGGATTGCCCGCTGGCAGCTTGGGAACCATCCCAGGATTATCCGCTGGAAATCAATCTCGACGATGGCACAATAGAGGACGGCGGCGCAGAGGATAACTATTCTTTGCAGCCCTTTACCTACTATTACTTCATTCAGGAAAATAGTGTGGAGGTCGGCGCGATCCGCGTTGTGGACACGCAGGAACCTGGCACCGCAAAACGAATCTCCCCCCTTTTTATCCTGCCGCGCTATCGCAATCAGGGCCTTGCGCAAAAGGCGATTCGGGCGGTGGAGGCGCTGCATGGCCCTTCCAACTGGGAACTGGCCACCATTTTGCAGGAAGCGGGGAATTGCTACCTTTACGAGAAGATGGGATACCGTCAGACAGGAACGACCGTGCCGGTGAATGACAAAATGACGCTGGTCATTTATCGGAAGTGACATTTCATCCCCCTTCCGGCCTACAACAAAAAACGCTGCGGCGCTCCCTTCGGAAGCGTGCCGCAGCGTTGTTTTGTATTCGTTGGGTGTCAGCTCTCCAGTTTCTGGTTCAGCAGAGCGCTGACCGCCCTGGGGTCGCCCTTGCCCTTGAGCCGTTTCATGCACTGGCCCATCAGGAAGCCCACGGCCTTCTTCTTTCCGGCTCTGTAGTCGGCCACGGACTGGGGGTTCTCCGCCAGCACCGCCGTGACGGTTTCCTCCAGCAGCCCGGCGTCGTTGACCTGCTCCAGGCCGTTCCTGCACATATAGTCCTCCACATCGGCGTTGTCCTCAAAGCAGCCCCGCAGCACCCTGGCGGCGCTGCCCCGGTTCAGCCGCCCCGACGACACCAGGCCGATCAGCTTCGCCAGGTTCTCCGGCGCGAAAATCATCTCCTTCACATCCAGGCTCCGCTCCTTCAGCTCCCGCAGCACCTCGCCCTGTATCCAGTCGCTGGCCTGCTTGGGGCTGGCTCCGGCGGCCACCGTCTCCTCAAAGAAGGCGGCCATGGCCCGGCTGGAGGTCAGCAGCTCCGCGTCCCTGGCGGAGAGGCCCCACTGGGCCTGGTACCGCGCCCGCTTGGCCTCCGCCATCTCCGGCATGGCCTGCCGCAGAGCGTCCAGATAAGCGTCGGACAGCTCCATGGGCGGGATGTCCGGCTCCGGGAAGTAGCGGTAGTCCTGGGCGTTCTCCTTGGAGCGCATGGAGTAGGTGGCGTCCTTGTTGTCATCCCAGCGGCGGGTCTCCTGAATCACCCGCTTGTGGTCCAGCTCGATGCGCTCCTCCTGGCGGCGGGCCTCGTAGGCGATGGCCCGGGAGATGGCCTTGAAGGAGTTCAGATTCTTCATCTCCGTGCGGGTGCCCAGCTCGTCGCTGCCCTGGGGGCGGACGGACAGGTTCACGTCGCAGCGGAGGCTGCCCTCCTGCATCTTGCAGTCGGATACCCCCAGATACTCCAGGGTGGAGCGGAGCTTCTCCAGATAGGCGATGACCTCATCGGCTGAACGGAAATCCGGTTCCGTCACGATCTCGATTAACGGGACGCCGCAGCGGTTGTAGTCCGCCCGGGTCTGGTCGATCCAGTTGTCATGCACCAGCTTGCCCGCGTCCTCCTCCATGTGCAGCTCGTGGATGCGGATGACCTTCTCCTCGCTGCCCACCTTGATGGGGACGCTGCCGTTCCTGCCGATGGGCAGGTACAGCTGGGACACCTGATACGCCTTGGGCAGGTCGGGATAGAAGTAGTTCTTCCGGTCAAATTTGCAGTACTGCGTCACGGTGCAGTTCAGCGCCAGGGACGCCTTGGCGGCGTACTCCAGCACCTTTTTGTTCATCACCGGCAGGGTGCCCGGCATACCGGTGCAGACAGGGCAGACGTGGGTGTTGGGCGCGCCGCCGAATTCGGTGGAGCAGCTGCAAAAAATCTTCGTCCTGGTGGCCAGCTCCACATGGGTCTCCAGGCCAATGACAACCTCCCAATTCATGCCGTTTCCCCTCCTTCTGCGGCCGCGGGGGCCTGTTTATGGTAGTCGGTATCCTGCTGATAGGCGTAGGCGGCGTTCAGAATGGCCTGCTCCCCCAATGCGGGGCCGATGAGCTGCGCCCCCACCGGCATCCCCCGACGGTCAAAGCCGCAGGGCATGGACAGGCCGGGCAGCCCCGCCAGGTTGACGGATACGGTGTAAATGTCGCTGAGGTACATCTTCAGCGGGTCGGACAGGCTCTCCCCCAGCTTCGGCGCGGTGGTGGGGGCCACCGGCATCAGAATCAGGTCGTATTTGGTGAAAGCGTCGTCAAAGGCGGACTTGATAACGTGCTTCACCTGGAGCGCCTTCCGGTAGAAGGCGTCGTAGTAGCCGGAGGACAGGACGAAGGTGCCCAGCAGGATGCGGCGCTTTACCTCGCTGCCGAAGCCCTCGGTGCGGGTCTTGCAGTACAGGTCGGTCAAATCCTCGTAGCCCTGGGCCCGCCAGCCGTACTTCACCCCGTCGAACCGGGACAGGTTGGAGCTGGCCTCCGCCGCCGCGATGATATAGTAGGTGGGGACGACGTATTGCATCACCGGCAGGCGGAACTCCTCCACCTTCGCCCCACGGCCTTTCAGCACGTCGGCCACAGACAGCACCCGCGCCCGCACGTCGGGGTCTAAGCCGTCCTCGAAGCAGTCCACGGGGATGCCCACCGTCTTACCGGTCAGGTCGGGGTTCAGCCCGGCCAGCAGGCCGCCGCAGGGGGCGTCCAGGCTGGTGCCGTCCCGCCTGTCCTTCCCCATGATAACGTCCAGGATGGCGGCGCAGTCCTCCGCCGTCCGGGCCAGAGAGCCGATCTGGTCCAGGGAGGAGGCGTAGGCGATGAGGCCGTATCGGGACACTGCTCCGTAGGTGGGCTTCATGCCGGTGACGCCGCAGTAGGAGGCGGGCTGGCGGATGGAGCCGCCGGTGTCGCTGCCCAGGGCGTACCAGCACTCCCGATTGGCCACCGCCGCCGCAGCGCCGCCGGAGGAGCCGCCGGGCACCCGGTTCAAATCCCAGGGGTTCCTGGTGGGGCCGTAGAAGGAGGTCTCCGTGGTGGAGCCCATGGCAAACTCATCCATGTTCAGCTTGCCCAGGCTCACCGCCCCGGCCTGCTCCAGCTTCTCCATCACCGTGGCCTGATAGGGGGGCAGGAAGTCCCCCATGATTTTGGAGGCGCAGGTGGTTTTCACCCCCAGGGTGCAGATGTTGTCCTTAATGGCGGCGGGGACGCCGGTCAGGGGGCCGACACCCTCCCCGGCCAGCAGGCGCTGCTGCGCCCGCTCCGCCTGGGCCAGGGCCTGCTCCGCCGTGACGGTGATAAAGGCGTTGTTGCCGCTCTGCCCGCCGTCGATGACCTGCAGCGCCGCCTCGGTGGCTTCCCTGACGGACAGCTCCCCCCGGCGCAGCAGCCTGCCCAACTCCACCGCGGAATAACTCAGTAGTTCTTGCATCTCTCCGATTCCTCCTGTCAGTCCACGGTCTTGGGTACGAAAAAGGCTTCCTCATCGTGGGCGGGGGCTCCGGCCAGCAGGCCGTCCCGGTTGGGGAACACCTCCACCTCGTCCTCCCGCACCACGTTCTTCACCGGGAAGGTGTGGCTCATGGGTTCGATGTCAGAGGTGTCCAGGGTGTTTAAAACGTCCATATAGCCGATGATTTGCTCCAGCTGGGCGGTCATGGAGGCTTTTTCCTCCTCCGGCAGCTTCAGACGGGACAGCTCGGAGACGTAGTCCACCAGCTCAGTCGTGATGTTCATGGTATTCGCTCCTTTTTGGGGTGTGGGTGTGGGTTTGGAGTATAGGTTTGTTGTGTTGAGGGGAAAAGCCTGGCCATACAGGCAGATGTTATCTATCGTCGGATGATAAAATTGCACGTTCCGCCCGCCGTAGGTGAGGGCGGAACGGCAATCGTCCCCAGCCGCCATGGGCGGCAGTCTCACCAGTGAGAAGTCACATCGTCTCTCGCGGGATAGACCACCTGATTGAGGGACAAGGCGCTAGCCGGCTGCCTGATACGGGGAGATTCTTAAGAGGGGGGGCACAGGCCCCCTTCTTGAGCCGCCTTCTTTCCCCTATTTCTTGGCGGAGCAAGAAATAGGGCCCGCCCGGAGGGCAAAGCGTAATTCCTTCAACAAGCCTTATCTAAGAGGCAACCAGGCAGGCATATACAATATGCCCTCACGGCTCCAGCCGTGACAAATCCCTGGGGAACAGGCAGGCATAGCGCACATTGTCCAGCCCGCAAATCTTCATGGTCAGCCGCTCCAGGCCGATGCCCAGGCCGCCGTGGGGCGGCATCCCGTGCTTGTGAATCATCAGGTAGCTCTCAAACTCCGCCGGGTCCATGTGCTTCCGGCGCATTTTGTCCACCTGCATCTGGTAGTCGTGAATGCGCTGGCCGCCGGTGGTGACCTCCATGCCCCGGAATAACAGGTCAAAGGACAGGGTGTATTTGGGGTTCTCCGGGTCGTCCATGGCGTAGAAGGGACGCTTCTTCACCGGATAGTCGGTGATGAACACGAAGTCCGCCCCGTACTCCTCCTGGAAGTAGCGGCCAATGTTGACCTCCTCCTCCGGCTCCAGGTCGTAGGGGTCCCGGATGGGGCGGCCATACTTGGCGGAGGCCAGCCGCTTGGCCTCGTCGAAGGGGCAGGAGGGGATGTTGTCCACATTGGGCAGGGTGACGCCCAGCCGCTCCAGGTCGGCGGCGTATTCCCGCCGGAGCAGATCCATGGCGTAGCGCAGGTAGCCCGCCTCCATCTCCATCACATCCCGGTAGGAGTCGATATAGCCCATCTCAAAGTCCATGCTGGTGTACTCGTTCAGGTGGCGGGTGGTGTTGTGCTTCTCCGCCCGGAACACCGGGCCCACCTCGAACACCCGCTCGTAGACCCCCACCATCATCTGCTTGTAGAACTGGGGGGACTGGGTCAGGAAGGCCCGGGAGTTGAAGTACTCCATCCGGAAGATATTGCTGCCCCCCTCCGCTCCGGCGTGGACGATTTTAGGGGTGTGAATCTCGGTGAACTCCTGGCCGGTGAGATACTCCCGGAAGGCCCGGCACAGCCCCTCCTGGATACGGAACACGCTGCGCTTTTGCAGGTTCCGCAGCACCAGGGGCCGCAGGGGCAGCTCGGTGTCCAGGTTCAGCTTCAGCTTGTACTTGTTCACCGGCACGGGCATAGGCTCCGCCGGGGCGGACAGGACGGTGATGCTGTCCAGGTCGATCTCCACCCCGCCGGGGGCCCGCTCATCCTGCCGCAGCGTGCCGGTGACACGGACGGCGCACTCCTCGGCAATGCCGGTCAAATCCAGCTGCCCGTTCGTCACGCACTGCACCGCGCCCCGGCGCAGCCGCAGGGTCAGGAACACCACGCCCCCCAGGGGCCGCAGCGCGTGTACCGCGCCGTGGACGCTGACCTTCTGCCCCACATAGGCCCCGCTGAGGAGGGCTTCATAGCCCAGGTCCCCGCTCTGACAGGCTCCCGTTACAAATTCCATCGTTTCCACCATACCTTTCCATCTATTCCAATCCACAGAAAAATCCCGGCCAGTGAAGTCTCACTGACCGGGACGGAACGTTCTCTTTCAAAAAACTGGTCAAGCGCCCCTGCCGGGGCAAAGCTCATTCCGCGGTACCACCCGCCTTGCGTCGCGGCCTCGCACAGCCGGAACGCCTCTCAAAACCCTTAACGCGGGGGCCACGGACTGCCCTCACCCCTCCGCACCCTTGCGGCGGCTCGAACAGCCGGCTCCGGAGTGTTGCGCCTCTTCCCTCTCGCCATCCGGGGGCTTCCAGCCGATGGCCCCCGTTCTCTTGCTGGCATCCGGAATGCGGTCTCCTTCTCAGCCTTTGAACAGCTCCACTGTACCATAAATTTGCCATGGCGTCAAGGGGTTCTTTTCATTTTTTGCAAGTTTATGTTGGCCGGCTTGCATCTCCGGCGGTTGATTCCGCCAACGCCAGGGTCATAATGGAGACCTCGTAGGCCGTCCTGTTCACCGGCCCGTCCTCCGTCACCTTGGTGTAAGCGCGGCTTTGCAGCCTGCCGCCCAGCCGCAGAAGCGCCCCCACCTCCAGTTGGCTGCACTTCTGGGCGATGCTCCCCCAGGCGATGCAGGGCAGGTAGTCCGCCCGGCCATACCGCCGGTTCACCGCCAGCATGACGTCGGCGATCTCCCGCCCCAGGGGAGTGCGGCGGTACACCGCCCTGCGGCACAGCGCCCCGGCCAGGGTCACCCGATTATCGTCCACGCCGGTGGCGTCCCAGGTCACGGCCCGCGCCAACACGGTGATGACCAGCTTGTGGCCCACGCCGCTGCGGTTATTGTAGGAGCGCACCTCCCCCTCCAGCCGCACCCGCTCCCCGGCCCGCACGGGGCATTGCTCCAGCAGCGTCCGGGGCAGCAGCACGTTCAGCAGGTCCCCGGTGCCGGACAGGCGCAGGCTCTGCACCGGCACCAAGAAGAAGTCCTCCCCGTGACTGGCGTGGGAGAAGGTCGGCTCCTCCATGGCCTCCCCCACCAGCAGGGCGTGGTTGGCATTCCATTCGGTGTTCATGTTCCACCTCTTCCTCTCGTATGAGTCTGGAAGAGGATATGCGCCCCGGGGCGGAATTAGAACCGCGGGGGGGCTGTGCCTTACCAGCGGGAAACTACACCGCCTGTATCCAATTATACTGACAAGCCAAAAATTATCTTGGCTGGCCACAATTCAAACAGCGTTTATTATTAAAACGGTTGGAAGCGCCACAAAAAGGGCATAACCAAAGGGTCTCTTCATCGTCCGTTTCATACAGTGCCGTGCTTGAGTGTTTAAATGACGTCAAATTACAAATGCCGTGGACAGAATTTATAAGGTTACCGTTCTGATCATACTCTGTGATAATACAGGTTACAGCATCTTCTTTTTCACACACATTGCCCTTCGCATCAAAATAACAGATGTTTGACCTTACAACCACTTTGCGTTCCCTTGCCATTCCACAATTGGAGCAGAACATCGGGGCAGCAGAAGTTGCTCCACAGGCTGGATATATCCATGCTTCATCATCTTTGGGAAGCGGCTTTTTTTCAGGCAGTATCAGTTCCATCTCTGGTAGCGATGGCTTCTCGGATTCGGGCAGATGAAATGTCACATATAGGCGGCAGGTGACATCCAGTGGAGGATACGGTACATAAAGTCTTACTCTTTTGTTCCACTTGACAAAACCAACCTTTCGGGGCTGATCCTGTGCAGGTGAACCGAACGGCTGATTCCTTTCGCGGGTATATTCCTCATAGGTACATCCGTTTGTGAATATATCATCTATCCTCAAACAGGCACCATACGCCAGCACATACTCTGTTTTCAGCTCCATCCTTCTCGTTTCTTTTTTTCTATATACAGGATGTGGTCGACTGGTGTCTAAAAATTCATTTTGCACCGTTGATTCTATTTCAACTTCAATTTTTTCCATAAACGTCGATTCACGCCTTTCCGCAATCTGATTCAAGGGCTCCGCCCGGTTACATCAAAAGTGCAGCTGCATCGCTTGTATCAAATTATATTGACAAGCCGGGCGCTGTCACACGCGCTTGATGGGATGCCGGACGATGGTTTTCCACTTTTCCGGGGCAACCTTTCGCGCATCCGACAGATAGATTTCGTGGTGCAGCCTTGTATCCGTCAAATCGTTTTCATACCCGTTCGCCGCAAGATAGGCGTCCATCAGCGCCACCGTTTTCGGCTCATCGTTGAACGGGCCGACGTGCATCATCTGCACACACAAGCCTTCCTCAATGGTGCGGAATTCAGCGGAGGAACAGTCCAGCTTTTTCTTCCTGGCCGCCGTCTCTACCGCCCAGTCAAAATCCGCCTTTGAGATGAAATCCGGCAGTCTCAGGACGGAGAGCCAATGGAACCTGTCCTTGTTGCCATAATCGATGCCGCTGTTCCCCTCCTGCCACCAGAAGCCCTCCAGGGGAGGCACCACATACTCGAAGAATCCTTCGATTTGATGATCGGTCTTATAGCTCATTTTCAGCGTATAGGCCACGGCATACAGCACGGTGATGGCGTGCTGGTAGGCTCCGCCCTCCTCGTTCGGGTCGCCCTGACCTCTGACCGCGATGTAATTCGTCTTTGGTACTGTCACAAGCTCCGGCTTGTTCTTCGGCATATAGAATTCTTTGTATTCCTTTTTGAAATCAAAGGCCACAGTATTCACTCCTCAAAGTTTGATTTTCCCCCGTCTTAATTACATTGAAGCGGCGCTGAATCCCGCAGGGTCCAGCGCCGCCAGTTTGGCTATCTGCCAGAAAAAGTGTTGAATTACCAGCGCTGGCTGACCTCGTCATACAGCGCCTCATACTGCTTGGCGGAGGCGCTCCAGCTGAAGTCGCAGGCCATGGCCCGCTGCACCAGGGCGTCCCACTCCTCCTTGTCCTCATAGGCGGCCTGGGCGCGGGTGCAGGCGTCCAGCAGGGCGGGGGCGTAGTAGTCATAGAAGGTGAAGCCGTTGTAGCCGTTCTGGATGGAATCCTTCAGGCCGCCGGTCTCCCGGATGATGGGCAGGGTGCCGTAGCGGCAGGACACCATCTGGGACAGGCCGCAGGGCTCGCTCTTGGAGGGCATCAGGAACAGGTCGCACCCGGCGTAGATCTGCTGGGCCAGGGTGGTGTCAAAGCCGATGAACACCCCCACACGGCCGGGATGACGGGCGGCCAGGTCGGAGAAGTAAGCCTCAAACTGGGCCTCGCCGGTGCCGAGGATGACCAGCTGGATGCCCTGGGCCACGATAGCATCGCCGATCTCCCGGACGATGTCCAGGCCCTTGTGGCCGGCCAGACGGGTGACCATGCCCATGACGGGGCTGCCGTCGTCCTCCAGGCCGAACCGGTCCAGCAGAGCCCGCTTGCAGGCGGCCTTGCCCACGCCCACGGTGGAGGCGTCGTAATTCTCGATGAGGGCGGGGTCGGTGGCGGGGTCGTTGACCTCCTGGTCGATGCCGTTCAGGATGCCGGACAGCTTGAACTGATACTCCCGCAGCAGGCCGTCCAGGTTGCTGCCGAACCAGGGGTCCAGGATCTCCTTGGCATAGGTGGGGCTGACAGTGGTGACCTGGTCGCAGGAGACGATGGCGGCCTTCATGTAGTTGGCGTCGCCGTTGTACTCCGCCAGGTTGGCATCGCTGCCGTAAATGCCGCAGGTGTTGCCCAGGATGTCCAGGCCGTACTGGCCCTGATAGGCGATGTTGTGAATGGAGAAGATGGTCTTCATCTGCGCATAGCGGGAGTCATAGCGATAATACAGATTCAGATAGAGGGGGGACAGGGCAGTCTGCCAGTCATTGCAGTGGAGAATGTCGGGAAAGAAGTCGGCGTACTTCATCATCTCCAGCACGGCCCGGGCGAAGAAGGCGAAGCGCTCGCCGTCGTCAAAGAAGCCGTACAGGCTGCCCCGCTTGAAGTAGTATTCATTATCCAGGAAGTAGAAGGTGACGCCGTCCCGCACCGCCACGAACAGGCCGCAGTACTGGTTGCGCCAGCCCACCGGCACGGTAAAGTTGGTGACATACTCCATGGTCTCCCGGAACTTCACGTTGCCGTACAGGGGGATGACCACCCGGCAGTCCACGCCGTCCCGCACCAGGTCCTTGGGCAGGGCGCCGGCCACGTCGGCCAGGCCGCCGGACTTGGCAAAGGGCGTAGCCTCGCTTGCTGCGTATAATACTTTCATATGAATAACCTCCATCAAAAAATCAGCTTGATAAAATCAGCTTTCCTAAACGATATTGTACCGGTTTTCCCAGCATATTGCAAGACGAAAACGAAAAATTCTTTCCTTTTTTTGAAAAATCTGTCCGCCGCCGTCCTTGACGGCGGCGCGGGGGCTGTGGTATGATGCCTTCAACGAAGTACTGCGCGTCAGGAGGTTTTTGTATGAAGAAGAAAAAAGGAACCGGAACCCGGAAGCCCTCCCCGCCCAAAGCGGCCCCGGCCTCCAAGTACCCCACCAGCTGGTACCTGATGAGCCGGGGGGACTGCACAGTGCAGGATCTGAAGGTGGCCTTTGCCGTTCCCGGCGGGCCGGACGTGGAGGTCTGGCGGGAGCTGGGCATTGTGGAGCTGTCCTTCCCGGACAAGACCTTTGTGGACTTTCAGCAGGTGCCCTGCGACCTGGAGGACGAGGCCAGCAACGCCTTCCTGGCGGAGCATCAAATCAGCACCCTGTACTGGGTGACGGTGGAGCCAGTGTGCGGCGACGGGCAGCTGGACTTCCTGCAGTCCGCCGCCGACCGGCTGGGGGCCATGTTCTGCGGGGATACGGACAACTTCCTGCCCATGCTCAAGCCCGTTTCCGAGGCATAGGCGTCCTATGGATAAGCAAAAAATCAGCGGCAGAGTGCGTCTCTGCCGCTGATTTGCGTTTTCCTGCGCGGTATTGCGTATTACCCTTCCGCCGCGTCCTGCTCCGCCTTGCCTGCGGCGGCCAGCCGCTCCGCCACCTGGTACAGCTCACCGGCCCCCACCGTCAGAATCAGGTCGCCGGGCCGGGCCAGCTCCTTTAAGCGAGCCTCCACCCCGTCGAAGGTGGGATAGTACTCCCCATGGGGGATGGCGGCGGCCAGGTCCCTGGAGCTGACCCCCAGGGTGTTCACCTCACGGGCGGCGTAGATGTCGGTGAGGATAGTGATGTCCGCATTGCTCAGCTCCTCCACGAACTCCGGGAACAGGGCCTTGGTGCGGCTATAGGTGTGGGGCTGGAAGGCGCAAATCACCCGGTCATAGCCCAGAGTTTTGGCGGTCTCCAGCAGCATATGCAGCTCGCCGGGGTGGTGGGCGTAATCGTCATAAATCTTCGCCCCGTGGTACTCCCCCTTGTACTCGAACCGGCGCTCCGCCCCGTGGAAGGAGCGCAGACCGGCGGCGATGGCGGTGGGGGAGATACCCATGGCCAGGGCGGCAGCGGCGGCAGCCAGGGCGTTCTTCACATTGTGGAGGCCGGGGACGGACAGATTGATGTGTACCACAAAGCTGCCGGACTGCATCAGGTCGAACTCCCCCACGCCCCGGTTGTAGGCCAGATTGTCACAGTACACGTCGGCATAGGAGCCGAGGCCGAAGGTCATCATGGGCTTATCCAGGTTCTCCAGGGTGTCCATGGTGTTCCGGTCGTCGGCGTTGGCGATCACCACGCCGTCCTCCGGCACCAGGTTGGCGAAAATCTGGAAGGAATGCTCCACGTCCGCCAGGTCCTTGAAGAAATCCAGGTGGTCGGCCTCGATGTCCAGAATCACGGCGATGGTGGGGCGGAAGGACAGGAAGGAGTTACAGTATTCGCAGCTCTCCAGGATGATGGTGTCCCCCTGGCCCACCCGGTAGCCCTTGCCCAGCAGGGGCAGGTTGCCGCCGATCATCACGGTAGGGTCGATGTTGGCGGCCATGGCAATGTGGGTGGCCATGGAGGTGACGGTGGTTTTGCCGTGGGTGCCGGAGATGCACAGGGCGTGTTTATAATCCATCATAATCGCGCCCCAGGCCTGGGCCCGCTCAAAGACGGGGATGCCCTGGGTGCGGGCGGAGACGATCTCCGGATTGTCGTCATGGACGGCGGCGGTGCGGATAACGGCGTCCGCGCCGTTCACGTTCTCCGGAAAGTGGCCCAGAAAGACGGTGACGCCCTCCTCCTCCAGATGGCGGACGTTGGCGCTCTCCCGCACGTCGCTGCCGGTAATCAGCACACCCTGGCCCCGCAGCACCTCGGCCAGAGGAAACATGGACACACCGCCCACGCCAATTAAATGAATCCGGCGTCCGGGGGTGAGGTAAGGCTTCAGTTCTTCAATGGTCATGATAACCCCTCCTGCTGCCGATTCTCAGGGAACGCTTCACGCCTGCATGAGAATCGCATGAATCAAATGAACTGTATCACTAATCCTTTATTATAATGCGGGAAGGGAGGATTGGCAAGTAAAACTTCGGGGAAAACAAACATCAGCTGTATGTGCTAAAATGATATGACCCCCCCAAGCCCAGAAAAAAGCAGAGAAGT
>JAJPXL010000028.1 GCA_021205455.1 Clostridiales bacterium
ATCAGAACAGAGGGACGACTTTTTCTTCCTTAGGCGTTGATTTTGATTTGTTTGAGGCAATTTACGGCTCCAAAGGATGGAAGGGAAACTGCCAGTTTCTGAAACTTTCTGAGGTTCCCATCTGCTGCGCGGTTTCCAAAACACATCGGCTCGCAAAAGCGGAAAAACTGTCCATGCAGGATCTGAACGGGGAATACCTTGTAATGCCAATTGAAGGAGTATCGGAGGAACTGGATAGGTTCCGTTCAGAAATAACAGCAAAGTTTCCAACCGTTCAGATCATTGATTCCAACTATTATGGCGTGGACACGTTTACCATGTGTGAGGTGAATCCCTATGTACTGATTACACAGCCAGTCTATGCCGACATCCACACTAACCTGGTCACAATTCCATTAGAAACAGACTATGCCATGCCCTATGGACTGGTATATGCGAATGAACCGACACCTGCGGCGAAGAAATTTGTCCAAGCCGTGTCAAGATTAGAAATTTTCAAATAAATATGAAATAGAAAAAATCCGGCACAACTATCCTTAATCAGGATGGTTGCGCCGGATAAAATATTTTAACGATCTTGCGCTTGCTGTTCCAAGCGCTCCCACTTTTCCGCCTTTCTCCGATGAATTCTCCGTGTATTCTGCATTGTAAAGTGTAGCCACCGTCTAAGACAATAATATGAAATCTGAATCATTATTTACAGTTTTCAGCCTACCTAAAGACAATTCTAGTATCCGTTCAAGAAAGAAATCAATTTCGGGGAAAATATCCTTGACAAATCTCATCTCAGAAAAAATACCTTGAGGATTATGCGGCTTCTCACGGGCTGTCCAACTGCCGTCACTATACGGATGACGGCTGGTCTGGCGGTAACTTTGAGCGGCCTGCCTGGAAACAGATGATTGCCGATATTGAGGCCGGAATGGTCGGGACTGTGCTGGTCAAAGACCTTTCCAGGGCCGGGCGTGATTATCTGCAAACCGGCTTTTATACTGAGGTGTTTTTTCGTCAGCATGGGGTTCATTTTATCGCCATCGCCAACAACGTGGACAGCGATGACCAGAACAGCAGTGAGTTTGCGCCGTTCCTCAATATCATGAACGAATATTATCTTAGGGACTGCTCCCGTAAGGTTTCGGCAGCATATCGAACAAAGGGACGTGCTGGAAAGCCGACAACAAACCATGCTATTTATGGTTATGTGAAAGACCCGGAAGACAAGGATCACTGGCTGGTAGATGAAGAAGCTGCTGCCGTAGTGCAGCGTATTTACCGGATGGCGGTGGCTGGGAATGGGCCATATGAGATCGCCAAGATTTTACGGGAAGAGAAGGTCGAATGCCCAAGTTATTATCTCGCTTCACGGGGATGGGGTACCCATAAAACCATGTACAAAGAAGATCGTCCCTTCGACTGGTGTGGGGCGACAGTCGGTTATCTTCTGGAAAAACCGGAGTATATGGGGCACACGGTCAACTTTCGCACAGGCAAGAAGAGCTACAAGGACAAGCGGGTGAAAAGACCCCCGGAAGAATGGATGATTTTTGAAAACACCCATGAGGCCATCGTAGACCCTGAGACCTGGCAGCTTGCACAGCAGACCCGGAAAACAGTTCACCGGACTGACACTCTTGGAGAGGCAAATCCCTTGACGGGGCTGTTGTTCTGCGCTGACTGTGGGAGAAAGATGTACAACCATCGATATTACCGACACACAAAGAAGGGTACGGAATTTCTGGTCGATTTCTATGACTGTTCCACTTACCGAATGGAAATACAGCGAGAGGTCAAGCACTGCTGCGCCCATCATATCAGTACCAATGCGTTACGAAGCCTGATCCTGGATGCGATTCGCTATGCCAGCAAATTTGCCCTGGCTGATGAGGACGCCTTCATTCAAAGGGTGCGTGAGGCTTCGGAAATTCACCAGGAAGAGGCTGCAAAGGAGCTGAAGTGTAAGCTGCGCAGGGATGAGAAGCGCTGCAAGGAACTGGACACGCTGCTCAAGAAGCTGTATGAATCCTATGCTCTTGGCAAGCTGCCGGAGAAGCGGTATGAAGCGCTTTCTGCTGAGTACGAACAGGAACAGGCAGACTTAGAGGAGGCCATTGCTACTGAACAGAAGGAGCTGGACGCCTATAACGAGGATACCACCAGAGCGGACAAGTTTTTGGAGTTGGCAAAGAAGTACACGGATTTTACGGAGTTGACCACTCCTATGATCTACGAGTTTGTAGATAAGGTGCTTGTCCACAAGCCGGAGAAGATCGACGGAGACCGGACTATGGAGGTTGAAATCTATTTGAAATATATCGGAAAAGTGGAGGTTCCGCCTCCCGATCCGGCAACCATCGCAGCGGAGGAAGAAGCCAGGCGCAAGGGGCGACAGAGAAAAGACCATGAGCGTTATCTGAGAAAAAAGGAAAAGAAGCGGCTGGCAGCAGAGCAGGCCAAGGCTGAGGACATCGCATGATGTCAGTAGCAAAATTTCACATTTATCACAACGGGAGCCTCCGGCGAGGCTCCCGTTTCCGCTTGAAAGGGGGATGTACCCATGAACAGAAATGCAACTTTTAAGAACGAGGTCAAGGCCAATATCATTCGCTCCGGGTTCACCATGCAGGAGATTGTGGAGAAGCTGGCGGATGAGTATGGATGGAGTCCTAGCGTTTCCAACTTCTCCGGCAAGCTGAGCCGGGGTTCCCTCCGCTACCTGGAGGCGGTGGAGCTGGCCGATGCGCTGGGCTATGAGATCGTCTGGCAGAAGAAAGGACGGTGATGTGAAGCGTGGCAAAGGAAAAGACCAGTGCAATTTATTTCAAGGTTTCGGACAAAGAACGGCAGCTCATCGAGCAGCGGATGGCGGAAGCCGGCGTCTCCAACATGAGCGCCTATATTCGCAAGATGTGCCTGAATGGGCTGATCGTCCGACTGGACATTCCGCAAATACCTGATTGCAGCAAATATCTGAAATCAGCGTCGAACAACCTGAACCAAATCGCTCGGCGGCTCAATTCTGGCGGCGGGTATTATCCGCAGGACTTGCTTGATGTTCGGGAGAGCCTGGACAACTGCACAATGCTTTTCGGGCAGGTTTTGGCGAGCCTGGCGAAGATTGCATGAGATAAAGTAGGCCTGTTCATTTTGGACAGGCCTACACCTCAAAACACAACAGAATTATTTCCTCTCTTATGAGGTCATTTATGGCGGTGGCTCACCCAGAGCCGCCGCCTTTTTGAAGGGAGGCCAACTATGGCAACGACGTTTTTGAAGACGCTCCATGCCGGGAAGGGGCGCAGCATCGCCCAGGCGCTGGGGCGGTCAACAGACTATGTGAAGAATCCGGACAAGACCGACAATGGTGAGTGGATCAGCACCTATCAGTGCAACCCATCCATCGTGGATGCGGAGTTCCTGTTCTCCAAACGGCAGTATGAGGCCCAGACAGGCAAGACACACAAGAGTAATGATGTGATTGTCTATCATCTGCGGCAGTCCTTCAAGCCAGGGGAAATCACGCCGGAGAAAGCGAACCAAATCGGTTATGACCTGGCTATGTCACTGACGAAGGGCAACCACGCCTTTATCGTCTGCACCCATGTGGACAAGCACCACATCCATTCCCATATCATCTTCAACTCCACCAGTCTGGACTGCACCCGGAAATTTCGGAACTTCTGGGGTTCCAGCTTTGCCATTCGCAAAATTTCTGACATCCTCTGCCTGGAGAACGGGCTGTCCGTCATCGAAGACCCGAAGCCCAGCCGGGGCAGCTATGGTTCCTGGCTGGGTGAGGACAAGCCCCCAACCAATCGGCAGAAGCTGGAACAGATGATAGACGCTGCGCTTACTCCTGACTGCAAAAGCTATGAGGACTTCCTGGCGGCGATGCAGGCGGCGGGGGCCGAGGTCAAGGCCGGCAAACACCTGGCGTTCAAAATACCGGAGGCGAAGCGGTTCATTCGCTGTGATTCTCTTGCCGAAGATTATACCGAGGATGCCATATGGGAACGGCTGGAGGGCAAAAGAAAAGTAAAACAGCGCCACAGTCAGCAGGGATTTTCTGTTGCCGATGAGAAGCGTCCCCGCTCTTTGATCGACATTCAATCAAAGCTGGCGCAGGCCAACTCCCCCGGCTTTGAGCGATGGGCGAAGACCTACAATCTGAAGGAAATCGCACAGACTGTCCTCTGGATGAAGGAACACGGCATTACCGACGTGGAAAAGCTCGCTGTAGAATGCGACGCCGCTGTCGAACGTTATCACGAGCTTGCCGACAAGACGAAGGCTAACGAAGCCAGGCTGAAGGAGATAGCCGAGCTGCAACGGCAAATCGGCACCTATGGCAAGACACGGGAAATCTATCTTCAATATAAGAAGCTCCCAAAGAAAAAGCAGGCAGCGTTTTACGAGGCTCATCGGAGCGACATCATGCTGCACGAAGCGGCAAAGCGCTACTTCGATTCCCTGGGGATGGAGAAGCTGCCCTCCATCAAGGCGTTAAAGCAGGAGTACGCTGCTCTGGCTGCCGAGAACAAGCAGCTCTACCCCGACCAGAAAGCAGCACGAAGAAAAATGATCGACCTGCTCACGGCGAAAAGCAATGTGGAGCGTTTCCTGGAGATCAAGATCGAGCAGCCTGACAAGAAGGAGCAGCAACAGGAAGAAAGCCGGTGATGACCGGTACAATTCATTCCGGGGTCTATGGTGTTTGCCGTAGGCCCCGGATTTTTTGCGTTCAGTAGGCAATAGAAGCAGAGTAAATGAACGCAAACTGGGAGACAGGACGTGAACATTTCACGCCCATCTCCCGACAGCAGATGCCGAAGGCGGCTTAAAACCCCGACCCAAACGGGCCGGGGTTCGCAGGGGCTTGGGGGCAGCAGGCCACCAACAAGCGGCGGAGGTATATACCGAGGCATTGCTTGCTGCTGCAATCCGGCTCCTTACATTCCAGCCTCTCCCGTCCAGTACAGGTATACATCGTCCAGCGTCACAGACTCCGGCGGCAGACCGTCCTGGGGCAGATTATCACCTACCAGATGTATCCAAATCTCATCTCCCCGGCGGACGGAGTTCCCTGCAAGGCAGCCGGAGTTGACGTGTGTTTCTGCCTCTTTGATGGGATAGAGCAATACCTTTCCCTGTAGCTCCTCTTCCAGCTGGTGGGGCTGCCCCTGTTTGCAGAGCAGCCCCTTTCGCATGATGAGGATCTGGCTTGCGATCATCTCCACGTCGCTGACGATGTGGGTAGCCAGGAGGATGATTCTGTCTCCGCCCAGTTGGGCAATCAAATTGCGGATGCGAATGCGTTCTCTGGGGTCCAGCCCCGCCGTTGGCTCATCCAAGATCAAAATTTTCGGGTCGTTTAAGAGCGCCTGGCCGATAAGGAGCCGCTGCTTCATGCCACCGGAATAGGACTTGATCTTCTGGAAGCGGGTGTCCGTCAGGTTCACCGTCTCCAGAGTCGTCCCGACAGCGTCCTTCGCCTGCTGTCGGGACATTCCCTTCAGCGCCGCCATGTACCACAGGAACTGCTCCCCGGTGAAATCATCGTACAGCCCTTGCTGTTGGGGCATATAGCCCAGCATCGCCCGATAATTTGCCCCCAGCTTGTCGATGGTCACACCGTCTAAGGTGATGCTTCCCCTGTCCGGAGCCAGATTATCTGTGATCATGTTCATCAAGGTGCTTTTGCCCGCCCCATTTGGCCCCAGTAGTGCGTACACACCGGGGGCGAGGGAGACGGTGCAATCCTTCACGGCATAGGTCTTACCATGGTTATAGCTCTTTTGCAGCCCTTCCAGTCTGAGTTCCATCACGATCCCTCCCTAAAACAGTTGCAGCAGCAGCGTGTCGATGCTCCAGCCGAAGCGGTACAGTAACAGCGCCACCGCTCCGGCAACCCCGCTGCCCACCAGCACTGTGACCAGCTCCCGCTTCATCACCTTAGACAGCCACAGACCGACTGCGCCCACCAGGAAAAAGCTGATTCCTTTGAGCAGGAAAATCGCCAGTATCAGGCTCCACAGGGGCAGACTGCTGGTGCAGGAGAGGCTGGTAAAGTCGCACATCCGCTGAGCTGCCGTAGAAAAACCATCGATATGCCAATACTCCACCAGTAAGGGCAGTTCAAGGGCGAGGAAAACCGACAGGGTACACAGGGCGGCGCACTGGCGCTTGCTTCGTTCCAATGGTCTGCGCCCGCATTTAGTGGTGCGAAGAAGGCCGAGCATCTGCCTGCGCTCATCCACTGTGTAGATACTGCATAGGAAAAAAAGCTGCAACACTGCCCCGGCGAACCACAGAGCCACATCTTTACCGGAATCACTCCACAGGGATTCATAGGCTCGCTCGTCCAGCAGATATTTCTCCGTTATGTCCCCCGGCAGTTCCGCTAACGTCTCTGCCTGTTGCTGCACCAGGTAGAAGCCGCCCTCGTAGCTGTCCAGCTCAGACTGAATGACCATAGTGGCAAACTCATCGGTGGTGGAAAATAGCTTCTCCCAAAGCTCCTGAAGACGGGCGTCCTCCTCTTCCAAATAAGCGAAGGTATCCTCTGTGACAGGCCCTTCCAGGACTGAAATATAGTAATGATAGGCTGCCTCATCGGCTGTGGAGTAGTAATTCGTCTCAAAAACGCCGACGCAGCTGTAGATACACCAAGCTGCCAGCAGCACCAGGACAACCCCTTTTTTCTGCTGGATCATCATTTTGTAAAGCTCATAGTACAGCAGACTGGTACGTCGGCTCAATGCGCCGGTGTACTCCCGAAGCCGCTGCATCAGCGGCTCCAGACGGCTCTGAGCCCTGATCTGACAGCTCCGATGGAAGGCCAGGATGCCCAGGGCAGACAACAACACCACCAGCAGCAGGGCAGCAACCCCGGCGCAGACATTCTTGCCCACTGCATGGCCCATCAGATTCAGGTTCAGGTAGTTCCCCAGCATCTGTTCCATATTCCAGCAATAGAAGGGGTTCACACATTTCAGCCCGCCCAGCGCTCCGCTAGCGGACGGAAATTGATAAAGCAGGTACTCCGTCCCCAGCGTCCCGCCAGTCACCAGGACGGCCTCCATCTCATTTTTGAAAATCATCCCCACAGCGAACACCACACAGGCCAGCACCACGGCGGTCGCCACCCGGATGACCAACATGGCCGCCAGGCCCTCTCCCACCGTCAGGGAATAGGCGCAGTTTCGGAACAGGGACACCGACTGGAGCGGCCGTTCCAGCGACCCATAGCCGTATAACCAGCCGTAAAACAGGATGGTGAGCAGCTCCTGAAGTGCGGTGTACAGCGCCGCCCCGGAAAGCAGCACCGTCAGCTTGGCTACCGCCAGAGGACAGTGTCCCCGTTGGGTGCCCTTCAGCAACAGAAGCAGATTCTTGTCCCGCTCGCTAAACAGCACGAACCAGGCGGTCAGCCCCAGGAATACCAGCACGAAAAGGATGCCGTTGCCGTAACCCGCTATCCCCCGGAGGCCAAAAGCGTTATCTGCCGTCAGGGTCATCCCCTGGAATTTGGCAAAATCATGGCACGTCTTGACCAGATTCCGGGAGACATAGCTGGCCTCATTTTGATAAAGGGAGGACTGGCTCATCTGTGCAGCCCGTTCCTCCATCTCGTCGATGAAGGCAGCGTAGGACTGGATATAACTGGTCTGAGCCTCCCAATCTGCGGTGTAATAGCCCTGGGCGTCTGCCGACTCGTCTCCTGTCAGCCAGGCCTGATAGCTGTCCCCCTGCTCATGGGCATAGAAGAATGCAGAGGTATACTGCTCTCCGGTGTAGATCATCAGCAGATTGACGACCAAGAGAACGGCGGACAACGCCCAGAACAGCTTTTTCTGTCCCAGCTTGCGCCATTCGTAGAAAATCAGCTCCACAGGCGTTCCCTCCTTCCCGCCTCCCGGTTCATCCGGTATAGGAGATCTCGGTCAGCGGCAGCTCGCCCCCCTGATAGCTTCCGATACCACTCTTGTCCCAGCGCCAGACGCCCCAGGAGACCTCCGTCTCCTCGCCGTTCTCGTCCTCTCTGGAGGTGTAGTAGACGGTATATTGCCGTTCCGGATCGCCTACGGCAATGGTACCGTAGGTGTCATAGGGAAGGGTGAAGGTGTCCACCGGCTCCAGGTCAGCGTTGTACACCTTATAATACAGCTTATCCTCCGCCGCAAAGCCCTGCGCCACCACGTTGGCGTTGGTCTGGTAGAGATAAGCGCCGTCGCTGCACAGTACATCCCCCGCCGGGATGCCCTCCAGTAACACCTCCGGGTCAGAACCATCCAGCTCCGCCAGATAGTAGTCCGTGGTATGCTCCAGCAATTCATCCCCCTGCCACGTCATATCCGTGGCCGTCAGCAAAATCTGATCCTGCCAGAAAGTGACGCCCTGAATGATATCTGTGTCACCCATGCCGGGGAGGGTCAACTCCTGTATCTCTCCGTCGGTCAGGTGGCAGACGAAGGTTCTGCAATACATATAATCCGTATAGTTATCATCCGTGATTTCCTTCTCGTGGGGCTGGTAGGCGATAAGCTGGAAATAGAGGTAGCTTCCATAGGCCTGAAAGACGCCCAGGGTGATCACCTCCAGCTCATCTGACGGCTCATAGATCGTCTCCGACTGCCGCAGCGTCCCGGTCAGAGGAAGAGCCTCCACCGCATAGTGCTCCGTTACCTGCCCGCCATCCGTAGCGTAGGAATGGGTGCAGTAATACAGCACATCCCGGTGTACTGCCCAGTATTCGATCAACGTCTCGCTGTCCCATTGGTACACCTGCTCCTTTTGCGCACCATCATCAGAGATACGGTAAAGGGTTTCTCCCTCGAATGGGTCGGAATAAATGCAGTAGATCCACCCGTTGCAGTAGGCAATGCTATCACAGTAGGTGCTCTCTCCAATGTAAGCGTTGCAGCTCTCCTGCTTGTCCTCCTCTGTCTCCCGGTCATGGAGACAGTCCGCCCGGTTGCACAGGGGAAGGATGGTATCCGTCCCCTCATCCAGAAAATACACATAGCCATTGTGCAGAATGTAATAACCGTCCTCCCCAACCTGGGTGACGGAGGAGGAGAGGCCCTCCTGCCCGAACTGAAAATCGTTGCCCTCTTCATAGGCATCTGACTGCGCCTGGGTCTGTCCCCCGCAACCGGACAGGCCCAGACACAGCAGAAGGGCCAGCAGCAGGGAGATGGTTCTGTTGTGGTTCATGGGGTTTTCTCCTTTCATCTTACCGTATCAAGCTGCACCCATTCATTGGTCGGCCATCTCTGCCAGATAGTCGGCATAGTCATCCGACAGGGTGGACAGATCTATGTGGTCTGCGATATTCTTCATGTCCTCCAGAGTCAGGTTTGAGGCAAACAGGTAGAGGGTCATCCCCTCCAGGGACAGCTCGCCTAAAATCTGTTCGTCACGCCCCAGAAAGGTCAGAGTCACGCCGTCGGCAGTGGTATAAGCCGAGTGGAAGTCCAGCTCCTCCGAATTCACATGATCCGCCCACACGTCTCCGCTGCCGTCGTAGGCGCACCAGAGCTGGAGCAGTCCGCCGTCCTCACTGACATAGTAGCCGGTCAGATATGCGGCGGTGATCGGCTCATCCATAGAGTCAGTATAGTGGAGGCTCAGATAGCTACAGGCCGGGACGGAATTGTAATGCTCCTCCAACCAGGAGAGGCTCCAGTCCCCACCCCAGGGCAGCAGGGAGGCCAGGTCGGCAGCGGCGTTCCCCAGGTAGCTCTGCTCGTAATGGTCATAGAGGTAATCTGAGGTCACTCGTATCACCTGGCGGAGCCAGCCGTCGTCTGCACCGCCCACCTCATCCAACAGGTAGGGGTATGCGGCAACCTCTGAGTCAAACCTATCCGCCACCAGTGTCTGGAGGGCGGCAACCCCTTCCGGTGTACTCCAGTCGATAACGTCCGTCTCCGAATCGCTCTCTGTGACCCATTGGGAGGACAGGTCGAGATTGGCCGTCTCTGATTGCAAGGCAGTTTGCCGCTCCTCCTCACTGTCATGGAAGTAGAGAATCGTATGAACCAGTCCCTCCACCCAGGTGCTGCCCGTGGCAGCGTAGGCCGCAACATTGGTGAACGCCATCACCAACACTGCTGCCACAGCTCCGCTGACAGCCTTCTGCACCCAGGCAGTTGGTTTCCGGCGGGGCATTTGCTTCAGCCCTTGCACCCGCTGCTCCAGCGCCGCCGGGGCGTGTACGCCATCCATGGCGGCCTGATACTGTTCCTGTAGCTTGTCGCTCATTCCGAATCCCCCTTTTCCAGTTGCTGTCGAAGCCGGTCTCGCCCCCGCTTCAGCCGGGTGCGCACGTTGGCCTCTGTCAGGTGCAGAAGCCGGGCAATCTCCCGGGTGCTGTAGTCCTCATAGTAATACAGATGCAGCACTGTGCGATATTCCACCGGCAGAGCCAGCACCTCCTCCAACAGAACCGGTTGTCGTCCCTCCGGGGCGGCTGGTTCCAGGCTCAATTCCTCCAGGGAGGAGACGTTCCGCCGCCAGAAGGACTTCCACAGATTCCGCCCCTCGTTTACTGCCACCCGCACCAGCCAGCGGCGCAGGTGGTTGTCATCGGTGAAGACGGTGTCCGAGCGCAGCAGTTTTTCAAAGGTAGACTGCACCACATCCTCGGCGTCCGACGGATTTTTGCAGCAGGCCAGCGCCGCCCGGTAGACGATGTCCAGATTTTTCCGGACAGCCTCCTCATAGTCCATACGATAGTCCATACGCTCCCGCCTCCTCTCTCCTGGTGCCTCTCTATTATAGAAACAATTCAGCACAGCAAAATGTGACACATCTACAAAAAAATTTTTGGAAATCCCCGCGCAGATGCGTTTATGCCACTTGATTATAATCTTTATCCATTTTCTGTTCAATATGAGTGTGTCGAAACTGGCAGCTGCCTTGTCATTTTAGATGGGGATTCTATAGGGCAGTGTAAATTACCCTTGACAAAACTCGTCTCAGTACGCCAGGAAAGCCAATGCCACTAACAGCATTTATGCCACTGACATTCAGGACTTGCAGGAGCGGTTGGATGAGATTTGGGCGACCCAAAAGGAATCCCTGCGGGTGCTTGCTTCGCTCTCATAAACCTTACCGTCAAGGCATGGGGAGCATTCCCCATGCTGGTACATAGCTGTGTAGCGACATCGTTGCGCCATCCGGCTTCTCTGATAAAATGGAATCAGAAAAGGCAAAGGAGGGCAGGATGGATTGGAACAGCCACGCAGCTATAAATTTCCGACAGAAACGGAGGACAGTAAAATGATTTTAGAATTGCTCTACAACGGGCGCATCTATCCGGCAGAGGCGATCATGTCGCAGGACGAGCGATTTGTGAAAGCAGAGGCAGAGGTCAATCGGTTGTATGAAGACCTGCACGCCCGACTGAGCGAACTGGACAAAAAGCAGTTGGAACAGCTTCGTGAGGTCATGTATGAGAGCCAGTTCTATTCAGAGGAGGAGCATTTCCGCTATGGCCTGACCCTGGGCGTGATGCTGATGAAGGAAATTCAGGAGTACGGTGCAAGATATTTTGAGGACATGGATTAAGGAGGTAAGATGATGGTTGTATCGTTATTAAAATTGCCGCTGAAGCTGATCATGCTGCCGGTGGCGCTGATTGTCACCATCGCAAAGTGGATTGGCGTGTTTCTGACCAGCTTTGCGGGAGTGCTTTTTTATATTTTCTCCGGGCTGTGCTTTGTGCTTGCCGTCCTCAGTTACCTGATGGGTATCAGCACCGGCGCAGAAGCAATCAGAATGTTGGTGATTGGGTTCGTGGCGTTTGTCCTGCCCTTCGCTGCCGGGTGGGTGATTGGAGTGGTGGACGCATTGAGCGATTTCCTGTGGGACTTTATCAAGTCTTGATAGCTCATTCACCAATCAACAAAATTGGCAGATCATCGTTTTTCATGGCTCCAGACGGACAACTCTCCGTCTGGAGCCGTTTCTATTTGAAAATCGCTGAAAACGCCAATTCATGAATCGAGAAAAAGGCCCCGAAAAAGGGACTCCTGAGAAAAATCTGAGTATGGACGGAGGTGAGACCCATCGCAGCGACCAGACTGATCCCTCTGCACATCAACAAGGGGAAAACCATCGCACAGACACTGAATGACCGGACGGACTATGCCAAGAACCCGGAAAAGACGGAGAAGGGGGATTTAGTCACGGCTTACGAATGCGACCCGTTCACTGTGGATGAGGAGTTTATGCTGTCCAAGCGGCAGTATGAACACAGCACCGGGCGGCGGCAAAAGCACGATGTCATCGCCTACCAGATACGGCAGTCCTTCAAGCCCGGTGAGGTCACGGCAGAGGAGGCCAATCAAATTGGCTACGAGCTGGCGATGCGGTTCACCAAGGGGAAACACGCCTTTATCGTGGCTACCCACACGGACAGGCCCCATATCCACAATCATATCATTTTCAATTCCACCACGCTGGACGGGAGCCGGAAGTTCAAGAACTTTTTTCTTTCCTATCTGGCCATACAGAAAATCAGTGACCGGCTCTGTGTACAGCATGGCCTCTCCATCATCGAGCCGAAGCCTTATAGTGAACGGGAAAAGCGGACGGACTACCCGAAGAATCCATCCTTTCGGGACGGCATCTGCGAGGCCATCGACGCCATACTCCAGCAGAAGCCGGAGGATTTTGAAGCGTTCCTGCGGATGCTGGAGGAGTACGGTTATGAGGTCAAACGGGGCAAGAACATTGCCCTGAAAGGCAAAGCCCAGCAGAGATTTATCCGCCTGCGGTCTTTGGGTGAAGGATACTCAGAGGAAGAAATCCGTGCTGTCCTTGCTGGTGCCAGAGAGCATCAGCCCAAGCAACGCAGAAAGGAGAAGCAGTTCTCCGCAGCACCGCCGAAACTCCAGCTTTTGATCGACATCGAGGCAAAACGGGCGCAGGGCAAGGGCGGCGGGTATGTCCGCTGGGCGAAGTCCTTCAATTTACAACAGATGGCCGAAGCGGTTTGCTTCATTAAGGAGCATGACATAGGCACCTTAGACGAGTTAGTGGAAAAGGCGGACGCCGCCACCGCCCGATTCAATGAGCTTTCCGATTCCATCAAGTCGGCGGAGCAACGTCTGGCTGAAATCGCCGCCCTGAAGAAGCATATCATCAATTACTCCCGGACGAAGGAGACCTATGCCGCCTACAAGAAGTCCGGGTACAGCAAAAAGTTTTTGGAGGAACACCGTGAGGAGATCACCCTCCACAAAGCGGCAAAGGCGGCGTTCAACCAGCTTGACAGCGTTGGCGGCCAGGGAAAGGGCAAAGCCAAAATCCCCACCATCAGGCAGCTCAATCAGGAGTATGCCCAGGTGCTGAGTGGAAAGAAAGTGGCCTATGCGGAGTACCGTGAGGCCAGGAAACAGATGCAGGAACTTCTCATTGCACGGAAAAATGTTGAAGCGATTTTGGGGGTGGAGAAGGGACAGGAGAAGCAACGCAAGCAGCAGGAACAGCAGCATAATACTGACAGGTAACAGAAACCCGGCAGGTCGTCACAGAAAATTGTGGCGACCTGCCGGGCTTTTTTATTTTTCGCTGGTCATTGCCTGATAGAGCTTCATCAGCTCGGCCACACAGGTGGATTCCGTCATGTCCTTCACGGAGAAGCCATATGCCTGCATGACCGCACGGTCATTGTTCTGATGGGCTTTGCGCAGCTCCGGGGGCATGGTAAGCTCGTCATAGAGGTCAGCCAGACTGCTGCCCGGGTAGAGCGCCCTTGCGTCCAGAATGGCTTGGGCAGTCTGCTCGATTTTGGCTTTCTGTGCCTCCGTGGGCGTGGGCCAGGGGAAGTTGTTGTAGACAACGTCCTTAGAATAGCGGTAGTCGCTTTTCAACCTGCCGCAAACTGCTCTCATCCATGCCATATGAACATTGGATGTCAAAACGCCAAAATGATATAGCGTAGCATCAGGAACAATTTTGACAAGGTTGCTGCACAAAATATCCGGTGTCATGAAGCCCATAGGCACATAACGTCTGCGCTCGGATGAAACTTCTGGAATAACAATATAGGTTCCCTTTGGCATATTCTCAACATGGAAACGAGTCGGTTTTTCTGCTATTTTTCTTGTTCCTGCGCTCTTGCTGGCAAGTCGAAATTCCCGCACCGCTTCAATTCGTTTCATACACTCCGGCATTTTACGAAGTTCATTGGGGGTACAATCACCCAACCATAGACAATACCGAGGACAACGATTGATAAACTCCTGTGAGCCATACCACGGCTTGAAATATTTCTGCGCCGTCGGTTCCTTCTTCAAAAACTCATCCCGTTCTTCTTCTGTGAACAGATAGTTTCCTCCGTCAATCGGTTTGTTGCCGATTCCAATTTCGGGTACATCACATATCGGTTTGCTGCGGCTTTCTACGAAAACATTGTTCGCATCAATCAGATAGCCGTTGATATTGCTGACAATCTGTGGCCTGCCGTCGGTATAAATGATCCTCTCTTTGCTGCTGGGGGCGATGCTGAACCCAATAATCACACAATGGACATGGGCTTTGATTTTTGCTTCACTATCCCAACGGAAGGTGCGATGGGCAAAGTCAATATGTACGCCGGACTCCATTAGTGGCTTCCAGAGATTTGCCACGCTCTCCCCTTGAGAAACGGAATTGGTGGACACCAGTGCTGCACGGATAGAAGTTCCGGCCATCAGGTCAGCGGCCTTCTTATACCAGCAACAGACATAATCGAGGTTTCCGGCATTTTTCCATCCGGGAAATACATCATTCACATCTTTTTTCTGTTCGCTGCCCATCATTCGCGCACCGATGAAAGGCGGATTTCCCATGATCGTGGTCAGCTTATGCTTCGGCACCACGTCCTCCCAATCCATCCGCAGGGCATTACCCTCCACGATGTTGGTGTAGGATTTCAGCGGCAGGAAGTCCAGGTGCATCAGCACGATGGATTCCGTCTCCTTCATCATCTGGCTTTCTGC
>JAJPXL010000093.1 GCA_021205455.1 Clostridiales bacterium
CTCCACAGCGCTGGTACACTGCTCCTCCGCCAACACCGACCCGGTACAGGAGGGGTATTGGGGGATTTTGGAGGTGTTCCTCTCCACCTTCGTCATCTGCACCATCACGGCGCTGGCGGTGCTGACCTCCGACGCCTACCAGAGCGGGGCGGCGCTGACGGGGGCGGCCCTGTCTGTGGCCGCCTTTACTGAAGGGCTGGGACAGGCGGGAACCGGCTTCGTGGCCCTGTGCCTGGCGGTGTTCGCCTTCTCCACCCTGCTGGGCTGGTGCTGGTACGGCTGCTGCGGGGTGCGGTACCTGCTGTCGGAGCGGTGGGAGAGGTGGTACCGCATCCTGTTCCTGGCCTGCATCGTGGCGGGCAGCGTGGCACGGCTGGAGGTGGTGTGGCAGCTGTCCGACGTGTTCAACGGCCTGATGGCCTGGCCCAGCCTGGTGGCCCTGCTGCTCTATGCGCCCCAGGTGCTGGCCCTCTTGCGCAAACGGGCGGAATGGGATATAATGGCAGAGGCAAGAGGGGGACGCAGGAAAGCGTCCCCCGGAGGAAAGGCGAAACCGCGCACAGAGCAGAGAGGAAACCGCTATGATTATCAAGGAGTATCAGGGCAAGAGGCCGAACCTGCACCCCACCGTCCGCATCGCGGAGAATGCGGCGGTGATCGGCGACGTAACCTGTGAGGAACACGTCAACCTGTGGTACAGCGCCACCGTCCGGGGCGACATGGACGCCATCTTCATCGGCGCGGATACCAACGTCCAGGACAACTGCGTCCTGCACTGCGACATCGGTTCACCCCTCCACATCGGCCGGGGGTGCGTCCTGGGTCACGGCGCCATCGTCCACAGCTGCACCGTGGGGGAGGGCACCATGATAGGCATGGGGGCCACGCTGCTGTCCGGCTGCCAGGTGGGGGCGCACTGCATCATCGGCGCCAACGCCCTGGTGACGGGGAAGATGAATATCCCGCCCTACAGCCTGGTCATGGGCGCCCCGGCCAGGGTCACGGGACAGGTGACCCCGGAGCAGGCGGACTACCTCCGCTACAACACGGCGAAGTATATCGAAACGGCGGAGGCCGAGCTGGACGCCGTTGGAGAAACTTCCCCCAGGGCCAAAAAACTTTGAAACGGCAGGCATGATTTCCGGCGAACCGTCCATACTAGAGCTGTACCAATTCAAGGAGGTATCTGTTATGGACAAGGTAAACCACAACATTGAATGCTCTGTCAACACCTGCACCCACCACGCCGGTGAGCAGAATTACTGCACCCTGAACACCATCAAGGTGGGCTGCTGCGGGGAGATCAACCCCAAGAGCTGCGACTGCACCGAGTGCGCGTCCTTCCAGTCGGACAGCCGCGCCAGAAAGCACTGCGGCTGCTGACAGAGCGGCAGGGGCGGGCGGAGCATTTTGGCGGCCGCCCGCCTTTTATGCGCGCTGCCTTTTGTACATCGCTTTTTCCTTATTGGGCTTGCACTTTTTAAAAAGCTATGTTAAAATAGAGCCATCTCAGGAACATACACGGAGGCGTCCCATGAAGAAAGAAGCGCGTGAGGTGCAGTTTCACATTCGCCTGAGCCGGGAGGACGGCCTGGGCCGGTACTGCATCCTGCCCGGCGACCCGGGGCGGTGCGCCGCCATCGCCCAATATTTGGAGGAGCCGCGCCACCTGACCACGAATCGGGAGTTCTGCTCCTGGAAGGGCAGGCTGCTGGACGAGGAGGTGGCGGTGGTGTCCACCGGCATCGGCGGCCCCTCCGCCGCCATCGCCATGGAGGAGCTGGCCCAGCTGGGAGTGGATACCTTCCTGCGGGTGGGCACCTGCGGCGGCATCCGGCTGGACGTGCAGTCCGGCGACCTGGTGGTAGCCACCGGCGCGGTGCGGATGGAGGGCACCAGTCGGGAGTATGCCCCCATCGAGTATCCCGCCGTCCCCGACTTTGCGGTGACGGCGGCCCTGCGGCAGGCGGCGCTGAACTGCGGCATCACGCCGAAGTTGGGGGTGGTGCAGTCCAAGGACAGCTTCTATGGGCAGCATGACCCCGCCTCCATGCCGGTGGCCGGGGAACTCCAGGCGAAATGGGAGGCGTGGAAGCGGCTGGGCGTGCTGGCCAGCGAAATGGAGTCCGCCGCTCTGTTCACCGTGGCCGCCGCAAGGGGCGTGCGGTGCGGGGCCTGCTTCCACGTCATCTGGAACCAGGAGCGGCAGGCCGCCGGCCTGGACCAGGCGGAGAGTGAAGATACCTCCGCCGCCGTCCGTGTGGGCGTAGAGGCCATCAAATTGCTGATTCAGCAGGATAAGGAAGGAACATAACCATGAAACACAGCCACAATCACGAGTTTTGGACAGCCCTGGACCAGCTGGTGGAGCACTCCACCCTGGTCATCGACCGGCCCAAGGGGACGCCCCATCCTCACTTCCCGGATTTGCTCTACGAGGTGGATTACGGCTACCTGGAGCATACCGCTTCCCTGGATCGGGGCGGCATCGACGTCTGGGTCGGCTCGGCGGAGGAGCGGAAGGTCAACGCGGTGATCTGCACCGTGGACCTCCGAAAGCGGGATGCTGAAATCAAAATCCTCCTAGGCTGCACCGATGCAGAGACGGCCCACATCTATCAGGTGCATAACCAGACTGGCTCCATGAAGGGGCTGCTGATCGAGCGGGAGGCTGTCAACGGATAGCGCCCACCCAAAAAACAGCGCACACAGCGGACGGATTCCGTGTGTGCGCCGTTTTTTTCTGTGGTCGGTTAGGCGTCTGACCAAAAACATCCGGCGGCGGGCATTTGCCCGCCGCCGGGAAAGAACGGGGTCAATCCGCAAAGAGCGGTGTGGAGAGGTACCGGTCGCCGGTGTCGGGGAGCAGGGCCACAATGGTCTTGCCCTTGTTCTCTGGGCGCTTCGCCAGCTGGATGGCCGCCCAGACCGCCGCGCCGGAGGAGATCCCCACCAGGATGCCCTCCGCCTTGCCGATCTGCTTGCCAACGGCGAAGGCGTCCTCGTTCTCCACGGGGATGACTTCATCGTAAACCTTTGTGTCCAGCACATCGGGCACGAAGCCGGCGCCGATGCCCTGAATCTTGTGGCTGCCCGCCACGCCCTTGCTCAACACCGGGGAGGAGGCCGGTTCCACAGCCACCACCTGCACGTTGGGATTCTGCTCCTTCAGGTAAGCGCCCACACCAGTGACTGTGCCGCCGGTGCCCACGCCGGCCACAAAGATATCCACCTGACCATCCGTGTCCGCCCAAATCTCCGGGCCGGTGGTGGCCTTGTGGGCGGCGGGATTGGCCGGGTTCACGAACTGGCCGGGGATGAAGCTGTTGGGGATCTCCTTCGCCAGCTCATCCGCCTTGGCGATGGCCCCCTTCATGCCCTTGGCCCCTTCGGTCAGCACCAGCTCCGCGCCGTAGGCCTTCATCAGCTGGCGGCGCTCCACGCTCATGGTCTCCGGCATGACGATGATGATGCGGTAGCCCCGGGCGGCGGCCACCGAGGCCAGGCCGATGCCGGTGTTGCCGGAGGTGGGCTCGATGAGGACGGAGTCCGGCTTCAACAGGCCCCTGGCCTCGGCGTCATCAATCATCGCCTTGGCGATGCGGTCCTTCACGGAACCGGCGGGATTGAAATACTCCAGCTTGGCCACGATTTTGGCCTCCAGCCCCTCCTGCTGCTCCAGGTGGGTCAGCTCCAGCAGAGGGGTCTTGCCAATCAGCTGGTCGGCGGATGTATAAATAGCGCTCATAACAGATTCCTCCAAATGATGAATGATAAGAGGGTTGCACAGGTGCGCCGCAGCTGCGGCTATACCAACCTTTCCTATAGGTTTATCCACATTATAGGTCGGTACGATTCAAATGTCAAGGGGAAACCGGAAAAAATTCCGGTTGATTTTCCAACTAACCTACTATATAATAGGATTAAAAGACACGGTATGGGGAGGGGATTCCATATGTTGGTTTCCACAAAGGGGCGCTATTCGCTCCGCGTGATGGTCGACCTGGCAGAGCATCAGTCCGAGGGCTACATTCCGCTGAAAACGGTGGCGGAGCGGCAGGAGATTTCGGAGAAATACCTGGAAAGCATCATCAAGCTGCTGGTGAAGGAGCGGTTTCTGGCCGGACTGCGGGGCAAGGGCGGCGGATACCGCCTGACGAAAGCGCCGGAGCAGTACACGGTCTACAGCATCCTGGTGCTGACGGAGGAATCCCTGTCGCCGGTGTCCTGCCTGGAGGAAGGGGCGGCCGTCTGCCCCCGGATGGCGGAGTGCCGCACCCTGCCGCTGTGGCAGGGGCTGGATCAGGTCATCCGGGACTATCTGGAGCATTTCACCCTGGCCGACCTGATGCACCGGGAGGGCGATTGGAACGACTATGTCATATGAGCAAGCAGCGGCATCCGACCCCGGATGCCGCTGCCTGCCCCCGTCAGGGGCGGTTGACAGGATTTGACTTCCATGTTATAATATTCCAACTAATGAAGTATGTTAATAGGTAGAATGGAGGCGGCCAGCATGACCCTGATTCAACTGTCATATCTCATCACCATTGCGGAAACCGGTTCGCTGAATAAGGCGGCGGAGCAGCTGTATGTGTCCCAGCCCTCCCTGACCAACGCGGTCAAGGAGCTGGAGAAGGAGCTGGGCGTCACCCTGCTGTACCGCAGCGGACGGGGTGTGACGCTGACCAATGACGGCGTGGAGTTCTTGCACTATGCGAAGGAGATTTACCACCAGTATGAAAGCCTGATGAAACGGTACGGGAAGGGCGGCTCCTATAAGAAGAAGTTCGGCGTCTCCACCCAGCACTACTCCTTCGCGGTGAAAGCCTTCGTGGATATGGCCCAGGAATACGATATGTCCAAGTACGAGTTCGCCATCAAGGAGACAAAGACCCGAGAAGTCATCCACGATGTCAGCACCCTGAAAAGTGAGATCGGCGTGCTGTACCTGAGCGACTTCAACCGGAAGGCCATGGGAAAGCTGCTGAGCGCCGCCCACCTGGAGTTCCATCCCCTGGTGGTCTGCCGGGCCTATGTGTACCTGTGGCGGGGGCACCCTCTGGCGGGGGAGCCGTCCATCTGCTTTGAGCAGCTGGCGGGCTATCCCTGCCTGGCCTTTGACCAGGGGGACGACAGCACCTTTTACGATGCGGAGGAGATTCTTTCCACCAGCGAGTACGCCCAGATCATCAGGGCCAACGACCGGGCCACCATGCTGAACCTGATGGTGGGGCTGAACGGCTACACCCTCTGCTCCGGCATTATCTGTGAGGAGCTGAACGGAAAGGAGTTCGTGGCGGTGCCCTTTCAGGACGAGGGGCCGAACCCGGAGAGCGCCATGGAGATCGGCTACATCACCCGGAAGAGTATCGTTTTGAGCGAGATGGGGGAAAAGTATATTGCGGCGATGAAGCGATACCTTGCCGCCGTCTGAACACCCGCCCGGATATAACATCAGGTTATATCCGGGTATTCTTCTTCGGTATTGGACGCAGTCCTCCGCTTATGTTACCATAACAGGCAGAAAGGGGGATGTGTGATGCTGAAGGTGATCGGTCGGCTGAATCCCATTGCCTTCTTCAAAGGCATCTGGCCGGTGCTGCTGTCCGTCTTTGCCATTCACATCCTGGGCCTTGAGTACACCGCCGCCCAGTATGCGTTCCTGGTGGTGCTGGCAGTGGTGGTCTCCGTGGGTACGGTAGGGGTGCCCGGCACCGCCACCATTACCGCCACCGCTGTCTTTGCCGCCGCCGGACTTCCGGTGGAGGTCATCGTCCTGCTGTCCCCTATTTCCAGCATTGTGGATATGGCCCGCACCGCCACCAACGTGGTCGGCGCAGCGACTGCGGCCACGCTGGTGGCCGCTACCGAGGAGGGGCAGCTGGACCGGGATGCCTACCAGCAGGACGCCGGCGGGAAGGACCGCGCTGTGACGACCACTCAAAGCGTGTAAACGGCTGACCACAGCCGATTCACCACTCAGCAATCCAGTCGGAGGGGGCGCTTCGCGTCCCCTCCGATTGGCGGAAACCACCAGGCTGCGGCGCGGGACCGAACCCGCGCCGCAGCCTTTTCTGTTGCCCTTCCACCATGCGCCGGGCCGATTCCTTCAGAGCGTATTTTTCGAAAAATACAGAAATCCGGTTTGCATTTCCGGCCGCCTGTGCTATAATAGTAGGCAGCGACCCACAAGGCGGCAGGCCCGGTTCGCAGGCCGACGCCGCCGCACCATGCGATGGCGCAACCATACTGAGCGACGCGGGAGGCGTTGGCAATGCTGTATCTGAAGCCCCTGAACTATGAGGATCGGGAGCTGGAATATCAGTTTTTTCAGGAGACCCCGGGGGAGAACGGCTTTGAGAACCATTGCAGATGGCTGTCCTATCCCTATTTTGTGGAGACGGCGCTGCCAAGGCTCCTGAGCAATGCCCAGGGCGTTGACCTGGCTGTGGGCCGGGTGCCGGAGACGCTGTTCTTCCTGTGGGAGGACGGCCGGATCGTCGGGCTGTTCAAGGTGCGCCACCATTTGAATCAGGCGCTGCGCACCGGCTCCGGACACATCGGCTATGCGATTCATCCGGCCTTTCGGGGCCGGGGGTACGGCACCCGCGGCCTGGCGCTGGCCCTGGAGGAGTGCAGGCGGCTCCTGCCGCCGGAGGAAACGGAGCTTTACCTCTCCTGCAGCAAGGCAAACCCCGCCTCCCTGCGGGTGATGCTGAAGAACGGCGCTTACCTCCATCACTATGACCGGCAGAACTACTACCTCCGCATCCCCCTCCACCGCGCCCCCTCCCGCCGGACCGAAAACTCGACAAAGGATGAATGATACCATGAAAAACAACTACGAAAGCCCTCTCTCCTCCCGCTATGCCAGCAAGGAGATGCAGTATATTTTCTCCCCGGACAAGAAGTTCTCCACCTGGCGCAAGCTGTGGGTGGCTCTGGCCCGGGCGGAGATGGAGCTGGGCCTTCCCGTCACCCAGGAGCAGGTGGATGAGCTGGAGGCCCACTCCGGCCCGGAGTGCATCGACTATGACGCCGCCGCCAGGTATGAGAAGGAGCTGCGCCACGATGTCATGGCCCACATCCACGCCTATGGCGACCAGTGCCCCAAGGCCATGCCCATCATTCACCTGGGGGCCACCAGCTGCTATGTGGGGGACAATACCGACATTATCCTGATGAAGGAAGCGCTGGAGCTGGTGCGGGATGAGCTGGTGCGGGTAATTGCCAACCTGGCCCAGTTCGCCCGGCAGTACGAGGCCCTGCCCACCCTGGGCTTTACCCACTTCCAGGCGGCCCAGCTAACCACCGTGGGCAAGCGGGCCACCCTCTGGATGAATGAGCTGCTGATGGACCTCCACGAGGTGGAGTACCGCATCAGCGACCTGAAGCTGCTGGGCAGCAAGGGCACCACCGGCACCCAGGCCTCCTTCCTGGAGCTGTTCGAGGGGGACCATGAGAAGTGCCGTCAGCTGGAGCAGAAAATCGCCGCCGAAATGGGCTTTGACGCGGTGGTGCCTGTGTCCGGCCAGACCTACAGCCGCAAGGTGGACACCTATGTGGTAAACACCCTGGCGGGCATCGCCCAGTCGTGCAGCAAATTCGCCACCGACCTGCGGCTGCTGGCCCACATGAAGGAGATTGAAGAACCCTTCGAGTCCAAGCAAATCGGCTCCTCCGCCATGCCCTACAAGCGCAACCCCATGCGCTGCGAGCGCATCTGCGCCCTGAGCCGCTATGTGCTGTCCGACGTGATGAACCCGGCCATCACCGCCTCCTCCCAGTGGTTTGAGCGGACGCTGGACGACTCCGCCAACAAGCGCCTTTCCGTGCCGGAGGCCTTCCTGGCGGTGGACGCCTGCCTGCGCATCTACCAGAACATCACCTCCGGCCTGGTGGTGCATGAAAAGGTGATTGAGAAGCACATTATGGAGGAGCTGCCCTTCATGGCCTCGGAAAACATTATGATGGACGCGGTGAAGCGGGGCGGCAACCGCCAGGAGCTCCACGAGCGCATCCGTCAGCACTCCCTGGAGGCCGGCCACAACGTCAAGGATCTGGGGCTGGAGAACAACCTGATTGACCTGATTGCGGCCGACCCCATGTTCGGCATGACAAAGGAGGAGCTGTCCGCCCATCTGGAGCCGTCCAATTACATTGGCCGCTGCCCGGAGCAGGTGGAGGAGTTCCTGCAGGAGTGTGTCCAGCCGGTGCTGGAGCAGTACGCCTCCGCCCTCACCGGAGAACAGGTGGAGCTGACCGTTTGACCTGCCCGTTCCCAACCCTTTTACCCCAAGCCTACAGACAGGAGGGAGTCGGCGTTGAAGCAAAACCCCAAGTATAAGGATTATATGGTAGCGGGGCTGACCGGCTTTGTGATGATTGCCGCCAGCATTGCCATTTATTTCCTGTTCGCAAAAATATCCGTCTTTCTGAACGCTCTGAAAAAGCTCGTCAACATTCTCGCCCCCTTCCTGATGGGCTTCCTGATTGCCTACCTGTTGGCTCCGTTGTATAATTACCTGCTGCGCAACCTGCGGGAGCTGCTGGGCTCCGTCATGCGGGAGCGGTGGGCCAAATCCGCCAGCACAGCCATCTCCGTCCTGGCCTGCGTTCTGACCGGAATCCTGATTATCAGCGGCCTGTTTGCCCTGGTCATCCCCAGGTTTGTGGAGAGCATTTCGGGCATCATCAATGCCCTGCCCACCTACCTGGCCAGGATCGAGGCGTGGGCAGAGGACTTCCTGGTGGACTATCCGGACGTTTACCAGAACGTGGAGGACGTTCTGAATAACCTGTACGAGTCCCTGGTAAGCTGGGCCAGCAGCAATCTGCGGCCCCTGCTGGAGGACTTCTCCGGGAACTTTGACAACGTCTCCTCCATCGTCAGCACCCTGTTTTCCGGCCTGATGGCCGCCGTCACCGCCATCAAGAATCTGGTGCTGGGCTTCATCGTGGCCGCCTATCTGCTGATTGAAAAGACCACCATGATCGGCCAGGTGAAGCAGATGACCTACGCCCTCCTGGGCCCGAAGCGGGGCAATCAACTCGTCTACCGGATGCGCTACACCAACCAGGTGATGGGCGGCTTCATCCGGGGCAAGCTGCTGGACTCGCTGATCATCGGCATCATCTGCTTCATCGGGGTCAGCATCATGCGGATGCCCTATCCCACCCTGATTGGCGTGATCGTCGGCGTCACCAATATCATCCCCTTCTTTGGGCCGTTCATTGGGGCGATTCCCTGCGCGCTGCTGATTCTGATGTACAGCCCCATTCAGGCGGTCTACTTCGTTATCTTCATCCTGGTTTTGCAGCAGTTAGACGGCAACATCCTGGGGCCGAAGATTCTGGGCAACACCACGGGGCTTTCCTCCTTCTGGGTGCTGTTCTCCATCATCTTCTTCGGCGGGCTGTTCGGCTTTGCAGGGATGCTGCTGGGGGTGCCGCTGTTCGCCGTCATCTACTCGCTGGTGTCCGACTTCGTCAGCGCCAGGCTGTCCAAGCGGAAGCTGTCCCTCCTGGCGGATGACTATATCAACCTGGACGAGGTGGAGCAGCAGCCGGACGGCGAGTATAAGTATCCGAAGATGAAGGACCCCACGAAGAAGTAGGGGCGGCGTCCATCGCGGTTCCCCTTAAATAAGGCTTTAAACAAAGCAGGTCTTGCCCTCTGTCAGGGCAGGGCCTGCTTTGCTTGGGCAGCGCGCTGGAAAGCGTTTATCCGGCGTTTTCTGCCCTGGCAAGGGAAAAGCCTCATCTGAGGCGGAATCGGATGGCCGCGCAGCGCACCCGCCGAACCGACAAACGCCGCTTTACTTCCCACCCCGTTCCTGTTATAATAAATGCAAGCGGCAAAAAAGGGGGCGGCGTTATGAGGAAGGCGGCAGTCCGCATCGGCCTGGTCGTGTGCGGGGCGGTGTTTCTGGTGGCGGTATGGAATATCGTCTCCATCCTCTCGGCCTACCGCCAGGGGGAGCAGCTCTACACGGAGACGGCGGAGCAGTACGTCCAGGAGGCCACGGAGCCGACTCAGCAGGCCGAGGCGGCGGAGGACGCCGCCCAGAGCAGCGCCCTCACCCCGGAGGCTGTGGATACTGTTACAGAGACAGCGGAGCCTCCCATTTCCGTGGACTTTGACAGCTTGCAGGCGGTCAATCCGGAGGTGGTGGGCTGGCTCTACTGTGCGGACACCGCCATCAACTACCCCGTCCTCCAGGGTACGGATAACGAATATTATCTCCACCACCTCTATGACGGCACCTACAACTCCTCCGGCTCCATCTTTGTGGACTGCAACAACAGCGCCGACTTTGCCGACGCCAACACCATCCTCTACGGCCACCATATGAGGAACGGCTCCATGTTCGCGGGGCTGCAAAAGTTCGCCGATCAGACCTACTATGAGGAGCACCCCGTCATGTGGCTGCTGACCCCGGAGAAAAACTATAAAATCCTGCTGGTCAGCGGCTACACCACCAGCGCCGACTCGGATACCTACACCATCTTCCCCCAGCCCGACCAGGCGTGGGAGGACTACCTCACCCAATGCCTGGCGCAGTCCGACTTCACCGCCGCAGTGGACACCGGCGGGGCGGAGAAGCTCATTACCCTGTCCACCTGCGCTTACTCCTTTGAGGACGCCCGCTATGTGCTCCACGGAGTGATGGTTGAGGTGGGAAATTGAAAGGCACAGCAGCGACGCTCCGGTTTGTGGAATGGCACGAAACTTTCGGGGAAGGGACACCACTTTTTTTCGTTTTCCCCGTTGACGGGGGCGGCGCTGTTTGCTATACTGTCATTCGTTTAGGAAGACTGCTCCTGCCGCTGCGTTGCATGAATCTGCGTAAATCCAAGCACGATATGTGTTGGATTTACGCTTTTTTCTGTCCGGCGGAGGGCTGCAAGAAAGGATTTATTGCCATGAAACAGAAAAACTGCGCTGTGCTGCTGCTCCTGCTGTTCCTGCTGACCGGCTGCGGCGCTACGGACAGCACCGACACAGCCCAGGAAGAGACTGCCTCCATCAGCGCCGCCCAGGAAGAAGCCTCCGGTTCCGATGTGACGCTGGAGGATGTCACCAAGGAAGCAATCGCCATTGAGGAAGCTGACAGCAACTCCACCGCCGCCGAAGAAACACCGGAGGATGCCGCCACCGAATCCGCCTCCGCCGAGGTGACGCTAGAAGACGCAAAAGCTGCCGTCCTGGCCCACGCCGGCGTAGAGGCCAGCGCTGCCTCCTTCACCAAGGCCCGGCTGCACCAGGACGGCACCGCCTATGAAATCGAGTTTTCCACCACCAACGGGGCGTATCAGTACGAGTTTTCCGCGGAGAGCGGTGAGCTCCTGGAGTATCGCTGGGAGGTGCAGGGGAAGGACGTATCTACCGGCACTGCTGTGGATAGTCTGGACAGTGCCAAGGCGCTGGCCCTGACCCACGCCGGCGTGGAGGACAGCGCCGTTTCCTTTGCGCAGGAAAAGCTGGACGACGGAATTTATGAGCTGGAGTTTACCACTGCCACCGGGAAGTATGAATACGAGATTTCCCGAGAAACCGGCATCATCCTGGAGTACGAGTGGGAGGTGCAGGGAAACAGCGCCACCGCTGCCAGTTCCGCAGCCAGCGGGATGGACAGCACCGACCGAACCGTAGACGCTGCCATCACCGCTGACCGGGCGGAATCCATCGCCCTGGAGGATGCGGGCATTGTCAGCGGCGACACTAAGTATCTCCACGCCTATGTAGAATGGCGGCATGGTGCCCCCTATTCCTGGTGCGTTAGATTCGGAGTGAGGGACACTGAATATGTCTATCTCATTGACCTGGATGACGGCAGCATTTTGGAGCAATATGTGGAATCCCACTGAATTGAACCCGAAAAGCGCCCCGGCGCGGCAATGCCGCGTCGGGGCGCTGCTGCGCTCAGGTCACCGTCATGGAGAAGGAAACGGACAGGCGCTGTTCCTCGCCCTCGTCCGGCCAAAGCACCGTCATGTCGTTCCAGGAGCCTTCCCCCAGATAGCCGTCCCAGTCCGCCTGGGCGGACACCTCCACCCCCCAAACCGTGTCGGTGAAGGAGGCGAAGGGGCTGCCCTCCAGAAAGTCCACCAGGCCGTCCAGCTCCTCCCGGTTCAGGGGGTCGGACTTCTGCGCCCCCACGAAGGCCAGCGCCGCTACCGTCCGCTCCGGCGGCATCCGCTGCGCCCCGCCGCCCTCCACAGTGTAAGTGAAGGAAACGCCGGTGAGGACGCCGTCCTCCACGGTGTAGATGAACTCCGGCTGGGGAGGAGCGTCCAACAGCCCTTCCAGGATAACGCCGTCCTCATGCCCAGAGGATTCCACCCACCGGCCATCCTCGTCCAGCCTGTCCAGCGCCTCATAGCCGTAGTAGTCCGCCATCTGGTTGAAGTTGGCGGCGAACTGGGCCACCGTCAGGTCGCCGGTGTACCGGGGCATGGCCGCCAGATGCCAGGACAGCACCATCGCCCCCACCATCAGGCCGAGGCTTGCCAGCAGCCCCGTCACCCGAAGGGGTGTCCGGCTCTCCCGGAGGGTCAGCTGGCTGTTCCACTCCCAGTCCAAGGCGTCCCCGTCCTGGCAGTCCCTGTAGCTCTGCCACAGGCGGTACCAGCAGTAAACAGGGATGTACAGGCCGTACCCCCGCCACAGCACCTGCCAGGTGCGCTCCAGCGCCGCGCGGTAGGAGAGCTTCCGGCCCTCCTCGTCCGTCACCCCCAGGCCCAGGAGCCACTTCCCCGGCGTAGCGCCGAAGAAGTGGAGCATCAGCGGCTCCAGCGCCAGCATCAGGAGCAGGGAAATCACTGTATCCAGCGCACCGGCCTCCCGCTGCACCATGTTGACCCGGAACCCCAGGGCCAGAACGCACCACCACAGGGTCCGGTACAGCGACAGGTCAAAAAACCGGGCGATGTACCGCCGCCAGGGGGCCGTCACCCTGGGCACCGTATCCTCCTCCGGCGGGGCAGGGAGGGGCGGCGCGGGCTGGGCGGCGACGGCGGCGGGCAGCGGCGGGCGCTCCAGCTGGAGCAGGTACCGCCCGGCGTCCAGGGTGGCGTAATCCGCCCGGTCACTCTGCATGGCGCGGCACACCGTCTGGGCCCGGGTGGCCTGGGCCTCCTCCCGCTCCAGGGCGTCGAGCCGACAGGCCAGGGCGTCAGTCAGCGCCAGCGCGCCGCTTTGCAGCCCCTTGATGTCCTCGATGGGCAGATCCAGCAGCCGGAGCAGCCGGATGCGCTGCAAGACTGCCACGTCCTCCTGAGAATAGTCCCGGTAGCCGTTGGCGTTCCGGGCCGGGGTCAGCAGCCCCTCCGCCTCGTAGAACCGGATGTTGGCCCGGGGCATACCTGACAGAGCCTCCACTTCCTTCACCGTCACGGGAACTCCCCCTTTCCTCTGGTTTGTACCCTCATCATAAACCATAAAGCGGCTTGACAGTCAAGGCTTTTTTCGCTTTTTCTGAAAAATTCCTGTACACGGCCCGTTTTTTATGGTACACTTCCTCTTGACTGGTTTCCACACCCGGTCCAACCTGCGGAGTGTCCCTCCGCAGCTGTGCAGCTTCTTCTCTGTGCTGCACTCTAAATACGAAAATGGAGGTACTTACCTGATGAACAGAAGAAACCGTATCCAATCCGTCTGTATGGCCGCCGTCATCGCCGCGCTGTACGCCGTGCTGACCCTGTGCCTGCCCATGCTGTCCTACGGCCCGGTGCAGGTGCGCTTTGCCGAGGCGCTGACCGTGCTGCCCTTCTTCTTCCCGGAGGCCATTCCGGGGCTGGCGGTAGGCTGCTTTATCGCCAACCTGCTGGGCTCCCCCTATGTGCTGGATTGGGTGTTCGGCACCCTGGCCACCCTGCTGGCCGCCCTCTGGACGGCCCGGCTCCGCAATCGGTGGCTGGCCCCCCTGCCGCCAGTGCTGTGCAACATGCTCATCGTCGGGGCGGAGATCGCCTGGTTTGAGGTCGGCTTTACCGCCGGCTTCGGGGTCGCCTGGCTGTGGAACGGCTGCACCGTGGGGCTGGGGGAGCTGATTTGCTGCTGCGTCCTGGGCGCGCTGCTGCTGCGTTACCTCCCCCGCATCACCCCCCTGTGGGAGCGGGTGCCGGAGGCGCGGCGGGCACTGGCGTCCCCGCCGGAACAGGCACCCTAATTCCATATTGCGTAATGCGGCTCCGCCCGGTGGAGGCGGGGCCGTATTTTTTTGCAGTTTTTGCAGAACAGCCCTTGACAGGGTGCGTATCGGGTGGTAGAATACAGATAACAAATGAATGTTTGTTCATATGTTTCAACGTTCAATTTTTATGAAGGAGCTGTTTCCCATGAAAAAGACCTATAAAATCGAAGTGGACTGCGCTAACTGCGCCGCCAAGATGGAGGACGCCGCCAACAGGACCGCCGGTGTGTCCAGCGTCACCGTCAGCTTCATGACCCAGAAGATGAAGGTGGAGTTCGCCGAGGGGGCGGACGTGGCCGCCACCATGCAGGCCGTGCGGAAGAACTGCAAGCGGGTAGAGGACGACTGCGAGATTTATCTGTGATTCAGTGGCTAGTGGCTAGTGGTTAGTAATCAGTAGCTAGTCACCAGCCACTGGCCACTAGCAACTACTAAAACGTGAAAACTAAAGCTTTATTTTAGTCAACCATTACAAAATACCAACGGAACAGACTGCGGCATCCCCCCTCAGTCAGCGTCGCTGACAGCTCCGCCGTCAAGCGGCATTTCCGCTGCGCTCCCTCCCCTTTCAGGCAATGTCATCAATTTAAGGGGATTACGCTCCTTAGACAAGG
>JAJPXL010000044.1 GCA_021205455.1 Clostridiales bacterium
AATATGTATAGCCTTTTGCCCGAAAAAGGCTTCTTTCTGTTTCTTTTCCGGCGGGGTTTGCTCCGCCGGGCGGAGTCATGCGGCCTGTCTCCGTCCCGTCCTCTGCCTGGGCTGGCGCTTTCCGCCCCAGGCGGCCGCACCAAGATTCTATTTTATTTCAAAGAAGGATGTATTTCATTGACCTTTCAAGACTGTCACTTAATCGAGCCCATTCTCCGCGCCCTGACGGAGCAGGGCTACACCGAGCCCACCGCCATTCAGGCGGGGGCCATTGTCCCCGCCCTGGAGGGGCGGGATATTTTGGGCACCGCCCGCACCGGCACCGGCAAGACCTGTGCCTTTGCTACCCCCATTTTGCAGCTGCTGAGCCAGCGGAGCGCCCAGGGTCGGCCCATTCGGGCGCTGGTGCTGACCCCCACCCGGGAGCTGGCCATCCAGAATCAGGAGTGCTTTGAAGCCTATGGCAAATACCTCGACCTGAAAAGCGTGGTCATCTTCGGCGGCGTGGGCCAGAACCCCCAGGTGGAGGCCATCCAAGCCGGGGCGGACATCCTGGTGGCCACGCCGGGCCGCCTGGCCGACCTGTATCAGCAGGGGCTGCTGGACCTGTCCCATCTGGAAATTTTCGTGCTGGACGAGGCCGACCGTATGCTGGACATGGGCTTCATCCACGATGTACGGAAGATTCTGAAATGGCTGCCCAGGGAGAAGCAGACCCTGTTCTTCTCCGCCACCATGCCGGAGGAGCTGACCGACCTGGTGGGCAGCCTCCTCCACAAGCCTGTCCGGGTCTCCGTGGACCCGGTGAACTCCACCGTGGACGCCATCGAGCAGCGGGTCTACAAGGTGGACAAGGGCAACAAGACCCGCCTCCTGGTGCGGCTGCTGGCCCAGAACGACTGGCCCTCCGTGCTGGTGTTCACCCGGACGAAGCATGGGGCCAACAAGGTCTCCAAGGACCTGGAAAAGGCGGGTATCCCCGCCTCCGCCATCCACGGCAACAAGAGCCAGACCGCCCGTCAGGCCGCCCTGTCCGGCTTTAAGGCCGGGGCGCTGCGGGTGCTGGTGGCCACCGACCTGGCCGCCCGCGGCCTGGACATTGAGGAGCTGGCCTGCGTCATCAACTATAACCTCCCTGAGGTGCCGGAGACCTACGTCCACCGCATCGGCCGCACCGGACGGGCGGGCCACGGCGGCATCGCCCTCTCCTTCTGCGACTTTGACGAGCAGCCCCTGCTCCATGACATCGAGAAGCTCATCCGCAAGTCCGTCCCTGAGGTGACAGGGCATCCTTTCCCCATGCAGCAGACCCAACCCAGCCCCCGGGATAAGCAGGGGCGCATCATCAACGCAGAGGATCAGGAGGCCCGCGAGGCCGCCAGGGCCAACGCCAAACAGCGCCGGGAGGCCCAGGCCGCCCAGCAGCAGGCCGCCCCGGCCCAGCCGGAGCAGAAGTCTGCCAAAGCGGAGGCGAAGCCCGCTAGGCCGGAGCAGAAGCAGCCCAAACAGGCGGCCCAGCCGGAGCCCCGGCAGACAGAGGCGGCGCCCGCCAAGTCCTCCGGCAAGAAAAAGAAGGGAAAGCAGCCCGCCTCCACCGCCTCGGTGTCCGAGCTGTTCGGGGTGGACATCCCCGGCCTGCTGCCCGACCCTGTGGAAGAGCCCCCTGTGTTGGAGGAGAAGTTCGACTCTTCGGACATCCTCCACCGCAAGCCCAAGAAGCCGGAGCGCAGGGTGGTGCCCTCCCTCAGCAGCGTCTCCCTGCTGCCCAGCATTGAGCTGAAGGAGACCTTCGGCTCCAAGCTGCGGGAGGACAGCACCGGATTCTCCCCCTCCGGCGGGGCGCTGGACGCCACGGACCGGATGTTCAAGACGAAAACCGTCCTGCCGGAGCAGTACAGCGGAAAGAAGCGGAGCCAGGACGCCGAGGGCAGCACCGGCAAGAAGAAAAAATCCGGCCAGACCGGAGCGCCGTCGGCCAAATCCGCCGGGAAGCAGCCTGCCGCCCAGTCCGGCGGCAAGTCGTCCGCCAACCAGGGCGAGAAGAAGTCCGGGAAAAAGGGCGGCGGACAGAAGAGCACCGCAAGCGCCCAGAAAGCGGCGGAACAGCCCTCCAAACAGGGCAAAAAGGTGGCAAAACAGCCCAAAAAAGGCAAATCCGGTCAGAAGTTATCCACCGATGTGGATAACCGTGTGCAAAAGTTTGCCAAGCCCCACTACCCCGCCGACAGCGGGATGCGCTATTCCCGTACCAAGGACTCCACCGAGCAGGCCAGCCTGATGAAGCCCTACTACCTCAGCGACGTGGAGGATAAGTAACCCTGACAGGAGCGGTTCCCATATGTTCTACTATTACCTTGCGGCGGCGCTGCTTGTGGCGGCTGACCAGGCGGCCAAGCTGCTGACCCGCCAGTGTATCGCCCTGGGGGAGCACGTCACCCTGATTCCCCATGTGGTGGGGCTGACCTATGTGCAGAATACCGGCATGGCCTTTTCCTCCCTGTCCTCCTACACGCTACTGCTCACCGTCGTTTCCCTGGTAGCCAGTGTTCTCCTGGCGATGGCCGTCTGGAAGGACCCCTTCCACTCCAAATTCGCCAGCTGGATGCTGACGCTGATCCTGGCCGGAGCGGTGGGCAATCTGATCGACCGGGCGGTGTTCGGCTTCGTCACCGATATGATAGAGGTGCTGTTTGTCAACTTCGCCGTGTTCAACGTGGCGGATTCCTTCATCTGCGTGGGGGTGGCGCTGCTGCTGCTTTACGCCCTGTTCTTTGACAGGTCGGAGGATAAAACTGACAGGGCCGAAAAGGGCTGACCGGAAAGGAGCGCCATGGAAGAACGGACCTTCACCGTCCCAGACGGGGCGGAACCCAGGGCGGACGCCTTCCTGGCCGCCGCAATGGAGGGCTTCACCCGCTCCGCCGTCCAGCGGCTGATGGAGGAGGGGCTGGTGACCCGCTCCGGCCAGCCGGTGAAGAAGAACACCCGCCTGGCCCCCGGGGACGCCCTGACCGTGCAGATTCCCGCCCCGGAGCCCATTGGCGCCAGGCCCCAGAACATCCCCCTGGACGTGGTCTATGAGGACGAGGACGTCATCGTGGTGAACAAGCCGGTGGGGATGGTGGTGCATCCCGCGCCGGGGCACCCGGACGGGACGCTGGTGAACGCCCTGCTGTACCACTGCGGGGGCAGCCTGTCCGGTGTCAACGGCAGGCTCCGTCCCGGTATCGTCCACCGCATCGACCGGGACACCAGCGGCCTCATCATCGCCGCCAAGAATGACGCCGCCCACCTGGCCCTGGCGGAGCAGCTCCAGGACCACTCCCTGGCCCGCACCTATGAGACCATCGTGGTGGGGGGGCTGCGGGAGGACTCCGGTACGGTGGACGCCCCCATCGCCCGGCACCCCGTGGACCGGAAGCGGATGGCGGTGATAGCGGGCGGCAAACCCGCCGTGACCCACTGGCAGGTGCTGGCCCGCTACTCCGGCTATACACGCCTGGAGTGCCGCCTGGAGACGGGACGCACCCACCAAATCCGCGTCCACATGGCCTACATCGGGCACCCCGTCCTGGGGGACACCGTCTACGGCAGCAAAAAGCCCTACCCCGGGCTGGCGGGCCAGTGCCTCCACGCGAAGAAGCTGGCCTTTCGCCATCCCCGCACCGGGGAGGCGGTGGAGGTGGAGTGCCCCCTGCCGGAGTACTTTGTGAACGTGGTGCAGAAGCTGGAGGGGAGCCGGTAGGCGGCCTTTGACAGGGGTTTGCCGGAGGAGGAAACCCAAGCTTGACAAACCGGCTTCGTCAGCCTATAATAAACATAGAAAGGGCGCTGTCCGGTAACGGTTAGCCCCCTGCTTGAGTTACTGAAGTAACCGCCGTGTTTGGAGCCAGGGCGGTTACTTCTTTTTGATTATCTGAATGAACAGATTACAAATGCCAATGATAACAAGGCAAAGCTGTAACACTTCGGATGTAGCCATTGGGCAGCCCCCCTTTCCGAAGGACAGGGGAAGCGAAGAAGCTGCCCCCGTAAAGGGGGCAAAACCGCCACCGTATTGGACAGCGCCCGGCTCTCCAGGGAGAGCCATTGACAGATTATCACACTTTTCTTCAGAAAGCAAGTGATTTTATTGATTATAAGGTCAGCCTGCCCTCACAGCAGGATTCCCACGGCCAAACACCCCCAAAACTGCTCATGTTACTTTCCGTTGCTTGCGGCAACGGGGCTGTTCATGGTATAGTTTCCTCATCAGCAAGGAGGTGCTGTTTATGTTTCGTGAAAATTTGAAAGAGCTGCGGAAGCAAAAGGGGATGAGCCAAGAGACGCTGGCTCAGCAGCTCCATGTGGTGCGCCAGACCGTCTCCAAGTGGGAGAAGGGGCTGTCGGTGCCCGATGCGGATATGCTGATCCGCATCGCGGAGCTGTTCGAGGTGTCTGTCTCCGACCTGCTGGGGGAGAAGATCGAGCACGAGCCGGAGATGAGCCAGGTGGCCGCCCAGCTGGCCCTCCTGAACGAGCAGCTGGCGAACCGCACCCGCCGCCACCGGCGGATATTCAGGGGCGTGCTGATCGGCCTGGCCGCGGTGGTGGTGCTCACCCTGGCCCTGAGCTTTGCAGGGATGGCAGCCATGAACCCCACAGCGCCGGAGAGCCTGACCACGGTGGACATCGTCTGCACCCTGGACGGGGAGGAGTACGTCTACTCCATCACCTATGACCAGAACTACCAGGTCACAGAGGCCGGCGGCGACGCCTGGCTCTACGACCACATCGGCATGGACGCCTACAGCGACGCCAACCGGCAAATCGCCCTCATTGAGGACTACTTCGACCTCCGGGGCGGCTCCGTCACCGTGACGGAGCAGGAGGCCGCAACCTCCGCGGAAACAGAATGACCCACAAAACACCCCCTCCGGCGGTATCCCGCCGGAGGGGGATTGTTTCCGTTTGCAATTATGCCTTTTCGGGCTGGGGCGCGTCTCCGCCGCCCTCCAGGGCCTCCGGAGCCTGATACACCGCCTCAAAGGCCTCCCGGCTCATGGTCTCGTACTCCAGCAGATATTCCGCCGTGGCGGTGAGCTGGGCCATGTCCCGCTGCAAAATCTCCCGGCACTGGGCATAGGCCTTCTCAATGATGGCCCGCACCTCACGGTCGATTTTGGCGGAGACCTCCTCGGAGTAGGGCTTGGTCTGGGCCATGGAGCGGCCGATGAACACCTCGCCCTTGTCGTCGTCATAGACGATGGCCCCCAGCTCCTCGCTCATGCCGTACCTGGCCACCATGGAGTGGGCGATGGAGGTGGCCCGCTCCAGGTCGTTGCTGGCTCCGGTGGAGATGTCTCCCAGCACCAGCTCCTCTGCCACGCGGCCGCCCAGCAGGGCCACAATGTCCTCATACAGCTCGGTGCGGCTGATGAAGCTCTTGTCCGTCTCCGGCAGGGAGATGGTCATGCCGCCGGCCTGCCCACGGGGGACGATGGAGATCTGATGCACCGGGTCATGGGTGGGCAGGGCGTGCATGGCCACGGCGTGGCCCGCCTCGTGCCAGGCGGTGAGCTTCCGGGCCTCCGGCGTCACCACGCTGCTCTTCTTCTCCGGTCCGGCGATCACCTTGATGATGGAGTCCTGCAAGTCCTGCATGGTGATATAGGGCTGGTTCTTTCGGGCGGCCAGCAGCGCGCCCTCGTTCATCAGGTTCTCCAGGTCGGCGCCGGTGAAGCCGCCGGTGCCTGCCGCCAGGGTGTGGAGGTCTACGTCCTCCGCCAGGGGCTTCTTCCGGGCATGGACCTTCAAAATCTCCTCCCGGCCCTTGATGTCGGGGAGGCCCACATGGATCTGCCGGTCAAACCGCCCCGGCCGCAGGAGGGCGGGGTCCAGAATGTCTGCGCGGTTGGTGGCCGCCATGACCACAATGCCGGAGTTGCCGGCGAAGCCATCCATCTCCACCAGCATCTGGTTCAGGGTCTGCTCCCGCTCGTCATGGCCGCCGCCGAGACCGGCTCCGCGCTGACGGCCCACTGCGTCGATTTCGTCAATGAAGATGATGGCGGGGGCCACCTGCTTGGCCTGGTCGAACAGGTCCCGCACCCGGCTGGCGCCTACGCCCACATACATCTCCACAAAGTCGGAGCCGGAGATGGACAGGAAGGGCACCCCGGCCTCGCCCGCCACAGCTTTTGCCAGCAGGGTCTTGCCGGTGCCGGGAGGGCCTACCAACAGAATACCCTTGGGGATGCGGGCCCCCAGCAGGGTGTACTTCTCCGAATCCTTCAGGAAGTTCACCACCTCGGCCAGCTCCTGCTTCTCCTCCTCGGCTCCGGCCACGTCGTCAAAGGACACCTTCTGTTTCATGTCCTCCTGGGAGACCGTCCTGGCCTTGCCGAAGTTGTTCAGGGGGCCGCTCCCGCCGCCGCCGTTGTTCAGATTCGACTGCCGCAGCAGGAGGAAGTACAGCAGCACCGCCATCACGCAGCCCCCCAGGATACTGGGCAGCCACACCTGCCACCAAGGGGTGCCGCTGTCGGGGAGATAGCTGTAGCTGGTGAGGATGCCCGCCTCCGCCTGCTCCTCAATGAGGTCGTTCATGTCGCTGTAGAATAGCTCAGTGCTGGCCACCTGGCAGACCGCCGTGGTGCTGTCCATGTACGCCTCCCGCAGGCTCAGGGTGACAGTTCCGTCCCGGACGGAGAAGGACGCCACCTGCTCCTCCTCAAACAGCGTCACCATCTGGCTGTAGGTCACCTCCGCCGTGGAGCTGCTGCTGGAGGAGGTGTACAGGAACGCCACAAAGGCCACCAGGACCGCATACATGAAAATGGTTGTAATCGTTCTCTTATTCAAAGGTTCTGCTCTCCAATCTGCCGCGGGGAAGGAACACAGGCGCGTCCGCGCGGCCGGCCCGCCGCGCCTGGGAGGGAGCCCGGCGGTCAGCCGCCGTAGACCTCCGGTTTCAAAATCCCGATGTAGGGTAAATTCCGATATTTCTGGTCATAGTCCAGGCCGTAGCCCACCACAAAGGCGTCCGGCACGGTGAAGCCCACATAGTTGGCGGTGATGGGCTTCGTCCGGCGCTCCGGCTTGTCCAGCAGGGTGCAGATGGAGACGGAGGCCGCCTTCCGCAGCCGCAGCATATCCATCAGGTAGTACAGGGTGTTGCCGGAGTCCAGGATGTCCTCCACCACGATGACGTGGTACCCCTCCAGATTCATAGAGATGTCCTTCCTGATCTCCACCTGGCCGGAGGACTTGGTGCCCCCGCCGTAGGAGGAGACGGAGAGGAAGTCCACCAGGCAGGGCAGGTCGATGGCCCGGCTCAGGTCGGCCATGAAGATATAGCTGCCCCGCAGGACGCTGATGAGCAGCAGCTTGTCCTTGTCCTGAAAGTCCTGGGTGATTTGCGCCCCAAGTGCTTTCACCCGTTGCCGCAGCTGCTCCTCGGTGAACAGCACCTGTTCAATGTCTTGTTCCATGCCCATTGTGATGGCCTTCTTTCTGTTTTATGTGTCATTAGCTTGAGGAGGCTGTACTCCTTAGATGAGGTTTGATAAAGAAAATAAATGTTTGCCCTCCGGGGGCCCCATTTCTCGTTCCGCCGAGAAATGGGGGAAAGAGGGCGGCTTAAGGAGGAGCTTCGGGGCCTCGCTCCTCCCTAAGAACCCTCCTCCTATCCCACTGTGGGCTTCGCCTTGTCTCTACCGTTCCGTGGCAGCGCAGGCAACAGACGATGTAACTTCTCACTGGTGAGACTGCCGCCGATGGCGGCTGGGGAACTCTCCTGTTATCCTTTGGTCGTGGAAATCTGACTATGAGGCCACGTTATTCTCCCCAACTCAGGATAGATTGCAACTTATGGAGGCTCACCCCTCCACCGGCTACCGCCGGTTCCCCTCCCCTTTCAGGGGAGGCAGAAAGTTGTTGCAACCGCTGCGTCATTGGCGCCCCTGAAAGGGTAGGGAGCGCAGCGGAAATGCCGCTTGACGGCGGAGCTGTCAGCGAAGCTGACTGAGGGGTTGCTAACAGCTAACAGCTTTTATCCCCGCCGCTTCGTGACGATGTGCAGCGCGTCCTCCCCCGGCTGTGGCAGGAAGGCGCAGTCCGCCCCGAAGGAGCACAGCGCCGCCACCCGCTCTCCGCAGAGGAACACCGGCAGGAAATCCCGCTCCCGCTGGGGCACCTTGCTGTCAATCAGCAGCTTCTTGATGGTTTTCCGGCTTCTGGCAGGGAGGGTGATGGCGTCCCCGGTCTGCCGGGGCCGGAGGGTGTACTCCCCCGGCTGCAAATAGAAGGAGTGGGGCTGGTTGAACTTTCCCTCCGGGCAGGGCTCCAGGGTGCAAGTCACCCGCCAGCGGGGGGTGTCCGTCACGCCGGGGACGGCCAAGGGCACGGGGAGGAACGGCTCGTCCGTTTCCACCGTCAGCTCCAGCCGGTCATAGACCCGCCGGGCAGTGAGGCCACCGGGCAGCGGGACGAAGCCGGAGGGCCGCCCGCTCCTGCAAAGCTGCAAAACCTGGGTACGCTGGCTGGCGGTCAGCACCACCTCCGGCGCTGCCTTTGCCGCCAGCTGCTGCAAGGCCCGATTGGACAGGGGCAGGGGCGCGTTTATCAGCGCCGCTACAGGGATGGCATAGCCCTGATTTACCGCTGCCGCCTGGGCGGTCAGCTTGGCCGCCTCCATTTCCAGATAGGCGTTGTCCTCCCGCAGCGTGGCCGCGCTGCGGCCCAGCGTGTCCGCCGCATTGGGCCAGCGGGTCTCCAGCAGGGGGAACACCTCATGCCGGAGGAAGTTTCGGGTGTAGGCGGTGTCCCGGTTCGTCTCGTCCTCCACATGGGGGATACCGTGGGCGGCGTTATAGGCTTCGATTTCCTTACGGGAAGTCGTCAGGAGCGGGCGCACCAGATTCCCCCGTCGGGGGGCGATGCCCCCCAGCCCGTTCAGGCCGCTGCCCCGCAGCAGGTGGAGCAAAATCGTCTCCCCATTGTCCTCGGCGTTGTGGGCAGTGGCGATGCGCTGGGCGCCGCAGTGCTCCGCCGTCTCCCGGAGGAAGGCATAGCGGTAGGTTCGGGCCGTCTCCTCCAGCCCCCGGCGCTCCTTCGCCGCCAGGGCTGGGATGTCCGCCTCGCCGACATGGAGGGGAACGCCTTGCCCCCGGCACCAATCCTCCACAAACAGCCGGTCGCTGCCGGAAGATGGGCGGATGTGATGGTCAAAGTGGGCGGCTTCCACGGTAAACCCGTACCGCTCCCCCGCCTCCAGCAGCAGGGACAGCAGACACATGGAGTCCGCCCCGCCGGACACCGCCGCTAAAATCTTCCCGCCCCGTGGGGGCAGCAGCTCCTCCTCCCGGCACAGCTTCCAGAACCCGTCCATCATCGCTCCTGATGGAAGGTGTCCCTGCCGGAGAAGGTGGTGAACTCCGGCAGCCACTGGACGATGACCTTGCCCGTCTCACCGTGGCGGTTCTTCGCCACGATCAGCTCCGCCTCGTTCTTGTGGTCGGAGTCCTCGTTATAATAGTCGTCCCGGTAGATGAACATGACGATATCCGCGTCCTGCTCGATGGCGCCGGACTCCCGCAGGTCGGACAGCATGGGCCGCTTGTCCTGCCGGCTCTCGTTGGCGCGGGACAGCTGGGACAGGCACAGCACCGGCACGTTCAGCTCCTTCGCCATGATTTTCAGGGCGCGGGAGATGTCGCTGACCGCCTGTTGGCGGCTCTCTCCGGCGTAGCTCCTGCCGCCTGCGGACTGCATCAGCTGCAAATAGTCTACGCAGACCAGCCCCAAATCCTTCACCCTCCGGCACTTGGCCAGCATATCGGTGACGGTGAGGGAGGGGTTGTCGTCAATTAAAATGTTGGTCTGGCTCAGCACGGAGGCCGCCGCCGCCACATCCACCCAGTCCTGCTCCTCCAGGTTGCCGGTGACCAGCTTCTTGTTGTCAATCAGCGCCTCGTTGGACAGCAGCCGCATAGCCAGCTGCTCCCGGCTCATTTCCAGGGAAAAGTAGACTACGCTCTTCTTCGTCTCCTTCCCCGCCGTCAGCAGGATGTTCAGCGCCAGGGAGGTCTTGCCCATACCGGGCCGGGCGGCTAAGAGAATCAGGTCGGAGTTGTTCAGGCCGGAGATCTGCCGGTCCAGGTCGCTGAGGCCGGTGCTGATGCCGGGGATGGCGCTGTCGCTGGCCGCCAGCTCCTCCAGCCGGGTGTATACGCTGTCAATGGCCTCGGAGATGTGAATCAGCCCCCGGCTGGCCCGGCCCTGGCGGATGTCATAGATGCGCTGCTCGGCCACCTCCAGGATGTCCTGGGCGGAGCCCTCGTTGCGCTGCACCATGCCGGTGATGTCCGCAGCCGTGTCCCCGATGCGGCGGAGCAGGCTCTTGTCCTGGACGATGGCGATATACTCCCCCACATTGGCAGAGGTGGGGGTAATGTCCAGCAGCTGGAGGACGTAGTTCCGGGTGGTGTTCTCCTGATAGTACCCGTCGATGCGCATCTGCTCCAGCACCGTCACCGCGTCGATTTTCTGGGACAGGTTGAACATCTTATTGATGGTGGTGAACAGCTCCACGTTTTCCTTTTGATAGAAGTCGTCCTTGCTGAGGGCCTCCATCACCTGGGGAATACAGCGGCTGTCGATCAGCATACTGCCCAGGACGGATTGCTCCGCCTCCAGGGAATGGGGCACCTGACGGTACAGCAGGTCTTCGTTGTTCAGTTCCGGCATAGTGTGCCTCCCTTCGGATGGTGGGCAAGATTTGCCCAATTCTGTTCCATCTCATTATCCGCATCAGCCCGTGGGGGGCTTTTGCCAAAATCCGCTGCAATTAAGAAGAAGTAACCGCCATAGCCTACCAGGCGAGCGGTTACTTCTCAACCATCAACGAGGGGGCTAACCGTTACTGGGCTTCTCCCTTTATCGTCTATTACTATATACCCATTGAAGGATTTTGTCAACATTTCGGGCAGCTTTCTCTCCGCAAAATCGCTCAGGTTTTTCGCGTAGCGAAAAAATACGATCGAAGCCCTTGCCCTTTGGCGAAAAATGTGATATTCTGTCCATGGCGCTGTCCAATACGGTGGCGGTTGGCTCCCTTCACGGGGGCAGCTTCTGCGGCCCCCATTCCCTATTCTTTTTCAGGAAAGGGGGCCTGCCCGATGACTACATCTGAACTGTTTCAGTTTTGCCTTGTTATCATTGGCATAATCGGCCTGTTCGTTCAGGCAAAAAAGAAGTAACCGCCCCAGCTAGCAACTTGGCGGTTACTTCTTCAAGTATCCACTAGGGGGCTAAACCGTTACCGGGCAGCGCCCTTGTTACGTTTATTATATACCCAATTCGGGCATCTGTCAACTCTGAGGGTTCAGGGTTTTTCTTTTGCGCTGCGCTTACGCCTCCACCACCATCACATGGAACGCGCCGGAAATCTCATACCCCATCTTGCACTTGACCTCGTAGGTGCCGAATGCCTTGATGGGCTCGGCGCTGAGCCGGGCCTTGGGGATGTCATAGCCGTACTGCTTCTTCAGCATATCGGAGATCTCCTTGGTGGTGATGCTGCCAAAGAGCTTCCCCCCGGTCCCGGCCTTGGCGGGGATCTTCACCACCACGTCCTTCAGCTGGCCCACCAGCTCCAGGGCTTCCGCCCGCTCGGCGGCCTCCTTGGCCCGGCGGGCCTTCTCCTGGAGCTGCATGGTGTTGATGTTGTCCGCCGTGGCGGGCACCGCCAGCTTCTTCGGAATCAGGAAGTTGCGGGCGTAGCCGTCGGACACGTCCACCAGCTGGCCCTTCTTGCCCTGGCCTCTTACGTCAGCCTGTAAAATTACCTTCATTGTCGTTCCCTCCAAATAGAAATCGAATCCCAATATCCTTCATTTAATCCGTGAGCCGCCCGGAGAAGTAACCGTCGATGGCCCGGTGGAGCTGCTCCGTCACGCCCTCCATGGTGGCGTTGGGGATCTGCGCCCCCGCCGCCGCGGAATTGCCGCCGCCGCCCAGGGTCTCCAGGATCACCTGGACGTTGATGTCCCCGGCGCTGCGGCCGGAGATGATGGCGGTGTCCCCGTCAAAGTAGAGGACGAAGGAGGTGTCCACCCCCTCCACATTCAGGATGGCGTCCGCCGCCTGGGCGGCAATCACCCGCCCCACGTTGCGGGAGGTGGAGGCGATGGCGACCCCTTCCCGGTACATGGTGGCGCTCTGAATGATGGCGTTCTTCTTGACGGTGTCCTCCAGGTTGCTCTGGAACAGCCGCTTGACCTCCGTGGTGTCCGCGCCGCAGCGGCGCAGGAAGGCCGCCGCCTCAAAGGTGCGCCCGCCGGTGCGGACGGAAAAACTCTTGGTGTCCAGCACGATGCCCGCCAGCAGGGCCTCCGCCTCCACACGCAGCAGGTCGGAGGATTCCATGATGTATTGAATCATCTCCGTCACCAGCTCGCAGGCGGAGGAGGCGTAGGGCTCGTGGCAGTTGATGGCGGCGCCGGTGATATACTCCGTGGCCCGCCGGTGATGGTCGATGACCGCCACCTGCCGGAACTTCTCCAGCAGCTCCGGCGCAGCCACCTGGCTGGGCCGGTTGGTGTCCACCACCACCAGGATGCTCCGCTCGTCATAGAGCAGCATGGCGTCCTCCTCTGAGAGGAACACCCCCTGATAGGCTTCCGCCGCCGACAGCCGCTTGATCAGCACCGTGGCGGGCACCTCCCGATCCTCTGAGATGATGGAGACGGGCACCCCCTTCTTCCGGCAGATGGCGGCCACACCGGCCGCCGCGCCTGCGCAGTCCATGTCCCCGTTGCGGTGGCCCATGACGAAGACCCGGCTGGCGGTGGAGATGAGCCGCTCCAGGGCGTTGGCCGTCACCCGAATCTTCACCTTGGTGCGCACCTCCCGCTCCTGGGAGTGGCCACCGTAGAAGGAGAAGTTGTTCTGACTGCGGATGACCGCCTGGTCCCCGCCCCGGCTCAGGGCCATGTCCAAGGCCAGGGAGGCGTACTCGTACAGGTCGTGGAACTCCGCGTTCTTGTCCATGCCGATGCCCAGAGACAGGGTGGCGTTGATGCCGTTGGGGGAGAGCACCTCATGGGCCGTGTCCAGCAGCTGGGTGAACTCGCCCTCCTGATAGGCGTGCATATACTGCTCCTCACAGACCAGGAGGTACCGCCCCCGCTCGTACCGAAGCAGTAGGCCGTGGGAGGGCTTCACCCAGTCGGCCAGCTTCTCCTCCACGTTGGAGCGGATGTCGGCCCGCCCCTTCTCGGAGATGCCCCGCATCATCTCCTCATAGTTGTCAATGATGATAAAGGACACGGTGGGGCGGGTGGCGTAGAACTGCTCCTGCACCTCCACATAGTCCGTCACGTCGATCCAGAAGGTGGTGGCCAGGCGGGTCCTGCTCTCGTCGCCGCCGGTCATGCGGCCGAAGACCTGGTAGCGCCGGTCGCCGATGCGCTGCTCCTGGGGGCAGAAGGGCAGCTCGCCGTCCTCCATCCAGTCCAGGGGGAAGTCAGGCACCAGCGTGGTGATGTGGGCGTCCAGGTCCCGCTCCTCCTCCCCGATGATGCCCAGGAACAGGTCGTTGCACCAGATCACTTCCTCCGTGTCCGGCCGGAAGATGACCATGGGGAAGGGCGCGTTCAGCATGGTGTCCTTGCCGGACTCCTCGATTTCCTTGCCGATTTTGGTCAGCTCCGCCGCCAGCGCCTTCTTCTGGCGGCTTTTGTAAAGCTGGGTCACCACGATTGCCAGCAGGGTCAGGGCTAACTCGATCACGCCCGCCGCCAGGTTCAGCACCATGGTCACGGCGGAAAATACCAGCAGAAAAACATAGAACAGCTTATCGTAGGGCTCAATCAACCGATTCAGCTTTTGACTCAATCCAGGCACCTCCTTTGTGCCGTGCGCCCACGGTTGCCGGCCTGGGTACACACCTGTGATTTGATTGATATGCCATTGTGCCGTTATTATACCAAACCTTGCCGCATAAAACAAGTAAAAGTGTAGAGTTTCTCTGATTCTGCGCTCCTTAGATAAGGAGGGCGGAGGAAATGGGGCTTGCCTTTCCGGCGGGGGTGGTTTTCCTTAGATATGGTTCTTTGAAGGAAATACGGCTTTGCCCTCCCGGCGGGCCTGCACTCCTTAGACAAGGATGGATGAAGGAACTGTGTTTTTGCCCTTGCCAGGGCATGGCCTGCTTTTCTCGCTCCGCCGAGAAAAGTAGAAAAAGAGGGCGGCTTAAGGGGGAGCTTCGGGGCCTCGCTTCCCCTTAAGAATCCCCTACCTATCCCGCTGGGCTTCGCGCTATCCAGTCTATAAGTGGTCTATCCCGTTAGAGACGATGGAACTTGAAAACTGGTGAGACTGCCGCCCCCGGCGGCTGGGGACGATTGCCGCCTCATCCCTCGCCTACGGCGGGATGGGCGACAATTTTATCATCCATCGGTAGATGAAATCTACTTGAACAGAAAAGAAGCTGTCCTATTACTAATGTATGATAACCCCTTGTCTTTAAAAATAGGAGTAATAGCCTAACCGTACATTCAGAGGTCCACGACCAAAGGATAACAAAATTGACGCCACGTTCCGCCTCAGCAGAACGGGTGGCAATCATCCCCAGCCGCCGGGGGCGGCAGCTTTGGTGCGCATCAAGTCACATCGTCTGTTGCCTGACAGACCACAATATTGAGAGACAAGGCGCAAGCCGGCTGCCTGATACGGGGAGATTCTTAAGAGGGGGGCCA